>NZ_CP022297.1:3741501-4053293 GCF_017310015.1 Marinobacterium iners
CAATGTGACCACCGCACCGCCAACGGACAGCAACCAGCCGGACTTTCACCTGATGCCCTATGACCTCACCAGCGGCGATCAGGTCCCCTTCCCGGAAGATGCCAGCTCGGCAGTGATGCACTTCCTGTTGCAACTGCATACAGACATGTTCCTGGGGCTGCCGGGCATGCTGTTTCTGGGATTTATGGGCCTGCTGTTTGCAGTCGCCACGGTCTCGGGCATCGTGCTCTACGCGCCGTTCATGCGCAAGATTCCGTTCGGGACCCTGCGACGTGAAAAGTCCCGCCGACTGTTCTGGCTGGACTATCACAACCTGCTGGGCGTGGTGACGATTGTCTGGGCACTGTTGGTCGGTCTGACCGGGGTGGTGAACACTCTGGAGGAACCGATAATCGATGGCTGGCGCAACGCCGAACTGGATGACCTGATCAAGCAGCATCAATCCGTCGAAAGCATCGAGCACTGGGCCTCGGTGGATGAGGCCGTGGCCAGCGCCCTGACGCTGGCACCGGATATGGAACCCCAGTTCATCGCGTTTCCCGGCGCACGCTATTCCACGCCCGGGCATTTCGCCGTGTTTCTGCACGGGCGCACGCCGGTGACCGAACACATCATCTTGCCAGTACTGGTCAACGCCCGTACCGGCGAAGTTGAAGGGCGCCGCGAGATGCCCTGGTACGCCAAAACTTTGGCCCTGTCGGGGCCGCTACACTTTGGCGATTACGGCGGGATGACGCTGAAAGTGATCTGGGCTCTGCTTGATCTGGTCCTGATCGCCGTGCTGATTTCCGGCCTCTATCTCTGGCTCAAACGCGGTACTGGCCGCTCCAAAGTCACAAGCGATCTACAATCACTTGAGGAACAAACGGCATGATCTGGCGAATCTTTGGTTGGCCGATCATCATCGGCCTGGTGTCCGCCGCCGGCTTCGCCACCACTCTGCTGGCCAGCTCGGAACAGGATCTGCTGCCGGCACTGGCCTGCGGCGCGGGACTGCTGCCGATACTGATCTTCCTGTTGCGCCAGCCCCCACGTCGCTAGTCGGTACCTGCCGGGTCCCTCTCGACCGAGAGACCCGGCAGGTACCTCACTCCTCGTCGTAGCCCTTGAGCAGGCGACGCAAATACCAGAACAGTCCCACTGCCAACAACGGCACCAGCAGGCTCAGCCCCAGCGACAGCTGGCGTTCCAGTTCGGTATCCCCGAGGATGTTCCTCAGCGTACGGTCGATCAGGTCAAAGGCGTAGTAGGTCACCACGATGACGGTGAAGCTTTCCAGTTTGGCCTGCATGCGGATCTGACGACGGGCACGCTTGTTCAGCCCTTCCAGCAGGTCCTTGTTCTGCCCCTCGATGGAGAGATCCACCTGAGAGCGGACCAGGTCGGTGGAACGGGCGATCCGCTTCGACAGCCGTTCAATACGTTCACCGGTTGCCTTGCAGGTACGCCGGGCCGGGTCCAGCCGCCGATCCATGAACTGCTCGATGGTCTGAATCCCCTCCAGCCGTTCCTCGCGCAGCTCTTCGATGCGACTGTACATCAGGGCAAAATAGGCCTCTGAAGCCGCCAGACGGTTGGCACTGCGGGCGGATAGATCCTCCACCCGCGCCGCCTGCTGCATCAGCTGGTGTATCAGCTCTGCCGGTTCACGGCGTGCTTCGGCAATCGAGGCCACGGTTTCCGCCAGTGCCTGATCCAGCGCGGTCACCTCGGGCATCACCTCATTGCTCAAGGGCAGCCCCAGCAAAGCCATATGCCGGTAGGTGTCGATTTCACAAATGCGCTGCAACAGCCGCCCACAGCGGTAGTCGATCATCTTAGGCTGCTGCAGCACCAGCACACGACTCATGCGACTGTCGGAACGTTCACGGAAGTCAGTGAACACCTGCCCCGCCGCCCCCATCACCGAGGAACCGGACACCTGGTGATCGTTGAAGTGCTGCTCCAGCAACGGCTCCGGATCAGTTCCCACATCGGGTTGGCAGATCACCTCCACACCACAGAGATAGGCTCCCGGCAGCTGTTCGCGTTCCTCATCGGTGAAGGCAGGAGGTTCTGTGGTTGCCAGCGCATAGAGGGTCAGACTGTAAAATTCGCCATGCGGTTCAAAGCGCAACGCCCAGCGGTCATTCCGCGTGAAGAAAAAGCCTTCGCTGTTCTGCGGCAGCGGCAGGCCTTTCAGGCTGGCCAGCTGTCGCACACTGCGGTTCACCGCTTCCTCTGCCACACCCTCGTACAGAATTGCCTGGTGACACAGCGCCAGTGGGCCGCTGAGTTTATGAAACGGGCGCGCATGGACTTCAGCAACGATTTTGTCACGCAGTGAATGGTCGTGCATACTGGCGAAGCTCCCGGACAGCAGGGTGAAAGTGTTAACAGGCAGCATACCAGACACGGATTAAGGAGTTATGCACGGATGTCTTTGGATGAAACGCACACCCTGCAAGACTGAGCACCAGGTTATACACAGGTCCCTCCAGCCAAAACTAGACACTTGGTCTAATTATTCCGATAATTCGTGCATCCGTTACAGAACGAGCCCACATGAATTTGACAACACCCGAACGCCCGGCACGCCGCCGCGGCCGGCCACCCAAGAACAGCGCCCGCCCCTACTCCGAAGTGCGCCAGGCACTGGTCCAGTCGGGGCTCGCCATGCTGACCGAGAAGGGCTACAGCTCCGTCGGTATCGACGAGATCCTGCGTTCTGTCGATGTCCCCAAGGGGTCCTTCTACCACTACTTCAAGAGCAAGGAAGAGTTCGGCCAGGAGCTGATTGGCGCCTACGGTCAATATTTTGCCCGCAAGCTGGACCGCTTTCTGCTGGATGACGCCTTTGCACCGCTGCAACGCATCCGCAACTTCGTGCAGGATGCCAGCGAGGGCATGACACGCCACCAGTTCCGACGCGGCTGCCTGATCGGCAACCTGGGCCAGGAAATGAGCCTGCTGCCGGAGTCCTTCCGGGGACAACTGAAAGCGGTGTTCGAGGACTGGCAACAGAGAACAGCGGACTGCCTGAGAGCGGCTCAGGCATGTGGCGAGCTATCGACCGCTCAGAACTGCGACCAGCTGGCCGAGTGGTTCTGGATCGGTTGGGAAGGCGCAGTACTCAGAGCCAAGCTGGAGGCGTCACCCGCCCCCTTGCAGCGCTTTGCCAGCGGCTTTTTCCAGCTGCTGCAGCCCGGTGCCGATTAAGCCGTCACTGACTCAGTTCCACTTTGAAGGGCCGCTGACAGAATTTTGCGAGAGACTGGCCATGCTCTTCCATTTCGCTGAGCGCTCTTTTGCGCATCAGGATGACCCGTTGTCCATCGTCCATGATCACAACCAAGCTGAAACCATGTCGCTCGAGAAAAGTTTTAGTCACACAAAAACCCGCAATCCGATCCAGCGGCAACTCTGACCGCGCAATGGGATACAGGCTACTGAGATGATGCGTCAACGTCCCCTTGTTCTTGTCGATCAACAGGTAGTGACGCACACATAAGCCATGCAAGGCCAAAGTCGCTAACAGGGCCCAGCTCAGGATAACCGGAAACTCACTGGAGAGGCCCAGGTACACCATCAGCAGTGCCGCCAGCATGAATGGAATCGCGACAATCCGGAGTTTGCGCGTCAGAACAAGCTTACCGATATTAGGTGACGACGACGTCCAGGCACTCATCCTAGCCCCCTCCCTTGTTCACAAGCAGGCTCAATATCACACCCAACACAAGAAAGACCGGGAAAGGTAGTGCCAGCTTGAGAAATATCCGCTGATCCCAAACAGAAGCGTATTTCATCTGGGCGTCCGTGATGGAGGCATTGGATTCGTACTCAGCTCTGCTGTCAGCCAAGTGAGATTTGGAGCCGTGAGCGACCTTTTCAGGATCTGCATCGTTAAGTGAGCTCGTTTCCCGTTGGCTTTGAAGTTCAATTTCTTCAGGCCACTGGGACACGCGATCAAACGCGGGCACAGCGAAATACTGGTGAATGAATCTTGCCAGCTGACGCGTCTCGTCGAGGCTGCCAATGGTGTATTTTTGACCGGCAATCTCAAGCAGGCAGCCTTCCGAGAGTTCCGCTATGGGCGCAACCACCGCACGCTGGTTTGCCAGCGTCCCTTGCGACTGCACGGATCTGCCGAGTCCCCACCAGGACTTTTCAAGTTGTATCGCACGACCAGCAGCGTCCAGCACCAGGTGTCGTCGTACACCCAACGCAAGAGCCGTAAAGAAGATGAGAAAAACAGAAGTGCCGATGTAGAAAACCTGCTCGATGCCATCAAGCACGACTGACATCAGCAAGGATCCCAGCAAACAGACCAGCGCAATAACACCCCAGATAATCCATTTCACTTGGCCTGAGGTTCTGAAATAGAACTGGTTGTCAGACGTTCGCTTCAGGTGCATTCGAGCACCCTTGCTTAACGCGAGATAGTCCGCCTGTTGCGACATAGCCCTTCCCTGAGTCATTGATGGTCACATTCTGGCCGAGCATCTTAACACGGGATCGCCCTGTCAATTCACAGGCCTGATTGATCTCCTCAATGTCAGCAGGCGATGACTGAAGCAACTGGCTTTATAGATCGCGATCTGTCCCCGGACTCATCCAGCAATGCTCGCAGCGACTGACATATCCACCAAAAATGAAGATCACCAGGCGCATCCTGCCCCTGGTGAATCAACTCAGCGCGGCTGGCGACCGAGGTTGTAGAACTCGGCATTCGGGCGCATGCTGGTCACGTTGGCCATACGGTTCGACAGGCCGAAGAAGGATGATATCGCCGCGATATCCCAGATATCGTCCTCGTCAAAACCCTGCGCCTTGAGAGCCGCAAAGTCCTCTTCACCCACCGCGTAAGCCTGCATCGACACCTTGACGGCGAAATCCAGCATCGCCTTCTGACGTTCGGTGATATCAGCCTTGCGATAGTTGACCGCCACCTGATCGGCAATCAGCGGGTCCTTGGCCCGGATGCGCAGGATGGCCCCGTGGGCCACCACGCAGTACTGGCACTGGTTCAGGTTGCTGGTCGCCACAACGATCATTTCACGCTCGGCAATCGTCAAATTGCCCGGCTTTTCCATCAAGGCATCATGGTAGGCAAAGAAGGCACGAAACTCCTCCGGCCGATGTGCCAACACCAGAAACACGTTAGGAACAAAACCGGCCTTTTCCTGCACCGCCAGAATCCGCTCACGGATATCTTCCGGCATATCGGACAGCTCCGGCACCGGGAAACGGCTGATCGCCTGTTGTTTCACTTCACTCATTACGACTCTCCTGATTGTCGGGACTCAATTGTCGGGACTCTCATCCCTGATCATTATTCGCCGGCAACCGGCACCACGATACGGCCACGGATCTGGCCCTTCATCATCAGCGCGGCCTGATCAATCACCTGCTCGAACGGCACGTCGGTGATCAGGCTTTCCAGCTTGTTGATATCCAGGTCCTTTGCCAAACGCTGCCAGGCTTCCAGACGTTCGGCCTTGGGAGCCATCACGCTGTCAACACCGACCAGCGTCACGCCACGCAGAATGAACGGCGCCACTGTGGCCGGGAAGCCCATACCGGCCGCCAGTCCACAGGCCGCCACCACACCACGGTATTTCATCGCAGCACAGACGTTGGCCAGCACCTGGCCACCGGCCACGTCGATGGCACCGGCCCACTGCTCTTTCGCCAGCGGACGGCCTTTCTCGCTGTACTCGGCACGGTCTACGATGCTGGATGCTCCCAGCATTTTGAGGAAGTCAGTTTCTTCCGGGCGACCGGTCATGGCCGCCACGTCGTAACCCAGCTTGGCCAGAACCGCCACGGCCACACTGCCGACGCCGCCAGCGGCACCGGTGACCAGAATCGGGCCGTCTTCAGGTTTCACGCCCTGTTTCTCCAGCGCCAGCACACAGAGCATCGCCGTGTATCCGGCAGTCCCCAGCCCCATCGCCTGACGCTCGGTAAACGGCGCCTGCAGCGGGATCAGCCAGTCGCCCGGTACACGGACCTTCTCGGCCAGACCGCCCCAGTGCTTCTCACCCACGCCCCAGCCGTTCAGGACCACCTGATCGCCCGGCTTGAAATCCGGGTTGTCAGACGATTCGACCACGCCGGCAAAGTCGATGCCCGGCACCATGGGATAACTCTTGGCGATCGGTGCACTGCCGGTCAACGCCAGCGCGTCCTTGTAGTTCATGGTGGAATACGCCACCCGCACGGTCACGTCACCCTCGGGCAACTGGGCATCATCCAGTTCCTTGAAGGCAACGGTCTGCTGGTCTTCTGCCTTGTCGAGTACGATCGCTTTGAACATAGATCCTCCTGCGGATTGAGCATTTCGGCCGGGCGGCCATAATTAGACGACTGTCTAATTAATGCCAGTAATCAGTCTTGCTGTCCACCTATTTTGGACACTTTCATGCGATTGTGCATAACCGATGTTGACGATTTTGGATGTTTGCACTAATTTCTGTAATGACAGAAATAAATGAAAGGCACCATCATGCAGCTCAGTCCGACCATGCAAACCTTTATTCTTCACTGGGGAGAGATGGGCTCTCGCTGGGGGGTGAACCGTACCGTGGCACAGATTCATGCGCTGCTCTATTTGGCTGGCGAACCCCTGACAGCTGAAACCATTACCGAAACGCTGGGCGTGGCACGCTCGAATGTGAGTACCAGCCTGCGAGAGCTGCAGTCCTGGGGACTGGTTCATACCTCCCAGAAGTTGGGCGACCGACGCGACTATTTCGCCTCTCAGCAGGATGTGTGGGATATCTTCATGACCATCATGGAAGGCCGCAAGCAACGCGAGCTGGACCCAACGCTGACCACCCTGCGCAGCTGCTCGGTTGAAGGCAAGGAAGACAGCCAAACACCCGCCGAGGTACAGGCCCGTATTGATGACACCCTTGATTTTCTGGAGCAGCTGATCAAGTGGTATGGCCAGATGAAATCGGTCGACCGCAATACGCTGATCAAGCTGATGAAACTGGGTGCCCGTGTACAGAGCCTGATGGGCAAGTAAAAAAATTTACCCGTTTATTTCTGTTTTGACAGAAATAACAAAAACCACTACGCAACGGATCTGCACTGGAGGTACCTCATGCGTGTACTGCTGGCCGGCGCCACCGGCTTTATTGGCCAACACCTGCACCGCGCATTGTTGGCAGAGGGACATGAAGTGGTCGCCTGCTCCCGTCAGCCCCCTGACCTGCCCTGCCTGGACTTTTTCCCCTGTGATTTCTCACACGACCTGAGTCCCGAGGACTGGCTTTCCCGTCTGAGCGACCTGGATGCTGTCATTAATGCGGTGGGCATTATTCTGGAAGGTTTGGGCCAACATTTTAACGCCCTGCATACGCAGGCTCCCAAGGCCTTGTTCAATGCCTGTGTTCAAAAGGGTATCACCCGTGTAATCCAGATTTCAGCACTGGGCGCTGATGAGCAGGCTGAAACCGCCTACCACCTGAGCAAGCGGGAAGCCGATGATTATCTCGCCCAGCAGCCGCTGGACTGGCTGATCCTTCGCCCTTCTCTGGTGTACGGACC
Source organism: Marinobacterium iners (assembly GCF_017310015.1). Taxonomy (NCBI): domain Bacteria; kingdom Pseudomonadati; phylum Pseudomonadota; class Gammaproteobacteria; order Oceanospirillales; family Oceanospirillaceae; genus Marinobacterium; species Marinobacterium iners. Next base: position 3,749,038 of record NZ_CP022297.1, read on the forward strand.
CGGCTCTGCCAGCAGTGAGCTCTTTGCCGGCCTTGCCGCACTGCCGCTCACGCCGTTGATCGGTGACGGCCAACAGCCAGTGCAGCCGATTCATATCGATGATCTGGTCAAAGCGGTGCTGACCGCTCTGACAAGCGAGTCGCCCTCTCGGCAACGGATCGACTGTGTCGGCCCCTCAGCCCTGAGCTTCCAGAATTGGCTCAACGGCTGGCGAGAGTGGCTGGGTAAAGCCACCGCTCCATCGATACGAGTACCCTTAGCCCTCGCCCAGTCAGGTGCTCGTGTGTGCGCACCCTTCAGCCGCCTGCCGGTGGATGCTGAGAGTTTGCAGATGCTACAACGAGGTAATGCTGCGCCGGTCGAACCCTTTAAGCAGGCATTTGGATTTACGCCTCAGCCATTCGAGCACAGTATCGAACAGATGCCAGCCAGTCGTGCCGAGCGCCAGCAGGCCGGGTTATTCTTCCTCTGGCCATTACTGCGCTTGAGCCTGGCCTTCATGTGGATCTGGACAGGGCTGACCTCGGCCCTTTGGTACCCAGTGGATGAGAGCTATCAGATGCTTGCGGCAGTAGGCTTGTCAGGTGTCGCCTTGCCCATCGCCCTCTACACTGCTGCGCTACTGGATACGCTGCTGGGATTGGCGCTGCTTCTGAATTATCGGCTTCGGCTCGTTCTGCTGACCCAGATCGCCATGATGCTGGGCTATAGCCTGATTCTCACCTTTTGCCTGCCCGAATTCTGGCTCCACCCTTTCGGTCCAATCAGTAAAAACCTGCCACTGATTGCCGCCAGTCTGATGCTGTATGTTCGCGAAGGAGACGCACAATGAGTATCTATTTGATCCTGAAATCCGCCCATATACTCAGCGCTTTTCTGCTGTTCGGCACCGGTCTGGGCAGCGCTTTTTACAAGTACATGAGCTACCGCAGCGGACAGGTTCCCGCCATTGCCGAAACCGACCGGTTGGTGGTGCTGGCCGACTGGTTGTTCACCACCCCGACCATTCTGATTCAGCCACTTACCGGTGTGGCGATGTTGTGGGTTATAGGCCTGCCGATCACCACCCCCTGGGTGATGCTTACCTTCGCCCTCTACCTGCTGGCGGGCCTGTGCTGGTTGCCTGTGGTGTGGTTGCAGCTGAGGATGAAAGCGCTGTCCCGGCAGGCGGCTGCGGATAATGCGCCGCTGCCGGACAGCTACCATCGCTACAGCCGCTACTGGTTCTGGCTGGGGGTGCCCGCCTTTTTAGCCATGGTCATCGTAGTCGGATTAATGGTGTTCAAGCCGTACTTCTGACGACAGATACCCGCGATCAGGCACACTCGATCGCAAGCGTTTCACTGGACTCACGATGACCCAGCTCTCTGACTGTCGCAGCCCAGCTCTCGCGCTCTGCTTTGCTGGAGAGAATAAGCGAGCCGAAAAGACTGTGTTCAACGGGCGCTACGCCACAGAGCTGCAGGGTGTAGCGTCGCAATTGTTCGGGCACAGGAGCGGCCTGCTGTTCCAAATTACTCCAGCAGAAAATTGCGCTGGCCTTCCCCTTCCAGGGCCTCGGCGTCACCGGATTCGTCTTTCAGCTCGACACCTGAGAGTTTGCGCCGCAGGGACTCCCTGACCAGCCAAAGCAGGCGTTCGGCCGCATCCTGCGGCGAGATACCGGCCGGACGGATATTGGAAATGCAGTTGCGTGCGGCATCGGTCAAACCGACGCGTGGGTTGTAGGTGTAGTAGATGCCCAGACTGTCCGGCGAGCTGAGCCCCGGTCGCTCACCCACCAGCAGAATCACTACTCGACTGTCCAGCAACTCGCCCACTTCGTCTCCCACTGCGACTCTGCCCTGCTGCACGATACAGACCGGTGATCGGGTCAGCCCTTCAGCCGCCAGACGCTGGTCCACCTCGGCCGCGACCCGCGCTGCATGGCGCTGTACCGCCGTGGACGAAAGACCGTCGGCGATCACGATGGTCGCGTCACTGGCGGGTTGCTGTTCGCTCAGCTGTTTCAGCAATGCCGCCGAGTCGGCATCCAGCCGTCGTCCCTTGTCCGGCCGTTGCAGGTAGGTTGCGCGATCCTCCGCTTGACTGTGCAGCAACAGGCTCTGCAGCCCGACCTGTGCCAATTCAGACTGCAGCTGCTTCACATCCAGCGGTATATGCACGGCATCCCGTGCACGGGCATGCGCCTGCTGGAATTCAAGCTGAGGCGCCGTCGGCTGGCTGATGCCGCTACGGCCGAGTCCGATGCGGGCATCGGTATGGCGGCGCAGGCTGGCCCAGCTGTTGGACGTTACGATCTGATGTTTATCCACAGGATTCTTTTCCACAATCAGGCCTCCTTACAACCTGTCCTGAAGATGGGCAAAGGGCGGCGGCAGCGTCGAACCACTGGCCAGCCGATTGTCCTTACCGAAAATACCCATCTTCTCCAGCCAAGCGGCAAACTCAGGTGCCGGCGGCTTGTTCAGTACCTCACGCACGTAGAGGGCGTCGTGAAACGAGGTGGTCTGATAGTTGAGCATGATGTCATCGGAACCGGGAATGCCCATGATGAAGTTGATCCCGGCCACGCCCAGCTGGGTCAGCAGCATGTCCATGTCATCCTGATCCGCTTCGGCGTGGTTGGTGTAGCAGATATCACAGCCCATCGGCAGGCCCAGCAGCTTGCCGCAGAAGTGGTCCTCCAGCCCGGCACGGATGATCTGCTTGCCGTCGTACAGGTACTCGGGGCCGATAAAGCCGACCACGGTATTCACCAGCAACGGATCGAAACGGCGTGCCACGGCATAGGCGCGGGTCTCGCAGGTTTGCTGATCGACGCCGTGATGTGCGTTGGCCGACAGCGCGCTGCCCTGACCGGTCTCGAAGTACATGACGTTCTGGCCCACCGTACCACGCCCCAGCTCCAGCGCCGCCTTGTGCGCCTCGTCCAGAATCGACAGGTTGATGCCGAAACTGTCGTTGGCCGCCTGAGTACCGGCGATCGACTGGAATACCAGATCCACCGGCGCGCCCCGATTGATCGCCTCCAGGTGGGTGGTGACATGGGTCAGCACGCAGGACTGGGTCGGAATTTCGTAGCGCTGGATCACGTCGTCGAGCAAGTGCATCAGCCGGGTCACTGCATGGTAGTTGTCGGTGGCCGGGTTGATGCCGATCACCGCATCGCCATTGGCATAGAGCAGGCCATCCAGCACGCTGGCGGCAACGCCGGCCGGGTCATCGGTGGGGTGGTTGGGCTGCAGCCGCGTGGACATCCTGCCGCTCAGACCGATGGTGTTGCGAAAGCGGGTGACCACTTCAGTTTTCTGCGCTACCAGAATCAGGTCCTGTATTCGCATGATCTTGGACACGGCGGCCACCATCTCCGGCGTCAGCCCCGGCGCAAGTGCGCTCAGGCTCTCGCGGCTGGCATGATCGGACAACAGCCAGTCACGGAAGTCGCCCACCGTCAGATGCGCCACCGGCGTGAAGGCGGCAGCATCATGCGTATCGAAAATCAGCCGGGTGACTTCATCCTGTTCATAGGGGATCAGCGCCTCGTGCAGGAACTGTTTCAGCGGCACCTCGGCCAGGCAGCGCTGCGCCGCCACCCGCTCGGTGGCGTTCTCCGCCGCGATGCCCGCCAGGCAATCGCCGGAGCGCAGCGGCGTCGCCTTTGCCATCAGGGTTTTCAGGTCCAGGAAACAGTATCGAGTCTGGCCAATATCGACGTGATAGTTCATGCTATTTACCCCGCCGTTGCCCTGATCGACTGTTCAAGCCGATCCAGAAACAGGTCCGCTTCAGCCCGTGCAATACAGAGCGGCGGACGGATTTTCAGCGTGCTACCGGTCTTGCCTGCGGCACCGATCAACACACCGTTACGCTTGAGGGCATTGATGACCGCCGTGGTCCGGGCCGCATCCGGCGCGCCATCCCGGGCCGGGTTGCACAGGTCAAGGCCGATGAACAGACCCGCACCCCGCACCGCAGCCACCTCATCAAAGGTAGACTGCAGTCCCTCAAGCTGCTGCTTCAGGTAATCACCCTGCTGACGGGCATTGGCGATCAGTGCTTCCTCTGCCAGTACATCCAGCACCGCCATACCGGCAGCCACCGCAACGGTCGAGCCGCCGAAAGTGTTGAAGTAGCCCACATCCTCATTGAGGGCAGCCAACAGCTCTTCCCGCGCTGCCAGCCCTGCCATCGGGAAGCCGTTCCCCATCGGTTTGCCCATGGTGACCACGTCCGGCGTAATCTGATGACGTTCAAAGCCCCACATGCTATGGCCGGTGCGACCGAAACCGGGTTGTACCTCATCGGCAATCAACAGCATGCCCTTGGCCTGGAGCCATTCCACCGCCGGCTTGAGGAAGCCGGGCGGGTCAGCAAAGATGCCGTCGCTGGAGAAGATCGAATCCACCAGCAGCGCGGCACAGCCGTACCCCAGCGCATCCAGACGCGCCACACCAGCACGCACCTGATCGGCAAACCAGCCGGAAGGGTCGGCCTGCTCAGGCATCTGCGAAATCGGGATGATATGTACATGCTCGGGCAGCGAGCCTTTCTTGAAGGATGAGGGCGACACCTCGGTCACGGCTGAGGTGTTGCCGTGGTAGGCCGCCTCGGTAACGATGATGCCCTGATGCCCGGTCCACTGACGTGCCAGACGCAGGGCCATATCGTTGCCTTCACTGCCGGTACACATCATCACCAGACGGTTCAAAGGTGGTGGCAGCGTGGCCAGCAGACGCTCTGCATATCGGTGTAGGCCTTCATGCAGATAACGGGTGTGTACATTCAGCGTGCCCATCTGCTCGGCCACCGCCTGCACCACTCTTGGGTGACAATGCCCAACAGAGGGTACATTGTTGTACACATCCAGATAGCGCTGCCCCTGATCGTCAAACAGCCAGACCCCTTCGCCCCGAACAATGTGCAAGGGTTCCTCATAGAACAGCATTGAGGTGGGGCCAACGGTTTCCAGACGCTTGCGCACCAACGCCCCGATTCGCTCATCGGCCTGCTGAAGACGGTCGAAACTGAACGCATTCTGATCCAGAATTCCACGGATATCGCTCACGGTAATGTCTCCTCGCTTCAGCCATTATTCTGTAGATACTGCCGGGCCAGCTGGGCTGTCCCTTCGATGTAACCATCAATCAAGCCCTGTGCCGCCTCGCTGTCGGCATGCGAGGCCAGCCAGGCACTGAGCATGATGCGCCGGATCATGACGAAGGTGTCCAGCATCGCGTCATCCGCCGCGGTAAATTCGGCGATCGAGCGATAACCCTGTACCCAGGCCTTGCGCAGCTGCGGGATGATCGAGTCCAGCTCGTAGAAGCTGATCGCGGCTGCAAAGTCATAGGCATACCAGCAGAAGCCGCTGTCATCGAAGTCAATGATCGACAGTCGGTCTCCGTCCACCAGCAGGTTGGCCAGACGCAGATCCGCATGCACCAGCCCATAGCGATCAGCGCTCTGCCCATAGTCCATAATTGCCTGCTCAATGTGCCCGATCGCTTGATTAATCAGGGCTTCATCACCCGACGTCAGCCCCGGGGCATCACGCCAGTCGCCCCACAGGCCGTCAGGGGCGATCATGGTGTCCAGATTCCAGCGCTTGCGCACGAACCAATCCGGCGGCTGCCAGTCTCGGCTGTGCTGATGTAGTCTGGCCGTCACCGCCCCCAGCTTCTCGAACCAGTGGGGCAGACTCTGCCCGACATCGGGCTCGGCCCCCTTCACATGCTCAAAGCCCACGGCAAAAAAGTCGCGCCCTTCGGCATTCAGGCTGATAACCGAGCTGCCGTTCTGGGGAAGCTACGAATAAGTCCGATCCAAGGCTCTGAAATGTCGTTATCACTGCCTCAGCGGCGGAAATTCAATACTTTTAACCCTTTTTAACCAGCTGCAACCACCTTTTCAGGCAGTGCAGACGGATTAACCCTGTGCCCTCAGCATCTGGTCCACCCGCACAACATTGGCCAGTGCGAACAGCATGGCCAGCTTGCTGTCGTTTTTCTTCAGGCCACGGTAGCGGGCTTTTACAAAACCAAACTGGCACTTGATGATCCGGAACGGATGCTCAACTTTCGCACGGATACTGGCTTTCAGATACTCGGTGCGGATTCTGACCTTATTGATCCGAGGGTGTTTTTTCAGTGTCTTCAGCTTCCCTGGCTGTTCTGCGATGTACCAGTCCGCACTGACATCTTTCAGCTCGTCTCGCTTTTCGGCGCCCCTGTAACCCGCATCAGCAAAGATGAATGCTTCTTCACCGTGTAGCAGTTGATCAGCCTGATTAAGGTCGTGCTCATTGGCCGCAGTTGTCGTGAAACTGTGCGTGATGCCGGTGCGGGCATCAACCCCGATGTGAGCCTTCAGTCGGGTAAGGACAGTGTGTTACCACACCATCCTCCCCTAAGAACCGTACGTGAGAGTCACCCCTCATACGGCTCAAGCCTTTCAACAGCTATTAGTAAAACCGAGCATCACTACGGAACGATCGTTGGCGGCGCTCTAGGTAAACGGCCCACGCCGGGTCAAAGGGGTTTACGGCGCTGCGTATTTTGATGTGACGAACGATAGGAACGGACGCGGCTGAAAAGAGCCGCAATCGTTGGCTGATGCCATTAACCTTCTCATCTGATGCAAACACCCAGTGGTTTGCCCCCTCGATGTGGAAATATTTTTGCTTAATCCACTTCGCACCCTTCATGGCGTGCCGGCGTACAGCCCATCGCCATAGAACCCGCCAAACCTGATGGTCAACCCATGCATATCGGGCCTTTGACACAACGTGGCGGTGATACATCGCCCATCCCCGGATAATGGGGTTGAGGGTTAGAATCAGATTCGCCTGTGTCGCTGCCTTATTGCCATTCACCACTTGCCGGACTCTATCCATGAGCGCTTTCACGCTTTTGCGGGCCGGTGTGATGAGCAGCTTACCCGAATATTTACGGACATTTTGACCCAGGAAGTCAAAACCTTCTGAGATATGCGTGATTTGGGTCTTCTCGTTTGAGAGTTCAAGACCTCGCTCTGCCAGGAATGCTTCGATTGCGGGGCGTACCCGGTGTTGCAGAAGGTCTTTGGAGACACCTGTCACGATGAAGTCATCTGCATACCTCACGACGTGAACTTTGAACGGTCGTCGAGTGCGGTCCGTTGAAGCCACGCTCAGATTGATCACCTGTTCTAAGCCATCCAGCGTCAAGTTCGCTAATACCGGGGAGATGATGCCGCCTTGTGGCGTACCAGCTTCGGTTGCGAAGAAGGTTCCTTCCTCTACATACCCCGCTTCAAGCCATTTGCGCAGAATGACTTTGTCCATAGCAATGTTTCTGACTAACCAATCATGACTGATATTATCGAAACAGCCTCGAATATCAGCCTCCAACACCCATTGGGCGGAGGTGTGTTTAGCAAGCGCATTGAAACAATGTGCTACGGCGTCTGCTGTTGAGCGGTTTGGCCTGAATCCATAGGAGTTCGGGTCTGCAAGGGTCTCTGCAACCGGTTCTAAAGCAAGCTTCCACAAGGCCTGCATTGCTCTGTCCCGCATTGTTGGTATCCCAAGCGGACGTTTCTTTCCGTTGCTCTTAGGTATGTAGATACGTCTCAGCGGTTGCGGACGGTAGCCGCGATGCTTCAACGCCTGTGCTCCTTTTAGTTTGGCGGCGGGTGTCGACCAGATTTTGCCGTCGACCCCCGGTGTTCGTTTACCTCGATTTTCCGTCACTCGTTTTACAGCAAGCATTTTGCTGCAATAGGAACGAGTCAGCAGGCGCTGCAAGGCTTTAACCTTGCCCCATCTGCCTTCTAGTGTTGCCTTAGCGATACGCACTTGGAGTCGCTTCACATCCTCCTCGATCTGGTGCCAGTTCGCCCGGAGCCAAACCTTGTCGGTGAGCGAAGGTGCACCAGTATCAGACCTGAACGTTTTCACGCTGATTGTCGATACCGTCATCTGCTTTCCCTCGTTAAACGATTATTCAAGTTATCTCGCCATGAAAGACCTCGTGGAAGTCAGCTCGCTTTCGCGCCGGATGATATTTCAACCCGTATTCCCTCGATTACAGAGAGACCTTCGCTTTTTCCACATTCCTTTACCCGCAGCACCGACAGTGTTCCTCGCGGTTCACCTGCCGATTACGGCAGCGCTACGGGCTTACCCTGTTCCACCTGTATTTCAGAGCGGGTCGGACCTCTCAATTTCGCCGGCGGCATCGTGTTCACGACGAGCTATCGGTAAGAGCTCGTGCCTATCCGCACACCTTTTGGTTCAAGCCTGTCAGCATCTTTGGCTTGTCTGGCATGACGACGTTTATAAGAGATTCACGTATGTTGGCCGTAGCCGCTCGTCCCTAGCGCCTTCCCACCTCGATGCTGGCAGATTATGTCTTGCCTCACGGTTTGACATACCGACTGAATCGGTGGCTACGTTGTCCCCGAAGCTTCGCACAGTGCCGTTACCAGCTCCGCACGTTCGGGTAGGGAACGGTTGGTGAAACAACCGGTTTCATCAGGAGTTTCCCCCTGCAAAACAGAAATACAGGCGACTTTCAGGTCGCACTCCCGAAGTGCCATTGATTCCCTTTTTTGGTCTGGTGCATCTCGGGATCGCGTTCGCCCGTTTTGTTCTTGGTGGAGCTGGGAGCTTCGATAATGGTGGCATCGACCAGTGAGCCCTCTTTCAATAGGACTCCGGCTTCAGACAGCCATTGGTTTACCTCTTCAAAAATCTGTCGAGCCAGACCGTGGCGCTCCAAAAGATGACGGAAGTTCAGGATAGTGGTGTGATCCGGGATGGCCTTATCCAGTGACAATCGAGCAAACAGTCGCATGGACGCAATCTCATACAACGCGTCTTCCATGGCTGGATCACTGAGGTTATACCACTGCTGCATGCAGTGAATACGAAGCATGGTGGATAAAGGATATGGCCGGCGGCCATTACCGGCTTTGGGATAGTAGGGCTCGATCACGGCTTCGAGACGCACCCACGGGATCAGCTTGTCCATTCGGCCAAGGAACTTTTCCTTACGGGTCTGACGGCGCTTGTTGCTGAACTCGCTGTCCGCGAATGTAAGTTGCTGATCCATCTCTGCGTCCTCAATCGTGTGCAGCGGGCATTATCCCATGCAGTAGACTTATTCGCAGCTTCCCCAAGGCAGGTGAAGGGATGGAGGTGGTGCGCCGCGGGACCGAGAAGGGCCATACTTACCAGCTGCTCAGCTACCACCGCGGCAAGAAGAAAAGCTACGAGCCGTTTCTGATCACCATGGATGATGCCAGCGAGGTGTTCCCGACCTTTTCTCACCCCGGTCAGGAGTTCATCTACCTGCTGCAGGGACAGATTCGCTACCGGCACGGCAACCATCTGTACGACATGGAGCCCGGGGATGCGCTTTCATTCGATGCAGAGATTCCCCACGGGCCTGAAGAGTTGCTGGAAGTTCCGATCCAGCTGTTGTCGATCATTCATTATGATGACCAGTAGATGTAAGCCTGCCGTTTTCGGATCAAGACTCTCAGCCTATCCTTCTACCCGGTTTCGCCCGGATGATTTGGCACGATACATGGCGCGGTCTGCGGCCCCCACCAGCTGACGGATACTGTTACCGTTTTCCGGAAAACCACTGATGCCCGCGCTGAAGGTCAGTTCCAGCGACTTCCCCCCTTGGGTAACAAAGGGTACGGCATTGAAGTGTTTCAGCAGGCGTTGCATCATGCCGTGAGCGGAGCTGCGATCCATCCCCGGGAACAGCAGCAGAAACTCTTCGCCTCCCCAGCGGAACAGCCACTCATCAGCGCGCAGGCTGCGGCGCAGTTCATCGGCCACATGTCGAATGGCCCGATCACCTTCCAGATGACCATAATCGTCATTGAGCGGCTTGAAGTGGTCGATGTCGAGCATCACCACTTGCAGGGACTGATTGTCGCGTCGGCAGTCACGCAGAAAACGTTCAAACAGCTCATACCCCGTGCGCCGATTATAGAGCCCTGTCAGCTCATCTCGCTGGGATCGCTCGAGCAGCTCGGCGGCATAATGCTCGGACTCTGTGATATCCAGCACAAGGCCGATCATGCGTTGCGGACGACCGTCCAGATCGCGCTGTGCCACCATCCCTCGGTCATGTACCCAGAGATAGTGTCCGTCACGGCTGCGCAGGCGGTATTTGGCCTCATAGCGCGACGACTTGCCCTGCAGATGATCCTGCAGCAGCGTGATAACGCGCTCCAGGTCTTCCTGATGTACTGAGTTGCGCCATGTATCCAGAGTGGGTGAGCTGATCTCGTTCGGACCATAGCCCAGCATGCGGAACCACTGCGGACTCAGAAAGAGGCTATGGTCCTGCAGGTTCCAGTCCCACAGGCCGTCACTGGACTCATTCAGCAACAGCGCACGAATCAGCTCATCATCCGTCAGGTGTTCGCGATGTCGGTGGTGCTCGCTCAGGTCACGTGCCACCGAGACCAGATAGCCACGTCCCTTATATTCCAGATAGTCTGTGACCACCTCAACCGGGAAATCGGTGCCATCCTTGCGCACATGCCGCCCCATGAAGGTGTAATTGCCCGCAGCGATAATGGCAGCCGATATTTCACGCCACTGGTTGGGGCCGGTCACATCCTGATTCAGACTCAGTACGCTCTGGTCAATCAGCTCCTCTGGGCTCATGCCCAACGCTCGACAGCCCGCCTCATTGGCCGCAAGTATCGATGAGCTGTCGGGGTCAATCACATAAATCGCATCACTCACACCATGAAACAGACGTGTGAAAAATGCATCCTGCAACGGGTTACCTCTGTCCATGTATACTGCGCTCCAGCTCCTGTGCCGAGCCCGGTCGGCTGTACAGGTAGCCCTGAAAACCCTGGCAACCCGACGTCACAAGTGCCTGTCTTTGTTCATTCGTTTCGACCCCTTCTGCCACAACGGACAGATCCAGGCTTTGGCCCAGCGCCACAATGGTACGGATAATGGCGGCATCGTTGGGATCCGTCATCAGGTCACGCACAAAGCTTTGATCAATTTTCAATTTATCCAGCGGCAGGCGCTTGAGATAACTCATGGAGGAATAGCCGGTGCCAAAATCATCAAGGGCGAAATGAACGCCTCGCTGGCGAAGTACCTGCATTTTGTCGATGGTCTGCTCTATGCTCTGCACCAGCATGCTTTCGGTCAGCTCCAACTCAAGCGCACATGCATCGGCCCCGGTTTGATCCAGAATCGAACATACTTCGGCGACAAACCCCTCATCCTGCATCTGACGGGCACTGATATTCACGGCGATACGAACGTTCGCAAGCACAGGATGCTGTTGCCAGGCGACAAGCTGTTCACAGGCGGTCCGCAGGATCCAACGCCCGAGTGGCAGAATCAAACCGCTGGTTTCGGCAACCGGAATGAAATCGGCCGGCGAGACCATGCCCTGCGCGGGATGCTGCCAGCGGACCAGCGCTTCCATTCCGATCAATTTGCCCTCCAGGTTGAACTGGGGCTGATACCAGAGTCGGAATTCATCCTGTTCCAGCCCGCGGCGCAGGCCGGCTTCCAGCTCGGCTCTGAGCCGCACCTGCGCCTGCATGGAAGGATCGAAAAAGCTGAATCCGCTGCGCCCGGCGCTTTTGGCTGCATACATGGCCAACTCTGCCTTTTTGATCAGTTCACGAATATCACCGGGCGCATCGGAGAACATGGCCACGCCGATACTTGCGGTTCCGGTATGGGTGTTGCCATCACTCAGCTCAAAGGGTTCACTCAGCGCCAGCAATGTCGTGTTTACATGCTGTTCCACCTGAATCAAAGCACGATCACGGAAGGGGCTGAGCCCTTCCAGCAGCAGAATGAATTCATCTCCGCCGAAACGGGCCTGCATGAAATGTTCCAGCGGCAACTGATTCAGCCGTGCCGCCACAGCCTGCAACAACTGGTCACCCACCTCATGGCCCTGATCATCGTTCAGGTCACGGAAGTTATCCAGGTCGATAAACAGGATCGCCCCTTCCTGACCATTGGGCTCTGCCGCCATAAGTGCCACCTTGAGCCGCTCCTGCAGCTGGCGCCGGTTGGGCAACCCGGTCAGCGGGTCAAAATGAGACAACTGGTGCAACTGCTGCTGATGCTTGCGCTGTTCAGTGATATCGGTGGATACGCCACACAACCCGCGCACCCTTCCCTTGGCATCACACAGCGGCATTTTGACCGTCATCAGCACACGGGGCTCGGTTGAGTTGACCGGCGTGATCACTTCCTCAACCACCACTCGCTTGCCCTGTTCAATCACCTGTCGATCGGCCTGGCGGATATCCTGCAAGGTGTCCTGGTCGAAGAAATCGGCGTCGCTGGCCCCGGTTAACTGCTCTTCAGTGCGACCCAGGAAACTGCACAGCGCAGCATTTACATACTCGTAACGGTAGTCCCTGCCCTTGTGGTAAATAAATGCCTGAATATTGGACAGGATGTCATTCAAGTGCGCTTCGTTTGCCTCAAGGGCACGGGTACGTGCCCGTACCTGTCGCTGCAGCAGCCAGACAAAGGCCAGCGCCAGCAACAGCAGCAGGGCAGAAACCGACAGTCCCCACACCAGAGCAGGAGGCACCAGTGCCGCTGGGGTTTCGCCACCCCAGCGTTTCATCAAGTTGTAGTAGGGGGAGTTCGCATCATCACGCCAACGTTGCAGCCAGTAGTCGATTCGTGACTGCAACTCATACCCTTTCCCGAGTGGAGCCGCGTAGTAAAGCCGACTGGGCTGAAACACGATAGAGGTCGGGATGATGCCGTATTCAGCTGCGTGATAGTTGCCGTACAGATGGTTGCTGACCGCCAGGTCCACATAGCCCTGCTGCAACTCCTGTAACGTTTCCTGCAGGGTGCTCACCGGCATGATGCGAGGACTGATATCAAATCCGTCCATCAACTGCTGCAGGTATTCATGCTGGACACCATCGGCCAGAATCGCGACCCGCTTCCGATCCAGATCCAGTGGCGAATGGATATTGCTGCCGGGCCGGCTGAACAGCTGAGACCAGCTGTGCAACGCCGGTACCTGATGAAAGTCGTAAAGCTCCTGCCGCGCCGGGCTGCTGGCCACATCCGGCATCAGGTCAATATCGCCCTGTGACAACAAGCTCAGGCAACGCTGCCATTCACACTGTACCGGTTCCAGTTGCCAACCTTCACGTTCAGCTATTGCCTGCAGCAAGTCGCCCAACAGCCCACTGGGCCGACCATCAGCTGCCGGCATGATTTTGGGTTCATTTTCATACACGCCTACCCGCACGACTCTGTCGGGTGTCGCCATACAGGCGCTGGACAGCGTCACAGCCAACAGCATCACGTACCGCAGCATCGGAGTGGACAAGGGTTTTCTCACTGCATCTTCCCTGCTTACTTGGGGGACCTCTACAAGACTATACGCCAGAGCATTAATTAACCACCAGTGTCGCTCTGGATAATCACGGCCAGCACCAGCAACAGGGTTTCGATCAACTCGATCGAGGCTCCGGCGGTGTCACCGGTGGTGCCACCCAGACGGCGCAGCATCAGCCATCTCAGCCCCGCACCGACAAGCAACAGGTATAGTGGCAACCACAGGCTGAACAGGCCCGACAGCAGTATTACGACAGCACACACCCAAAATGCATGCCGACGCTGCAACAGGGGCAGCATTTCACACGCGATACCGTCGGGTCGGGCATAGGGGGTGGTGACCAGCAGCAACAGCGCAGCACCACGACCCGCTACAGGGGCCAGCAGCAGAGGCCACAACGTGGCCGTACTTAACAGAGCGGCGAGCGCACTCCACTTCAGCAGTAACACCAGTATCAGCACCAGCGCTCCACTGGCCCCCAGGTGAGAATCTTTCATGATTTCAAGAGTACGCTCTCGGCTGCCCAGTCCGCCCATCCAGCCATCGGCACTGTCAGCCAGCCCGTCCAGATGCAGCCCTCCGGTCAGCCCGGCCCAAACCAGCAATAGCAGTGCCGCGCTCAGCCCGGTCGGTACCCCCTGCAAAACAGTACCCAGCAGCAGCAAACACAGCCCGATCAACCCGCCCACCAGCGGGTAAAACAGCAGAGCCCGCGCCTGAGTTCGCTCATCGGGCGGTACAGCCAAACGCACCGGAATCAGGGTCAGAAACTGCAGCGCACAGAGTAACGCCTGCCACCCAGTTTTCATTGGCGTGCATCTTGCAGCCGATGCAAACTGCCATGCGCTACCGGAAAACTGAACATTTCACTGACCGGAAGCCCGTTGAGAATACAGTGCAAGGCACGAATGACACCGCCGTGACAGATCAGCAGCACGGCACTGGAATGTTCCTGCTGAAGTTGATCCACCAGAGCTTCAAGACGAACAAAAAAATCGGCCAGTGATTCGGCCTGTGGCGGTGGACAGTGCCAGGGATCCTGCCAGAAGCGACCCAGTGCAGCCGGATCGGTTGCGTGAATGTGGGCCGCCGTGTGCCCGTCCCACTGGCCAAAATCGTATTCTCTCAAGCGAGCGTCAGTCACAAAGCCATCAGAGCCGGCCCACTGCTCGGCAAAAGCAGAACAGCGCTGCAGAGGTGAGCTGAAAACCCCCTCATAATCCTCAGGCCTTACCCCTTCCAAACCTGCGTGCATCTGCTGCCAGCCCCTATCGGTCAGGGCCGCATCCGTACGGCCCAGAAAGCACTGACCGGCCTCGGTTTCACCATGACGCAGCAGATCTATTCTGAATACGCTCAACTCGGTTTCTCCGACACTGCCGCTTCAGCGAAGGTTGCCATACCGGCATGCAGTTCACAGGCCATACGCAACAGTGGCACTGCCGTGGCGGCGCCACTGCCCTCACCCAGGCGCAACCCCAGATCCAGCAGGGGCGGTGATGGCAATGCAGGCCTCAAATGTCTGTATCCCGGCTCTGCCGAATGATGGGAAAAAATCAGCCAGTCAGCGACAGCCGGGTTGATCCGGCAGGCCAAAAGAGCTGCAACCGTGCAGATGAAACCGTCCACCAGTGCTGCAAGACCTTCCTGAGCGCAGGCAACGTAAGCCCCTGTCAACGCTGCAATTTCAAACCCGCCCAGCGAGGCCAACATGGTCATTGGCTCTTGCGTGTCTCCGTTGTTGTGGCCATGACGCAGCAGAGCCTGTTCTATGATTCGGCACTTGTGCGCCATGCCCATCGAATCAAGCCCGGTGCCCGGGCCCACCAGCTCCGCCACCGGCTTTTCCAGCAGCATCGCCGCCAGTGCCGTGGCCGCCGTTGTATTGCCAATGCCCATTTCGCCGCCAATGAACAGTTCGGCCGGGGTGTGCAGCACCGCTTCTCGTCCTGCCGCCAGCGCCTGCTGCAACTGTACTGCCGTCATCGCAGGCTCATGCAGCAGATTGCCGCTCTGCGCTGCAATCACGCGGGGCTCAACCGCCGGCAAAGGCTCAAGCTCCACCACGGTACCCAGATTCCAGACTCGCAGCTCGGCCCCCAGTACCCGGGCCGCCACACTGATGGCAGCTCCGCCACGGGAGAAGTTGCGAATCATCTCAGCGGTGACCGCCTGTGGATAAGCGGACACGCCTTCGACTGCAACACCATGGTCGGCCGCAAATACGGCGATGCTGACCCGTTGCAGTTGCGGACAGGCTTTGCCCTGCATCCCGGCCAATCGAATCGCCAGCTGTTCCAGCTGGCCCAGCGAGCCTGCCGGTTTGGTCAGCTGTTGCTGGCGTGCCTGTGCCGCCGCAACAGCCTGGGTGTCAATCGGCTTGATCGCATGGGTTATCCAGCTCATGCAGACACCTCCAGTCCCGCCCCCTTCAGTCGCATCGGTATCCCCGCCACCATCAACAGGGCCTGATCAGCCAGCGCGGCCACGGACTGATTCAGCCAGCCGGCTTCGTCAGTGAAACGACGGTTCAACTCCCCCATGGGGACAATACCCATGCCGGTTTCATTACTGACCAGAATGATGTCGCCACGGGCATTGCGCAGGGCCGCACAGAGCGCTTCCCGTTCGGCGTGCATTTCAGCCTTGGCCAGCAACTGGTTGGTAACCCAAAGGGTCAGACAGTCGATCAACAGACAGCGGTGAGGCGCCTGGTGTGACAGAATCGCGTCCGTCAGCTGCAACGGCTCCTCAATGGTTGTCCAGTGATGGGGACGATCATCGCGGTGGCGGTTGATGCGTTCTTGCATCTCGCGGTCTTGCGCCTGTGCAGTGGCAATATAGATCACCTCAAGGCCCGAGGCCTGTGCCAACTGCTCCGCCTGCCGACTTTTGCCGGAACGAGCGCCTCCGAGAATCAATCTGATCATCTGCCTTGTATCTGCCTGTATTGCCGATAAAAAAGAGATTGTACCTGCCGCAGCGGGCGTCAGAGAAATTCGGCTTCAATATCGCAGCTGCTGCTACGCCCCAGCGCCGAGCGGTTTTGCTGCAGCCAGCGGTCCATCTGCGCCTGACCACGCTGCATCAGCTCAAGCAGAAAATCAGGCCGCACATCCAGCTTGCTGCTTCGGTGCAGCTGACTCAAGCCCTCATCAGGCCCCAACACGTGCAGCCGCATCTGCCGTATCCGGCGCTCAGGCCGCCCCAACCGCCAGGGCGAGCGACGTGCCCGCTGATGCATGGCCGCCAGCGCCCGCATCTCGCGCATGAAGGTGGTCTGAAACCCCAGTTCAGCCACCCGGTCGGCAATGGCCTGGGCACTGACCGGCGGTGCAGCCGGCTGCTGCGGGTGCAGTAACAGCAGAAGCAGATCGCGTGCTTTGCAGTCGAACAGCAGCGGGTACACCACCGGGTTGCCGGCAAAGCCACCATCCCAGTAATGCGCGCCCTCAATCTCCACCGCCTGATAGAGCGCCGGCAGGCAGGCGGACGCCAGCAGGTGCTCAGTGCTCAGTTCGTGTTCACGAAACAGTTTCAGTTTGGCGGTTTCGACCTCGGTGGCGGCAATGAACAATTGAAAGGGCGCATCACGCCTCAGCCGATCAAAATCGACCAGATCATTCAGCAGGTCTCGCAGTGGATTGATATCAAACGGGTTCAGGTCATAGGGGGAGAGGTGCCGGGTCACCCCACTCCACCAGGTTGGCCAGTGACGGCTCCATCCCGCCGGGTCAAAGCTGTCGGGCAACATCAATCGGTGCCAGAACTCCGACAACAATGCGCGCGCACCCGCCGCGCCGCCCTGCTGCCAGCCCGCCGTCAGCATCACGGCGTTCATGGCGCCTGCACTGGTACCGCTGATGCCGTCAAAGCGGATGTCATCTTCCTGCAGCAGACGATCCAGCATCCCCCAGGTGAAGGCACCGTGAGCCCCTCCCCCCTGCAACGCCAGATTCAGTTTCACTTCAGACATGCGCAGCCCCTTGTATTGTGCACTGCAACAAGCATCGGTTCAGACTGTTCTGGTGTCAATGCCAATAACACCGGAAAACAGCCCAGGCTTCGGTCACTCTATACCTGACCGGATGCCGGTTTCACCGGCCCGTAACTGAGGCTGGCAAACGCCGTCTCCGCTTCGCCCCGGCGCTGGTTGATCACCAGTGTCAGGGTAAAACTGAAGTTGCACAACAGGTTCAAAAAGCGCGGCAGAATATCCGCCACCTCCCGCCCCTCTTCACTAACGCGCACGAGCGCCCGAATCGCTTTTTTACAGTTGGAGCGCACGATATGCAGTTGAGGCACCGGTGCTGAGCCCCGAGGCAACACAAACCCCTGTGGTGGCGTAACCAGCTGTTGGCGAAAGTGCTGCAGTCTCGACTTGAGCCAGACGAGGTCAGCCTCCTTTAGGGCCAGCCGGCCGCGAATTGAGCCGTTGGCGTGCAACACCAGCGGCTGCAGCTGTTCAAGATCCTGGCGCAGGTCATCCCACTCATTCGGCAGCGCCGCCAGTACCGCCCCAATCTGGGCACAAAGTTCGTCGGTCAGCAGTTCATAATCACACAGCCAGGAGGTTTCATGGATGAAGGGGTAACAGAGTTCATCCAGATCGCGGCTGTTGGCAATGCTCATATGGGTTCTCTCCCCTGCATGCGCAGCAGTGGCACTGCGGCGCTGAAATCAATTTCGGCCTCGACCCGGAACACCTGACGCAGATTTTCCGTCGTCAGTACCGCCTGTGGCGTACCCACGGCAATGACACGACCAGCGTCCATCAATACCAGCCGGTCACACCACGCCGCCGCCAGTGACAAATCATGCAGCGACAGGATCACGGCACGTTCTCGACTGGTGTAGTTGCGGAGCAGTTTCAGCACCTGCTGCTGATAATACAGATCCAGACTGGCCAAAGGCTCGTCGGCCAGAATAACGCGCGGCTCCCCTGCCAGCAGTCGTGCCAGCCAGACCCGTGCCTGCTCGCCGCCGGAGAGCTGATCCACCGGTACGTTCAGCCATTCGTCTACGCCGGTACTGCGTGCCGCCTGATCAATAATCTGCGCTGACTCATCCCCCCAAGGCAGACGCCCCAGCGCGATCACATCACGCACACTCAAGGTCCAGGCCGCCATGGATCGCTGTGGCAGAAACGCGATCTTGCGCGCCCGTTCCAGCGGTTCAAACGTGCTCAGGTTATTGCCTTCGAAACTGATCACGCCGGAACAGGGCTGGATGCCGGCCAGTGACTCCAGCAGAGAGGATTTGCCGGCACCATTGGGGCCAATAATGCCCAGCAGCTCGCCCGGTTGTAGATCCAGACTGACCGATACCAGACGCTGTGCCAGCGACAGAGCTTCTACCCGAATCAGATCCATCGTCGGCGCTCCTTCCATACCAGCCAGATGAACAGGGGGGCGCCGATCAGAGAGGTCAGCACCCCCAGTTTCAGCTCCTGCCCCGGCGGCAGCAGACGCACCACGATATCCGCCAGACACACCAGCACCGCACCCAGCAGGGCCGAGGGCAACAGCACTCTGTCGGGCCGGTGTTGCACCCAGGGCCGCACCAGATGCGGCACAATCAAGCCGACAAAACCGATGGCTCCCGCCACGGCTACCGAGGTGCCCACCAACAACGCAGCGCCCAGCACAATCAGGCGGCTTCCGCGCCGGGGGGACAACCCCATGCTCTGTGCCACCTGTTCGCCCAGACTGAGTCCCAGCAGCAGACGCCGCTGACTGCAGATCAGACCGCCACCGACCAGCAATGCGGGCAGCAGCAACCAGAGATGATCCAGCCCGCGCTCGGACACCGAGCCCAGCAGCCAGAACACCAGCTCCTGCATGGCGAAAGGGTTGGGGGCAAAATTGAGCACCGCTGCCAGCAGCGCGCCGGTCAGCGTCGAGATGGCCAGCCCCGCCATGATCACCATCGCCTGCCCGGCGGGGCCTGCCAGCAGCAGCATGATCAGCAGCGCCAATCCTGCGCCCACCAGCCCCGCCAGTGCCGGTGCCGCCACACCCAGTGCCGGAAACAGACCAAAATAGAACACGCAGGCTGCACCCAGTGCCGCCCCCTGACTGGCGCCGGTCAGCCCCGGATCTGCCAGCGGGTTGCGCAGCAGCCCCTGCAACGCAGCGCCACTGAGCCCCAGCGAAGCACCGACCAACAGTGCCAACAGGGTGCGTGGCAGGCGAATTTCACCGCTGACAATGGCATCAATGCTCTGCACCCCTCGTGCCCAGTCGAGCAGGCCCGTCAAAGGTGCTATATCGGTGCTGCCGGTGGCCAGTGACAGCAGCGCCGTCAGCAGCACCAGCAACGCCAGTATCCCGTTCATTGCACTCGCTTCCGTTTCAATTGTTCGATCAGCTCCCAGGTCCAGGGGCCGGGACACTGCCAGCGCCAGTAGTCGGTGCTCAGCCATCCCTCCTGGGTGACAACCTGCTGCAGGGCCGGATGCTCAGCAAACCGGCTCGCCAGTGATGGACTCGCCGGAGCCGACCAGAGAATCGCATCAGGCGGATCGGCTACCAACTGCTCTAGATCAAGGCGGACATAACCGGCATCACGCAGATAGTTGTGCCAACCCGCCTGACGCAGAATCTGGTCTTCAAAGGTACCTGCGCCCGTACCGATGCCGTTGGCGCCCAGCAGCAACAGCCGAGGCGCATCACCCGCTGGCTGCGCAGGTGCTGGAGCCGGTCGTGCCCGCGAGGGCGGCTGGCCTATAAGCTCAAGAAACTGACGCTCATAGACCTCGATTTCAGCAAGGCTGGTCGGCAGGGACAGGTCCACCACCGGAAGGGACAGCGCCCCAAGACGGCGACGCAACAGCAATGCGTTGTACTCACCCACCAGAATCAGGTCTGGCTGCAATTGATAAATCTGCTCCAGCGAGCCATCGTGCAGCGGCCAGTCAGGCATATCAAAAGGCAGCTGATAGCGCCGATGAGTTGGCGACAAGGCGGCAACCTGCTCAGGTTTTGCATGCAACGCCAACAGCCAGTCCATGCACAGATCCAGCGACAGGATGCGCTGGGGGGCTGACTGGGCACTGGCGCTGGCAAGCAGCAGCCCCAGCAACAGAGACCGCCCGAAGCCCCGCAAGCAGCGGAGCATCAGGCCAGACATGCCGTTTCCAGAATCAGAGTGCAGGTGTCCATGTCAGTGACAACAATGCTGTGCGTCCTGTTTCACGATAGGGGTGATAGGTTGAGGGCCAGCCCACACCGTACAGCGCGGTGGCGTACTCTTTATCGAACAGGTTATCAACTTTCAGCTTGAGCGCCAGTTCAGGGTTCAGCTGCCAGCGGCTGCGCAGATTCACCAGTCCATAGCCGGCGATTTCACGCGTATTGGCGGCATCATCCCAGCGGCTGTCGGCCAGCTGCCAGCTGCCGCCCACAGACAGATCTCCGAACGTGCGATCCAGGTCCAGGCTCAGGCTGCGCTTGGCACGCCGGGCCAGAGTCTTGCCGGTATCCCGATCAACAGGGTCGACCAGCTCCAGCGCCAATGCGGTCTGCCAGCCGAACAGTTCGTGCTGCAGGCGTGCCTCGAAACCATTGATACGTGCAGTGCCAATATTCTGCGGAGTGAAGGTCGAATCCAGCGTAATCGCATTATCGATATCGGTACGATAGATAGACGCCTGCAGCTCGGTGCTCTGCCCCAGTCGGCTGCGCCACTGCAGCTCATAACTCTTTGAGGTTTCGGGCTGCAGGGCAGGATTGTCATAGCCCGGGTAGTACAGATCCACGAACGTGGGTGCCCTGAAGCCTTCGCTGTAGGAGACGATCAAATCGTTGTCTTGATTGAGTCGCCAGGTCAGTGCCGCACTCAGCGTATTTTCACTGCCGTACAGTTCGTTATCGTCATGCCGTAGGCCAACTTCGGTACTGAAGCGTGCATGATCATAGCGGTGCTGAACGAACGCCGCCCGATTCCAGCGGCTGGTTTCAGCGAAGCTGTCATTGCCGTTTAGACGCTCCTTATGTCCATCGAAACCAACCAATAACTGCTGTGCCGGGGTCAGCTGCAGGGTGTTGAGCCAGGCCAGGCTGTCACGATAGGTATTGAAGGCATCACTGCCGGCGTGATCGTCAAATCGCGTCCAGCTGCGGTTTTCTGCATGGCCCAATTCCAGACGGCTGTGCCACAGCTCACTGACCTGCAGATTGGCATAAACGGACGCGGTGCTCAGCTGGAAATCATTATAGGGATAGTCACCGCCCCAGCTCAGATCGAATTCGCTTTCGCCCCGCTGATCCAGCAGACTGACGCCGGCGTCAAACCGGTCGCTGAAACGGTGGTTGAGGTTGAAGCTGGCAGCCGTATTGCGATAGGCATCACGGTCACTGTCCGGGCCGGTGGCTTCATAAGTGCGGTTAATGCCATTGGTCTCGTCATTACTGAGGCTCAGGTTGAAACGCGTATCAGCATTGCCACCTGACAGCCCGAGGCTGCGCTCCCAGGTTTGCTCTGTACCGTAGCCCAGATGTACACGGGCACGCAGGCCATCTCCTTCCCCACGACGGGTGAAGATCTGAACCACACCGCCAATGGCATCTGCCCCGTAAATGGCGGAACGGGCCCCTCGCAACACTTCGATGCGTTCGATCTGATCAACCGACAGTGCTTCCAGCGCGGCACTGCCGCTGTCGGCGCCGTTGATACGCACACCATCAATCAGTACCAGGCTCTGGGATGATTTTGTGCCACGGATGTACAGGCTGGTCATACTGCCGCGACCGCCGGATTGGGTCATCTGTACGCCGGGTACCCGATCAAGCAGCTCAACAACGGTTGAAGGCTGCAGGCGTTCAATGTCCGCACGAGTGAACACTTGGGTAGCGGCAGTTGTGTTCTGCTGCAGCTGTGGCTGGCGGGAAGAGGTCACCACGATGGTGGAGAGTTTCAGCTGCTCATCAAGCGAGGTTTCAGCAGCAAAGGCAATACTGGGCGCGAGCGTAATGGCCAGCGCCAACGTGGAACGTTTCGGCATGGGAAAGACCTTTCTCATGTGTGCCACCCGCACACTGATGGATGAATGATCACTTCTGGCCGGTCTCCGGGCTCAGGCGTCAGACTGTGCAGTCAGGAGGGATGACACCTTCCCATATCGGATCGATACAGTGGCCTGTCGTCATCGCCTCACGCCTCTACCGTTGCGGGGGCAGCGTCGGCATTGCATCGACTTTCATAAAACGATGCGCACCAACTTCCCGTTTAAGTCCTGAACAGCTGTTCAGTACACCGGAAGCAAGCCGCGGATAATAGGCACTCAGGAGGAAGAGGTCAAACGGAGGCTGTTCAAGTGAAGTTGAACGAAAACGAACAAAAAAAATGCCGCTTCCCCCGGGGAGATGGAGGAAGCGGCGCCAATCACCTTCGGCACACATCTGCAGTGCCTACAGTGAGCTAGACCTGTCAATGAACGAGAGTAATCTTAAATATAATCATTCTTATTTGCAACAAAAAATTAAGCCAATAGTGAAAAAACCGCCAACCCCGGGGAAACAGAGTTGGCGGCTGAAGGCTCAAGGGGCTAAAACTCGTAGCGAATACCGGCAAAGAACTGACGCTGACGCCCCGCCACCTTGCCATCCACCCGGCTGACCAGATATTCGCGATCGGTCAGGTTGTACACACTGCCGAACAGGGTGATATCGCTGCCGGGCTTTGTGTAGTTGATGGAAGCGTTCCAGAGGCTGTAGCCGTCAATCATGCCCTCTTGACCATTGGCACTTTCGACACGCGTGTTCTCGCCATCCACAAACTGTCGGCTGATGTAGTCCACACCGATGCGGGTATCCAACCCGTATGGGTTTTCGTAACCCAGGCTGAGTGAGGCCATGTGACGGGGGGCATACGGCATGCGGTTACCCGCTGCAATATTCTCCGACGGTACGGCCTTGCTGAACTCGGCCTTGAACAGGTTGGTATAGGAACCCGTTAAATAGACGTTGTGAGCACTGTCATAGAAGGTGCCGAAATCGATTCGGCCCGCCAACTCGATACCTGCCTGCTCCGACTCACCGGCATTGAAGAAACGGCCGCTGTCCTGAATTACGATCTCCTGGAAATCGGTATAGAACAGCGTTCCCGCCAGGGAGACACCATCGAAGTAGTCACTGCGCAAACCCAGTTCCCAGTTGGTGCTTTTTTCGGGGCTGGTTTTGGACAGCACCACACCATCACCCACCTCTCCCAAATCACGATCAGGGCGCGGAGGGGCAATACCGCGGTGTACACCGGCAAAAACGGTTGTGTTGTCGATGCCATTCCAGGCGATACCGAAGCCTGGCAGAACATCGGTTGAACGGTTGGTCTGACGAATGTCCTGCGGGTCGCCTTCCGCCCAGACCACATCGGTCTTGATGCTCAGATCCTCGATTCGAACACCGGGAGTAAAGGACCAGTCACCGAGGTGGAACGTGTTTTGGGCGAAGTAGGAGATCGCTTCGACATCGATGCGAATATCTTCACGCAGATAGTCCGTGCCAAAGGACTTGAGCCAGTCCAGATCGCGAGCACGCGGGTCACCATCACGGAACTGACGACGACGAATGTCCTCTTCGTGGTACCGAACGCCGACGACAGCATCACTGTCGAGGCCAAACAGGGTGTGATTGAAGTCCAAACGGGATTCAATACCCCAGTATTCATAGTCACGGGGACGGTGACGTCCGCCACAGGCGTCTGCGTTGGCAGCGGTCGCCGCCGTGCCACAGCGATCCAACTCTGAATAGGCAGTACCGTCAATAATGTAGCTGCCATCGCCCGGCTCATTGACCTGCCGGAAAGACGAGCGATAGGCATCCGCATAATAGGCTTGGGTATTGAGCGTG
Organism: Marinobacterium iners; assembly: GCF_017310015.1. NCBI lineage: Bacteria > Pseudomonadati > Pseudomonadota > Gammaproteobacteria > Oceanospirillales > Oceanospirillaceae > Marinobacterium > Marinobacterium iners. The sequence continues at coordinate 3,773,258 of NZ_CP022297.1, forward strand.
GCACTGTCGTTGATATCAAAGATGTGCTTCAGCTGCACACTGTCGCGCTGATGCTCGAAACGGTCATGATCGGAGGTGGGTGCCTGAAATTTGTCCTGAGCGTACTCCAGCTGCCCCAGGCCGGTTTCGGTAATGGCCGAATCTTCTTCAAAGCGACTGACCTTGGCAATCAGCGTTTGCCGATCCGTCAGGTTGAGCTGCCCCTTGATGGAAAATTCGGTGACATCAAAGTCATGCCCACGACGAACGCCATCACCCTGCTTCTGCAGTGCATCAATCATGATACCGCCGGTGTCATTTCCGTAGCCCAGGCGCGTATGCGCACCTCGGAACCCCTGATTACCGGCGTCCATAGTGACAGCGCCTTCAAAGCCATCGGTCGGCACCGGGCGTGTCACGAAGTTGATCATGCCACCCACGGTTTGTGGCCCGTGCAGTATCTGCCCCGAGCCTTTTACCACCTCGATGCGCTCAACTCTGTCCAGCGGGGTCGAGTAGTGTGCTGATGGGTCGCCATAAGGGCCCAGAAACAGCGGCATGCCATCTTCCATCAACAGGGTGCGGGAAGTACGGCGGGGGTTGAGGCCACGCACCCCGATGTTGAGCGCCAGGCCATAGCTGTCTTCATCAACCGCATTGATACCGGGGACGGTTTTCAGTGCTTCCTTCACGGTAAACGGCCGACGACGTTCAAGGTCACGCTCGTCCACAATATCAAATGAACCGGGAACCGCTTCCAGTCGGTCGGGCAAAATGCCGGTAACCGTCAGTGTGTTTATGCTGTCCACCTGCTCCGCCTGCAAGGCGAATGGGACCAGCATCAGCGAAGAGGCGATGGCACTGCTGAGCAGTTTCTTGCGAAAAAACATGGGTCACTCCTGTTGCCGAGAGGACAGCCTCTGCCAATGAGAGGGCTGGCAAAATTGTTGCAGCAGTATGTGATGAGCAACAAAACGCTGTCGTCGGCAACAGGTAGCGGTACTGGCGTACTTTGGTACTACGCCCGCAACAGAGCGAAAAAATCCTGTATCTGACGGGAAAAATTCCCGGTTAATATTAGCCGAAACGGTACCCGGACAGGCTTGTCTCCAGTACCCGATCTACAAACACGTGCCGCCCCTGATCATCACCGGCAGCACCCGCCGCCAGCATCAGTGGCAGCAAGTGCTCCTCTTGCCGCTCCGGATGGCATTCACGCGCCCTCGGAGCCTGATCCCAGCGCGCCAGCGCCTGCCAGCGCACAGCAGGGTCGGCCTCGACCGTCTGCGCCAGCCAGACATCAAACTCATCCGAGATCGGGCCAAAACGCGGGTCGCGATAGCCACGCATGTTGTGGAAACTCATGCCACTGCCCACGATCAATACGCCCTCATTCCGCAGCGATTGCAGTGCTCGGCCCGCCTGCAAATGCGCCTCAGCATCCAGATCCCGACGCAGTGACAGCTGTACCACCGGGATCTCCGCCTCCGGGAACATCAGCTTGAGCGGAATGAACATGCCATGGTCGAAGCCCCGGCCGGCATCGGTTGCAGCCGGCAGCTCGGCCTGCTGCAGCAGCTCAACCACACGCTGTGCCAATGCCGGCTGGCCGGGAGCCGGGTAGGTCAGCTCGTAGGTGTGTGGTGGAAAATTGTAGTAGTCATAGATAAGATCCGGCTGTTCACCCGAGGTAGTGCTGAACACGGGCTCAAGCCAGTGGGCCGATACCAGCAGGATCGCCTTGGGCTGTTCCGGCAGGGTCTCGCGAATGCCACGCAGAAACGCTTCCATCCGATCCCAGGCATCGGGCGGATTCCAGTCCATGAAAAAACAGGGGCCTGCCCCGTGCGGCACAAAAAAGGTGGGCTGAGTGGATGACATGGGGATCACTCCTGTTGCGGATTTAAACGATATATTCACAGACCAGGGTGGCAGAGCTGTCCTGCAACGCCAGACTGATCAGAACACGGTCACATTCAAGTGCTCCGGCCGCCATGCGGTGGCGGTCAAAGGCGGCCTCAACGCCGGATACTCGGCAGTGCTCAAAGCGGGTGGGCGGCGCTGTGCTTGCACGCTCGCCGGCCGGCAGCTCGATGTACAGGGTTCGCAGATCGGGCGCGGTGTCGGCGGCCTTTTCCAGCCAGCGGACCAGCGCTCCCGGCTGCTCGATACGCGTGAGCGCAAAGTGATGATCCAGCAGTGAGAACTGCAGCACGTCGCCTTGCTGAACCAGCAGGCCGCCCAGCATTTCAAGCTGCTCCACCAGGTTGTGTTCACTCAACGGTTCGGAGGGAAATCGAAACACCTGCCACTCTCCTCATACCTGTGACCACTCAGTATATTGGACTGCAGTGGCGCATATTCAACAGCCTCTCTGCCCGCGGCTGGAAACCGCGTGCTGGAAACACTATACAGTAACGACGGGGAACCGCCCCGAAGACACCCAACCTGCCAACAAGGATAGCCCGTGACCCTGAACGATCTTTTCACCCCTGCATTGGGTTTCGCCACTCTGGCACTGGCAAGTCTGGCCTGCCAGTGGCTGGCCTGGCGACTGCGCCTGCCGGCGATTCTGTTTCTGTTGTTGACCGGCATTCTGGTGGGCCCCATCGGCGGGTGGCTGTCACCGGATCTTTTTCTGGATGAGTTGCTGTTCCCACTGGTGTCACTCAGCGTCGCCCTGATCCTGTTCGAGGGCAGCCTGACACTGAAGTTCAGTGAACTGCGCGAGACCGGCACCGTCGTCCGCCGACTGGTGACACTGGGTGCACTGGTGACCTGGGCCGTGATCAGTTTCGCAACCCACTGGCTGATCGGGCTGTCGCCCGCGCTGTCCGCCCTGTTCGGTGCACTGGTGGTCGTTACCGGCCCGACCGTTGTTGTGCCCATGCTGCGCACCCTGCACGCCAAACCCCGCATTGCCGAAGTGCTGCGCTGGGAAGGTATATTGATTGACCCTCTGGGTGCTCTGCTGGCGGTGTTAGTATTCCAGTGGCTGATTGCCACCGGCAGTGGCGAAAACGGTTTTCTCGCCAGCCTGATGATCTTTTTCAAAGTCACGCTGGCCGGCACCATCATTGGCCTGTTGGCGGGCTGGCTGCTGGCTCTGGCATTGCGGCGTTACTGGATTCCGGAGTATCTGGAAGTGCTGGCCGCCATTGCCGCTGTGCTGGTGACCTTCTCACTGTCCAACCATCTCGCTCATGAGTCCGGTCTGCTGGCCGTGACGCTGATGGGGATCTGGCTGGCCAATGCCAAGGGGATCGATATCGACGAAATTCTGGCCTTCAAGGAACACCTTGCCACCCTGCTGATTTCTGGGCTTTTCATTCTACTGGCTGCCCGGCTGGATCTGCAGGCATTGCTGGCACTGGGCTGGCCGGCATTGGTGCTGTTGGCCGTCATTCAATTCATCGCACGCCCATTATCGGTTTGGGCCAGCACGCTCGGCAGTAATCTGAGCTGGCCGGAGCGAGGATTGATCGCCTGGATCGGCCCACGCGGCATTGTCGCAGCGGCGGTCTCGGCCCTCTTTGCTCTCAAGCTTGAGCAGGCCGGATATGAAGACGCCGGACTGATCAGTGCACTGACCTTTGCCGTCATCATCGGCACTGTAGTGTTTCAGAGCGCCACGGCTCGCCCGGTTGCCAAGGCGCTGAGCGTGACTGAACCGGAGCCGCGCGGCCTGTTGCTTATAGGTGCCAACCCGGCCGCTCTAGCAGTCTGTCGGATTAACGTGGCTCGTCGGAGTGACAGAGCCCTTTATCGCTTTCAATGATCGCCAAACAGCCATCATGACCTGTGCATTCGCTTTACCGCTGTTCGACCCCCTATGCGGCTGTCACAGGCGCTCATTTCCAGCAGTGTCTGTCAGCTCACTACTAAGCGATGCATACGCTTGATATTCCATGCCAAGGTCGCCAAACGCCACTCACCACTGACGTTGTCCAGCCCTCTGAGTGAGAACTGCCTGAACCCCATAACGTGTTTGAGGATGCCGAACACGGGTTCCACAGTATGTTTGCGCAGGGCATAACGGGCCCGTCCCGCCTGTGTTTTCAGACGATAGGCCATCTGCTCAACGGGGTCATCACTGTCCGGTGCCACCGGCTCGGCTGCAAAGCGCTCAAGGAGCGGCAGGTGGTGAACGTCTCGTTTCATGGCAATAAGAGGCTCAATACCTTGCTGAGCGCACACCTTAACATTCTCCGCACTGAAGTAACCGGTATCCGCCAGCAGATGGGTCACCTTGCCTAATGAGGCTGGCAAGGCGGTCAATGCGTTCAGTAGCGGCATGACTTGTTGCTTGTCATTCGTCGCCTGCGTGACGTGGACAGAGGTGACCAACATGCTCTCAGTATCCACCGCTGCCTGGGCGTTATAGCACTGATCAAAGCCCTTACCCGTGATCGGCATGATGCGTGACTGCGGATCCGTGAGGTTCGCCTGATCCTTATCGCGTGGACCACCCATCGGGGGCTTGGGGTCACGCCCACGCGGCTTTTTGCCTGCCTTTCGCTGCGCATCGCGATTGGCTGTTTTATCCTGGTAAGCGGTTTGTTCTGCGGCATCCCGTTCTTGCGCACGGGCTTCGATTTTGAGCTTTGCCTCTGCAATGGCCGCCAAACGGGCTTCACGCCGCGCGATTTCGGCCGGAATGTCCATACCATCGGTCGCGACATCGTTGTCGGCCGCCTCGGCCCGTTGAATCAAGGCGTTTACCTCGGTCTTGAGCTGAGCCTCCAGCTTCTTGGCATGTCCATAGGACAGCGCCTTGTGCTTGCTGGCATTGGCTTTAACCTTGGTGCCATCGAGGGCGATGGTGCCGAACTTGAGCAGTTTCATCTCACGTGCCAGCAACAGTACCTGAACAAACAGTTGTTCCAGCTCAGGTAAAAAGCGACGGCGGAAAGTGGCCAGCGTATCGTGGTCGGGGTGGGTGTTCGCGGCCAGGTAGCGGAAGGCAATCGAGTCGTAGGTGGCGCGTTCGATCTTGCGGCTGGAGATCACGCCAGTGGCGTAGCCGTAGATCAGCAGGCTCAGCAATACCGCAGGATGATGCGCCTTGTGGCCTCGGCCAGCGTACTGCTGTGTCAACGCAGACAAGTCCAGCTGTTCGACCACATCGACGACAAAGCGCGCCAGGTGCTCATCAGGCAACCACTCATCAACCGAAGGTGGCAGCAGGTAGTCGGTCTGGCGGTCTACTGGAATAAAGCGACTCATGATGACGCTCCGGTCATGGCTCGATAACAGGTGGATTATCTCACAGGGCTATCGAAAACCCGACAGACTGCTAGCACTGGCCGAGTGCCTGCAGAAAGAGGAGGTGCCTCTATTGGTGGTGGACACCCTCTGGGATGCGATTCGGGATGCCCGCATGCGCGGACTCAGAACCTTGTGCGGCAACCCGTTGGCCGCGGTGGTCGATGATCGGCTGGACCTGGCCGGACTGGGGCATCTGTTGACGCTGACACCACAGCGGGAATGGAACGCCCTGCTGTGCCAGCATTTCCGACGCGACTTTCCGGCTCGGCAGATCTTCACGATCCGCACGGAAAAACACCAACAGGCGAGACTCAAGCTGGCAGAAGAGCATCAGGGTCAGCCACTGGGGCCCGAGCCACTGAACTTCGGCCAGCTCGCCGGCCTGATCAGTCGCGGGGCACACTTCAGGGCTACACGTTTCAGCGAGAGCTATGACTTCAAACAGTGGCAGCAGCAGGATGCGTCGGGCGTACGCATGCCCGTCGCGCTGATCAGCCCGGACCGGCATCTGCGGCTGTTGTCCGATTCCGATGAGGTCGGTCCGGGGGCGGACTGGACCCTGATCTATCTGGATACCGCCGAAAAAGCGGCAAACGGCAAGGTCCGAGAGATCAGCGGCTGACCCAGTTACCTGATGTCAGCCGTTGTCCCGGCTCAACCGTCGGGTTGTAGAGATAGAGCCAAGCACGGCCATGGGGGGTGTCCACCTGAATTCGGTCATACAGTCCGGTGTGCGGTGCATGGGCACAGTATTCCTCCAGTTCGTCCAGAGCGGCAAAAGTCGCCGCATTCACACGGTACACCTCGACCTGCGTCTGGCCCGGTTCCCGCTTAACCGCCGGCCAAGGCCCCAGGTCATAGAGCGCGAAGCCATCCAGCCGTGTTGAACCAAGATACTCGGCACCGCTGAGAAAGTGGTGGTTGCCTTGCCCCTGTTTGAGAGTGCCATATACGGCGACCCGAATCTGCTCCATTGCCAATCCTCTGCGTATGAACGGGTCAGCTATTCTTAAATACCTTAAGGCCATTGAGCAAGGAGATCCCATGCGCACGTTTTTTCTCGGTCTGATACTGCTGACGCTGACCGCCTGCACCAGCCTGCCCGATCGAGTCGAGCCGGTGAGCAACTTCGAGTTGAACCGTTATCTGGGCACCTGGTATGAGATCGCACGGCTGGATCATTCGTTCGAGCGCGACCTGAGCCAGGTGCAGGCCGAGTACAGTCTGAGAGACGATGGCGGGGTGAAAGTGATCAACCGGGGTTTCGACGCCGCCCGAGGTGAGTGGCGCGAGGCCGAGGGCAAGGCGTATTTCGTTGAGGACAGCAACACCGGCTACCTGAAAGTGTCGTTCTTCGGTCCTTTCTATGGTGCCTATGTGATCATGGAACTGGACCACAAGGGCTATCAGTACTCACTGGTCAGCGGCCCGGATCGAGATTACCTGTGGATATTGTCGCGCACGCCGAAGATGGATGCCGATACGCTGGAGCGGCTGGTTGCCATCGCCTGCAAGGCAGGTTATCAGGTGGATGAGCTGATTTATGTGAACCATTGATCAGTTTTGAGCGGATACAAAGGTGCCCGCCCTGACAGCGGGTACCTTGATTTTCAGGCCGCAGCCGCTCGGTTCTCACGCAGCACTCTGGCGGCATCCACCATGTTCTGCAGTGCCGGGATTACCTCACTCCACTGGCGGGTTTTCAGGCCACAGTCCGGGTTCACCCAGAGGCGTTCTGCCGGGATGCGCTGCGCCGCGAGACGCATCAGTTTCACCATCTGCTCCACCGACGGGATGTTGGGGCTGTGGATATCATATACGCCCGGGCCGATCTCGTTGGGGTAGTGGAATTCGTCGAACACATCCAGCAGCTCCATGTCGGAACGGGAGGTCTCGATGGTGATCACGTCCGCATCCATGTGCGCGATCGCCTCGATGATGTCGTTGAACTCCGAATAGCACATGTGGGTATGAATTTGAGTGCTGTCCGACACACCGTTGGCACTGATGCGGAACGACTCCACCGCCCAGTTCAGATACTCGGCCCATTGGCTGCGGCGCAGTGGCAAGCCTTCACGCAGCGCAGCTTCATCGATCTGAATGATATCGATACCGGCACGCTCCAGGTCCTGCACTTCCTCACGGATCGCCAGCGCCAGCTGGTAACAGCTGAGTGAGCGCGGCTGATCATCACGCACGAAGGACCAGTTGAGAATGGTCACCGGGCCGGTCAGCATGCCCTTCATCTTTTTATCCGTCAGTGACTGGGCATATTTGATCCACTCCACGGTCATCGCCTTCGGGCGGCTGATATCACCGAACAGGATCGGCGGCTTGACGCAGCGGGAGCCGTAGGACTGCACCCAGCCGAACTGGCTGAAGGCATAGCCGTCGAGCTGCTCACCGAAGTACTCCACCATGTCGTTGCGCTCAGCTTCACCGTGTACCAGCACGTCCAGCCCCAGAGCCTCCTGCTGTTTGACGGCAAATTTGATCTCCTGCTGCATGCGGACTGTATAGTCTCCAGCATCCAGCTCACCCTTCCTGAACGCCAACCGCGCCTGGCGGATCTCCTGCGTTTGCGGGAAGGAACCGATGGTAGTGGTCGGGTACAGCGGCAGGTTCAGCGTCTGGCGCTGCAGTGCTGCCCGCTGCGGATAGGCACTCTTGCGCTTGCCCAGGCCCGGATCGATGGCGGCAACGGCGTTCTGTACCTTGGGGTTGTGCACCCGCGGTGAGGTACGGCGGCTGTTCAGCGCTGCGAGATTCTCGGCCAGCTCAGCGGCAACAGATGCCCGACCATTGTTCAATGCGCTGTGGATAACCCAAATTTCATCCAGCTTCTGTTGCGCAAAGGCCAGCCAGGAACGAATCTCGGCATCCAGCTTTTGTTCGCTCGCAAGATCCACCGGCACATGCAACAGCGAGCAGGACGGTGCGATCCAGAGGCGACTCCCCAGCCTTGCCGCCACGGGTTCCAGCCAGTCCAACAATGCACTCAGATCGGTTTTCCAGATATTACGACCATTGACCACACCCAATGACAGCACCTTATCCGTGCTCAGCTGCTCGATCACCGGCTCGACTTCATCGCGGGCATTGACCGCATCCAGGTGCAGTCCATCAACCGGCAGGCTGCAGGCCAGCGCCAGATTTTCTTTCAATTGACCGAAATAGGTGGTCAGCAGCAGCTTCACGCCCGTGTTGGTCAGCGCCCCATAAGCGGTGCGGAACGCCTCCTGCCATTGCGGTGCCAGCTCAGTGACCAGTGTCGGCTCATCGATCTGCACCCACTCGATGCCCTTCTCGGCCAGCAGTCCAAGCAGTTCGGCATAAACCGGCAACAGCTGCGCCAGCAGGCTCAGCGGATCGGTTGCGTCCTTGCTCTTGCCCAGCAACAGATAGGTCACCGGACCGATTAGCACCGGCTTGGCGTTGTGACCCAGTGCCTGAGCTTCTTCAATCTGCGCCAGCAGGCGACTCGGGTTCAGGCTGAAGCGGGTCTCGGCGCTGAACTCCGGCACGATGTAGTGGTAGTTGGTATCGAACCACTTGGTCATCTCGCCAGCGTGGACACAGTTGCAGCCGCTGTCGTTGGCGGAGCGCCCGCGGGCGACACGAAAATACTGATCCAGTTCCGAGCCTTGCAGCCCCTGCACTCGGGCCGGCAGGTTGCCGAGGGTAAAGCTCAGATCCAGTACCTGATCGTAGAGGGAAAAATCCCCCACCGGGATCAAATCGAGTCCCGCCTGACGCTTCCAGTTCTGCGCCCGCAGCTCTGAGGCGGTTTGCAGCAGCTCGGATTCGCTTTTCTCGCCTTTCCAAAAGGCTTCCTGGGCAAATTTGAGTTCGCGCCGTGCGCCGATGCGCGGAAAACCCAAGTTGTGTAAACGGCTTTTTGTCTGTGGCTGAAGGCTTTTGTTTTGTCGCTGAAGGCTCATAACACTCTCCAAAATTCAATTCGGAGTCGATGCTAGCCCTTATGAATGATGAAAAATAATGGCATTATCTCATCAACACATTAATTATGATCATGGATTAACATGCTTGACCGCCACCACCTGATGATACTGCGTGCCGTGGACCAACAAGGTTCGCTGACTGCCGCCGCCGATACCCTGTGCCTCACCCAATCCGCCCTGAGTCATTCAGTACGCAAACTGGAGCAGCAGCTGGGTACCCCCGTGTGGCAGAAGGAAGGTCGTCGCCTGCGCCTGACTCAGGCCGGCCGCTATCTGCTGCGACTGGCGGAGCGGCTGCTGCCTCAGTTCGAGCACGCCGAAGCGGTGATGCAGCAGTTTGCCAGTGGCGAGCGCGGCACTCTGCGCATCGGCATGGAGTGCCATCCCTGCTACCAGTGGCTGTTGAAGATAGTGAACCCTTACTTGCAGCAGTGGCCCGGTGTCGATGTAGATGTGCGGCAGAAATTTCAGTTTGGCGGCATGGGCGCCCTGTATGGCCACGAGATCGACCTGCTGGTCACGCCTGACCCGCTGCACCGTAGTGGCCTCGTCTTCGAGCCGGTTTTCGATTACGAACAGGTGCTGGTGGTGGGTCCTGAGCACCCACTGTACGGGCAACCTCAGGTTGAACCGAAACAGCTGCTCAACGACACTCTGATCACCTACCCGGTTGAGCCGGAACGGCTGGATATTTTCAACAGCTTTCTGACCCCGGCAGGTTGTGCACCGCGCCGCCACAAGCAGATCGAGACCACCGACATCATGCTGCAGATGGTAGCTGCCGGGCGTGGTGTCGCAGCACTGCCGCGCTGGCTGGTCAGTGAGTACCAACAAAGGCTGCCGCTGCACCCGCTACAATTGGGAAAATCAGGCGTCGCCAAACAGATTTTCCTTGGTCTACGTAAAGAGGATGTGGAGACTGACTACCTGAACGCCTTTGTCGAACTGGCACGCCAGTATAATCAGCCACCAACGTAAAACCTCAAACAACAAACTCTGATTAGTCACCCAACAGGTGTATCAGCCCCCACCCCAGAGTAGCGCGCCAGTGGAAGTAGTCATGGCCAGCGCTGAACTCTTCCAGTTTCACCGGATAGCCTTTTATCTGCAGGATCTGCTCCAGCTGGCGGTTGGCATTGAGAATACCGCTTTCGCCAAAGTCGGTCTCGAAACGGCCGGCACTGAGGTAGAAGCGGATGGGCAAGCATTCAGACTTGGCCAGCTGCGCATTGAGCCATTCAGGACGTTCCGCATCCGCCGGGCTCCACCAGAACGACCCTGACTGGCTCAGCACCAGACCAAAGTGTTGTGGATAACGATAGGCCGTGCAGGCAGATGCCAAGCCACCGAAACTGGCACCGGCCAAGAGGGTTTTATCCCCAGAGAAACGCAAACCGGTTTTATCCACAACAAAGGGCAGCAGCTCTTCTGCCATGAAGTCAGCAAAGTCTGCGTTGCAGGGCAGCTCCGTACGCCGTGCTGCACGACTGGGGTTGCTGACAAAAACCGCTGCCGTGGGCGGTATCTGACCCGATTCGATCAGATTCGACAAAATACGGGGCGTGGGTACTCGTGATTGGTACTCAGCACCATCAAAGAAAATGGCCAGCGGTACCTGCTCACCCGACCCCGCTTCAATGCCTTCGGGCAGCCAGATATCCACATCACGGGTATTGCCCAAACGCTCACTGCTCAAACGGTAGTGCCGGGCATTTGGCAGCGATCGATCCCCCTTGAGCAGCAGGTCGGAAGGTGCCTGATCCAGCTCCAGAATGGAGTTAAGGTTATAGCGATCATTCAGACCATCCGGCGACCACTGGTTCGGATTCAGCGGATCTCTTTGTGCCGTCGCCATAATGGCGACCCGCTGCTCGCGTTCCGTTCCTGCGACCTGCGGCACATCCGGCGCCAGCTTGTAGCTCATGCGCGTATCGCTGGGCAAACGATAGCTGCGAAACCAGATATCCGAATTCCCCAGGCGAAACAGCGGATCATGCTCATAACCCGGCGCACCCAGCATCAACACCCGCTCACGGGCACCGCGCCAAATGAAGGTGACCAGACGTTCATCCGCAGCCAATTCTGCCTCTGGCACATCCTGCGGCCATTCAATCAGGGGAGTGCCTGACGCCGTCAATCCAGACCAGACCTCATCGACACTCTGCCCTGCTTGCAATGCAGCCAATGCCCGGCGCACCTGAGGGCTGTCCATCTCGGGAGCATTCACCTCCCCCGGTGCCAACAAGGGTGCCTTTTCCAACGCCAGCGACAGTTGCACGGGTGTATCACCGGCACTCAATACCAGCTGATAGGCTTGCCCCTGAGGAGCACGAAAGGCCACCCGTGCATCCACATCACCCGCTCGGGTCAGATGGCGCACCGGCGCGCCTTCGGAATCGACCAGCAGTGCGTTGACCGGGCCGTTGCCACTGAGTTGCCCACGCAGGTAGTCCCCCTGTGCCAACTCCAGGTCCACCACCCGCGTTTCGCCGGCCGGCAGGGACAGCGTTTGCTGCAGCGGCAGCGCCCATGCAGCCGTTGTCACCAGCGCGGCGCTTGCCACGGCCAGTGCCAGCGTATTCATCCTTTTCAACATAGGTTCACTCATAAAAAAGGGCGGTGCTCAGGTAACAGGAACACCGCCCCGGGGAGAGACAAGTAATCAGAAGTCGTAGCTCAGACCCACGTAGACGCTGCGACCCACCACATTACTGTAGTAGTCATCATCGTCGTCATTCAGGTCCACGTCGGTGAGGTTGTTGATACCGCCACGCAGGGTCAGATCCGGTGTGACACGGGAGTTGGCCGCCAGGCTCACTAGGGTGTAGGCCGACTGGGCCTCGTTATCCCAGTTTTTCTGCTCACCAAAGTAATCCACACCCAGACGCAAGCCGGTATCGGCGGTGGCCTGCCAGTTCAAGCCGGCGTTCAATTTGTGGCGCGGGCGGAAGGCCAGCTCGGCATCGCCGTTCTCTTCGGTATCCATGTAGGTGTAGGCCGCATCCAGGCTCAGAACACGGTTCAGATCAACCTGACCCTCCACTTCCAGGCCGGTGACCTGAACCTCATTCAGGTTGACCCAGGCACGGGATTGGGTCGCGGCATCGTAGGTGGCGGTGATCATGTCTTCCACATCATTGCGGAACACCACTGCACTCATGCGCCAGTTGGTGGCACGGGTTTCAATACCCAGCTCATAGTTGACGCTGGTTTCCGGCGTCAGGTCCGGGTTACCCGGGATAAAGCAGGAACCGCCACAGCTGACGATCTGGTATTCCTCGATAATCTGGTGTGGCCGCGGTGCCTTGTACGCCTTGCTGACACCACCCTTGATGGAGACGGCGTTGTTCAACTCATACACCAGGTAACCACGCGGGGTGAACTCACCGTCGAAGTCATCATGGTCCTCATAGCGGCCACCCAGGGTCAGGCGCAACTTGTCGGTCAGCTGCATTTCATCCTGCATAAACAGGGCCTGCTGGCTGGCGTCGCTGCTGCCGGATTGGGTAAAGGCGACCTTGTCGCTGACTTCCTGATTGCGGTATTCGTAGCCCATGCTCAGGCCGTGAATACCCAAGTTCATACTGGCACTACCGGACAGCGTCAGGTTGGTCTCTTCCAGGTTGCGCTGCTTGGGGTCCGGATAGCGGCTGTTGTAATCGTCGATTTCGCCATCTTCATAGTTGACGCTGAGCAGGGTACGGCCCCAGTCCCAGTTACCCTCGTGGCTCAGAGCGTAGGTAGTGCGCTCGATTTCCTGCTCGCGGTATGAGCCACTGGCGTAATTGTTATAAGGGCGCTCATCATGGTTGATCATCAGATCCGCATTCACCGTCTGACGTTCATCCAGATCCCAGCTCAGCGAGCCGGACAGGTTACGCGCTTCCTTCTCTTCACGCTCCGGCACCGTATCAACATCGTTAATATACCAGGCGTCACGGTTGTAGAACTCACCACTGAGACGCAGGTAAAGATTGTCTGTCAGGGAGCCGGCGGTGGACAGGTTGGTACGGAACTGGTCACCCTCTTCACCCTCGGTGATGTGTTCGTAGACCACGTCCACATTGGTGGCCCAGTCCTGCGCACCCTTCTTGGTGATGATATTGATGACACCACCCATGGCGTCGGCACCATAAAGCGACGACATGGGACCACGCACAATTTCGATCCGCTCAATACTGGCACGTGGAACCGCGCTGAAGTCGAAATCACCGCCACGCCAGAGGGCATTGCCGGAGGAAATGCGGCGGCCATCCACCAGAATCAGGGTATAGCCGGCATCCAGGCCACGCATGCGCACTTCATCACGGCCCGCACTATCGGTGGTGTTGATCACACCGGCGCTACGGCTGACCAGATCAGCCACGCTTTCGGTCGGATTGTCGCGCAGCGCATCGGCATTGATCACGGTGGTAAAGGCCGGCGCGGTCATCTGAGTATGTTCGGTACCCGAGGCACTGATGACGACCGTGTCCATTTCCTGAGTGGCAGCAAATGCAGATTGGTGCGCTAGCATCAACCCGGCTGAAAGCGTAGAAAGGGCAAACGCCCGAAGCGGCTTTGAAGGATACATTTTGTCTTATACCTGTAAGAATGTGTGTGAGCCCCTTGTTGGCCATGCGGCGGAGGGCTTCTTGAGTACAGTGAGAGCGTGTGGCGCCCTGGAAGGGCTCAGAGCACCAAACACTTAAGCTTAATGCTAATTGTTATCATTTAGGTAATCAATAGATTGTATTGGATGCGCGCTGCCCAGCGCCGAATACTCTGTACTAACGCCCAGCCTAGCCCCGGCGATTCATTTCCCACACAATGACGTATCCTAGAAAGATTCTTTTCCGCTTGAGATCCAATCATGTCTTACCAGGCATTGAGTGATTTTATCCACAGCCACCCCCGCCTGCTGGTGTTGACCGGTGCCGGTATCAGCACCGACTCTGGCATCCCCGACTACCGCGATAGCAACGGTGACTGGAAGCGCAAGCAGCCGGTACAGCACCCGGAGTTCATGCGCTGCGAGCACACCCGTAAGCGTTACTGGGGTCGCAGCCTGGTAGGCTGGCCGGTGATGCGTGATGCCCGGCCCAACGCGGCACATGATGCCTTGGCACAACTGGAACGGCTGGGCCATATCAACCTGCTGGTAACGCAGAACGTGGACGGCCTGCATCAGCGGGCCGGCAGCGAGAGGGTTATCGACCTGCACGGCCGTTCCGATCGGGTGATCTGCATGAGCTGTGACTTCAGCTGCAGCCGTGACGAGGTGCACCTTCAAAGCTCCGACCTGAACCCAGCCTTCACCCACTTCAGCGCCGAGACCGCCCCAGACGGCGATGCGGACCTGGAGGTGGATTTCAGTGACTTCCGCATTCCCGACTGCCCTCACTGTGGCGGAATTTTGAAGCCGGATGTGGTGTTCTTCGGCGATAATGTACCCAAACAGCGGGTAGTGGATGCACTGGACGCCTTGCAGCAAGCCGACGGTCTGCTGGTGATCGGCTCGTCGCTGATGGTCTATTCCGGCTTTCGCTTTTGCCGCCGTGCCCATGAGTGGGACAAGCCGATTGCGGCACTGACCCTGGGCAAAACCCGCGCGGATGAGCTGCTCAGTCTGAAAATCAACCAGCCCATCAGGCCGGTTCTGAGTGCTGCATTGGAACAACTGAGTATCAAATGACATACACAACAGGTGATATAGTAGCCACTCTCCCTATATAATCGGCCCTATTAACACTGTTGACGGAGCCGCAGCTGATGAATTCAGCTATTTGTTCGGCCAGATCTGATCAATCAGCAGCCCTCATGCGATACCTGTGGCTGTGTCTGCTTTGCCTGTTGGCGCTTGGCCTGACGCGAGCACAGGCAGAAACTGTGCCACTGAACCAGCACTGGGAATACCGCTGGGGCGACTCACCGTTCAAGGATGACACACCCGTTTGGACCATTGAGGCCGATGAGGCCCAATGGCACCCCATCAGCTTTCCATCCAACCCACCAGGGCGGGATGGGCGCGAAAACATCTGGTATCGCACCCAAATCCCTGAAGATGACTGGCGCGACCCGGTACTGTACATCTTCAGTGTTGATCTGATTTTCGAGGTGTACCTTGAGGGTGAGCGCATCTACCACTACGGCGAATTTGATGCCCAGGGCAAGGGCCGTTTCGAGGGTTGGCCCTGGCACATGATCCCGCTGCCCGAAGATGCCGCAGGCAAGCCGATCCATTTTCGTGTCTACTCCAATTACATGGACATCGGTCTTTGGGGTGAGGTCAAGATCATGGACCGGCTTGAGCTTTATCAGCAAATTCTGAAGGAATCGATCGATAGCCTGATCATCACCCTGTTCAACCTGTTAATTGCCGCTCTGGCACTGCTGTTTGCACTTTTCAAATCCGGCCGTCTGACCCTGCTTGCTCTGGGGTTGTTCTCGTTGGCCAGCGCAGGTCTTGCCCTGAGTACAAGCCAGGCTAAACAGTTGCTGTTCAATCATGCTCTTATATGGGAATACATTGGAGCCGGCAGCTACTATCTGCTGCCCATCGCACTGGCGCTGATGCTACAGGCATGGTTTGGGCGACTGCGATGGCTTTACCGCTCACTGGTGGGGCTGTTTCTGGTCTACCTGATCGGCGCTCTGGGGCTCTCGCTCATGGGTGTGGTAAGCCTCGCCAATACCTACCCTCTGTTCGACTTGCTGTTCGCGGTGCTGGTACCGGTCATGCTGCTTTGCACTGTGTATCAATTGCCGCAAGCCAACAGCGACCAGCGTATCATGCTGCTGGCCACCACCACCCTGACGCTGCTGCTCCTGGTGGATATGGCGGTTGCCCATGGCTGGATCTCCTGGAGCCGGATTCCGGTCGGTTGGGGCTCACTGATGTTTTCACTGGCCATTGTGGCACTATCGTTACGGCACTTCATTCACACCCAGAACGCACTGGCACATCTGAATGCCACACTTGAAAACCGCGTGGTCGAGCGCACCTCAGAGTTGAAAATACTGGCCCGGCGCGAAGCCGATCGTGCGCGTGCTCTGGAGTTCGGCAATCGCAAACGCGCACTGCTGGATAAAATGATAAGCGCTATGGAGCAAAGCGAGACTGCTGAGCACGCCATCAAACGGATGGCGGCGCACCTTCCCGATTTGTGTGAACCGCTGCCCGGCGGACTTTATCGCAAGACTCAGCATCACTGGGAGCTGGAGTTACACTGGTGCCAGGAGACCCTGCCCTCGCGCTATGCGTTAACTGACACGCCCCGGCCTGAAGGGGATGAGTGGCACAGCTTCCGCATCGAATATGAAGACCCCCGCAACGGCAACCAGCTGATCGGCATGCTGGTGGTCAACCTCGACAGTCGCAATATCAATTTTGAGCAGCTGAACCCGTTAACACTGCAAAACCTGTTCCTGCGGGCTGTCGATCGGATCAACCTGACCCTGTCCAAAGTGGTACTGCAACAGGCGTTGAGTCGCTTCTCCTACGAGGATGCGCTGACCGGCCTCAATAACCGGCGCTTCCTTGATGAAATGTTGTCCCGCGAGGTCGCCCTGGCACATCGCAATCATAGTCCGTTGACCGTCATGATCTGTGATATTGACCATTTCAAGCGACTCAACGATACCTACGGGCATGCTGCCGGTGATGAGGTGCTGAAAAGCGTTGCCCGATTGTTGCGGACAACCTTCCGCGAAACCGACATTATCTGTCGCTTTGGTGGCGAGGAGTTTGTTGTGGTCATGCCTGCGGCAACGCTGCAGGACTGCCAGGATCGCGCTGAACAGCTACGCGCCAGCATGGCCAGCCAGACATTCACATATGGTACCGAAATAATCGGCCCCGTGACCCTCTCAGCCGGAATCAGCGCTCTGAACCCCGAAAGTGATACCGCTGATGACCTGTTGCGTCGGGCCGATAATGCGCTGTATCAGGCCAAGGCTGGCGGACGAAACCGTGTCATCAGCGCTAATACCGAGCTTCAGCCATAACCTGTTGACCCAAACGCCTAAAGCAGTGGCACGGATGCTATCCGTGCCAGCGGCCCGAACAGCTCACTGGCACGGTAACAACTCAGCTCCAGCTCACTCACCCGCAGCGTCAATGACTCGGCTCGGTTGAATGAACTGATCCTGGCCTGCAGCTGCGACCAAGACAACGCCTGTTGGAACAGCCCAACCGTCAGGTGCGGCACATATTCGGCTTGCCGCACTTCGGAGCTGATTGTTTCAAGCCGCTCACGCAGCACTGCCAACACACCCTCGGGATCACTTACCTGCAAATAGGGTGCGCTGGCAAAACTGTCCAGCCCCCCGATCTGTAATGAAAAGGATGCCTGTGCCAGCATTTCCAGCGCCTCACATTGCAACTGTTGTGCCTGCCGCGTGAAATCATCATCCCTGTACTGCACCAGCGCATCAAACCCACAGACAAACAAAGTGATATGGGCCTGCCGACGGTAGTCTTGATGCAACCAGGGCGAAAGGTGCTGCTGCGCGGCCTGCAGACGCTCAAGCACAAGCCTGTCACGCACCGGCAGCGTCCAGACACAATACATCTGGCGGCCATAATGCCACTCGGGATAGTCACGCAATTCGCAGGGGATGGTAAAGAGAGGGGAGGAATAAGGCATGGTACAGGATGTTAACGGGTGAGAGCCTGAACTTCAGCCCCCAAAACCAAAAACGGGCCACAAGGGCCCGTTTTTTACGCGTATCGAACTCGAGGTTCAGATCGCGACGATGTTCTCAGCCTGAGGACCTTTCTGGCCCTGAGTAACTGTGAACTGAACCTGCTGGCCTTCGGTCAGAGTTTTGAAGCCTGAACCGGAGATGGCGCTGAAATGGGCGAAAACGTCCGGGCCATTCTGCTGTTCGATGAAGCCGAAGCCTTTAGTTTCGTTGAACCATTTAACGGTGCCAGTAGTAGTAGACATAATAGTATTCTCGTTCGAAATATAATTTTTGGGCGTAACCAAATGCTGGTCATGCTCCGATAATGCTTTAGGTAATGCTGGTACTTATGAAAACAGAACGAGGTACATACGATTAGGCAGGACTTCGAAATGGTGCATAAATGCAGGTGTTACTCTCAAGCCATTGCAGTCTACGCTGATTCGGTAGGGAGTCAAAGCATTATTTCAACTATTTTCAGGCATTGCCAAAAGAAGTGAACAAAAAACGGGCCACAAGGGCCCGTTTTTTGCGCTGACTGAACTCAAGGTTCAGATCGCAGCGATGTTCTCTGCCTGAGGACCTTTCTGGCCCTGAGTAACATTGAACTGTACCTGCTGGCCTTCGGTCAGGGTTTTGAAGCCTGAACCGGCAATGGCGCTGAAATGGGCGAAAACGTCCGGTCCACCGCTCTTCTGCTCGATGAAGCCAAAGCCTTTAGTTTCGTTGAACCATTTAACGGTGCCAGTAGTAGTAGACATAATAGTATTCTCGTTCGAAATATAATGTGTGAACACAGCCAGCAAAATACTGATCTGGTTCGGGTAATGCTTTTAATAATACAAGGACTTATGAAAACAGAACGAGGTACATACGATTAGGCAGGACGTCGAAATGGTGCATAAATGCAGGTGTTACTCTCAAGCCAGTTCAGAGTACGCCTATTATTGAGCCAGTGACAGTTTTATTTAACTTATTTCAATTAAAAACTGCAGCCTTATATTTAACTGCAGCCTTTTCAATCGCTTAACGTTATTTAGGCCGACACACCTGATCACCATAATAGTTATTGCTGTAATTGCAGTCAGGGCATGCCTGTTCGGTCACGGGTACGGCGGCAACCGCAGCCGGGCGTGATGAATGTTCAAAGGATGAAACGATGTAGCGGGCAACGTCAGTCATGTCGAGGGCTCCTTGGGTGTCAGTTGCAACCAGATTACCCGCTGACGATTGTTTGTTGAAATTTATTGTTTTTAGGATATCAATTGCCAAAAGCTATATAAGTAAATCCTGTCCCGCCACACCGTCTGATCGAAATTCACACAGTGGATAAAACAGATAACAGGATACTCCACAGGCACACACATCACTGTCCACAGCATTCCGAACCTCCGGTCAGAAACTCCGTCAGGGTTGACATCCATATTGTGCATCAAAACGATCACCCCCTGATCAGTTTTACAGATCCCGTACTGCAAGGGCTTAAGAGCGATGTTTGGACCCGTTGTGCCGAGGTTTTCCACAGAACTGTTCAGGGGTTCTGGGGATGGTTTTCACAGAATTAATTTTTCTTCGACTGAGGCGGTGGGGAAAACTGAAAAGATATACACAGCAATGGATGGTTTGGTGGGTGTGCATAACTGGTGCTTTAGGAAGCCCTAGTGCGTAGCGACGATACATACTGGTAACATGATTTTCTGAGACTCGGATGGAGCCCTGCTATGCCAAGGAAAGACTGGACACCAGAACAGGTAAAACTGGCTTTTCATCTTTACTGCCAACTTCCTTACGGACGTCTGCACCGCAGCAACCCGGAGATCATCGCTCTGGCCAACCTGATGGGCCGCTCGGCGAACTCGGTCGCCATGAAACTGTGCAACCTGGCCAGTCTTGATCCGGCGATCACCGCATCAGGCCGCAAAGGTCTGACAGGTGCCTCAAAACTGGACCGAGCCATCTGGGACGAATTTCATGCCGATTGGGAGGGACTGGTAGTGGAAAGCAGCCGAATAAAAGCCGAACTGGAACAGACCTCAGGCGATACAACGGAAACTGAATCCGCCAGTGAGGAACTGATAGACGACTTTACAGGCGAAACCCGCAGTCAAATCGCGCAGCAACGCATCAAGCAGTCGTTTTTCCGCCGCGCTGTGCTGTCGAGTTATCACCACCGCTGCTGCGTCACCGGCCTCTCGGAACCACGCCTACTGATCGCTAGCCATATCGTCCCTTGGAGTCAAGACAAAACCAACCGACTCAACCCCAGCAATGGGCTTTGCCTATCTGCGCTATATGATCGGGCCTTTGATCAGGGATTGATGACGTTTGATGAGGATTGGCGGGTTGTGCTGTCCGCACAACTCAAACAGCCAGAGCCTGCCATGCAGCGCTTTTTCCAGGCGGTCGAAGGGCAAAAGATTGTGATGCCTGAGCGGTTTAGTCCTGATCCCGGATTGATGCAGCAGCATAGGGATCAGATTTTTGTGGGGGGAGGCTGATCTGATGGACGTGGGGTTTATTCTGCTTTGCGCTGTGGATTCAACCCAACGCCGCCGCTCACGAAACCAGCCCCAATAATTAGTTGACCGACAGCAACCAGTCATGCACATCAGAAATTTTACTCTGATCTCGTTATATAATCACTGTGAAAAGGAGAGCCATAAGTATGATAAACGCCATCCATGATGCTATTTTTGAAGGCGATATAGATCGAGTCAGATCTATTTTGAATAATGGTATAGATATTGAGGCAAAAAATTGCGACGGCGATACTCCTTTTTTGACTTGTTGTACGTATAGGCCTCTTATTGAGATAATGAATTTGCTTGTTGACTATGGTGCTGACATAGATGCGCGAAACATTAATGGAGAAAGTTCATTATCTATAGCAGTGAATCGTAAAAAAATAGCTGTTATAGATTTCCTTCTCAATAAAAATGCCGAGATAAATGTTGTTAGTGACGATGGTCAGACACCACTATTTCGGGCCATTTATAAAAATCAATTAGCATATGCTAAGGAGATGCTGCGGCGTGGAGCAGATCCTAGCCTTAATCCGAGCAACCCGGAAAGCGGGACTTCTTTACTTTGGGCGGCTGGCACTGGTGATCTTGAGCTGGTGAAGATGCTGGTAGATTGTGGAGCAGATATTAGTTCGCCGGGGATTTTACATTCAGCAATTAAACATATGCATATCATGAAATATTTGATTGATCAGGGGGTCGATGTTAATAAGAAAGGTGCATGGGGATCAACCGCATTGCATATGGCTGCATATAAATGTGAAAAAGATGCTGTTGAGTTGCTAATTAATAATGGTGCCGATATTGGAGTAAAAGACGATAAAGAAGATCAAACTCCCTACGAGTGGGCTCTTGAGGGGGACTGTCAGTGTGAAATCATCGGGAATCTTTTAAAAAGTGACTAAGTGTGGGTACTAAGGAGGTTGTTCACGCCGGTTAAGTTCGAGATGCTGGTTATTGCCAAACAAACAGCACAGAACAACCGACATGAACAACCCCCATAAAAATGCACGAACCACGCCCCATATTTGAGCCCTGATCGTTGATCACGCGATACGTCAGCAACAATCCATCATGGATATCGCCCACACATTCGGTATCAGTAGGCGTACGGTGTATAAGTTGCTTGCTCGCTATCGAGAGGCAGGTGAAGCAGGTCTTGAGTCAGCATCCAGCCGTCCCCACGCCCCACCGAGGCAGATGCCGAAACAATAATGGGTTGAGCTGATACAGAAGATGCGTCTGACGCTCAAATGGACCACCAAGCAAATCGCACAGGCACTGAGTCTGGCGTACTCCACCGTGACAGCGGTACTGCGTCGACTGAAGCTCAATCGCGCCTCACACCTGGAGCCGGTGCAACCTGTGCAGCGCTACGAGCACCCCAAGCCGGGTGACATGCTGCATATGGATATCAAGAAGCTGCCTCGCTTCGAGAGGCCTGGTCACCGCGTAACAAACGACCGTCGTCAGAACACGCTAGGTGCGGGTTATGAGTGCGTCCATACGCGCCCAGAACGAACGGCAAGGCGGAGCGTTTTATACAAACAATGATCCGGGAATGGGCATATGCGGTGCCCTACGCAAACGACATATTAAGGACTTGGGCACTGACAGACTGGATCAATCACTACAATAAACAACGTCCGCATGGCAGTATCGGAAATCTACCACCGGTGTCTCGAATACCGAAGCTGCGTGAACAACGTGTTTAGTATTCACAGGTAGCAGCACTAGGAACAAGGAGCCGGCAATCATGAGCGCCAGCCCATTAATATATCGAATAGTAATGTCCCGTAAACAACGTTAAACAAGCCCTATCGCGTTACGCCCTGCCCAGCTGTTTTGTGTTTGTCAGTCACTCACACTAGAATATGCATAACGGCTAATAAGTAGTCCAACGCAATAGTCACGCCGTAGCTAATCAAGTCGATTCATTACTTTACCAAGCAGGAGCTTACTGTGCTGTCACAACGCTACACCCGTCTGGTCACCACACTACTGATGTCGATGGTCATGGTTACCCTGATGACGTTTGTGATCACCGCCATCAACACCGGTTTCACCGAAGGCTTCTCGTCACGTTGGGGCATGGCGATTCTGATTGCCTGGCCGATCGCGTTTCCGCTGATTTATGTGCTGCCCAAGCGCATGCAGATGCTGGCCGGTCGGATTTGTAGCCTGCCTCATTAAATCAGTGTACTGAGTTTGCCCCTCGAGCCTGCACCTTGCAGGCTTTTGTCCCCTTGGCACAGCCTAACCTTCGATCCATCCAACTGCCTCTTCTTGTCATCTTGGCCAGGCCAGAGTCTTTAATATATAAAAGCTATCGAAGCATTAATTACGATTAATTTCACACATTCATTGCCGCTCGATACCATAGCTCCATATTCGAAATGCGCCCAACGCCGAACGGGAGATCCACAGGACAGGCGGGCGGTCGCAACATATAACTTTACCGAGAGATGACGCACATGTTGGATACCAATCTGAAGCAGCAGTTGAACACCTACCTGAAGAACATTGTTACCCCGATCGAGCTGACGCTGACCACCAATGACAGCGACAAGTCCAAGGAACTGGCGGATCTGACACATGAGATCGCCGAGCTGTCTGACAAGATCAGTGTGAAGGCAGGCAACGATCGTCGCGCACCGAGCATGGCCGTTGGCGCCGCCGGTCAGGCACCGCGGGTTAACTTTGCCGGTATCCCCATGGGACACGAATTCACCTCGCTGGTACTGGCATTGCTGCAGGCCGGCGGTCATCCGTCCAAGGCCGATGCCGCACTGCAGGAACAGATCCGCAACCTGAAGGGCGAGTTCCACTTCGAGACCTACATCTCGCTGTCATGCCAGAACTGCCCGGACGTGGTACAGGCATTGAACCTGATGGCGGTGCTGAACCCGAACATCACCCACACCATGATCGACGGTGCCCTGTTCCAGAAAGAAGTTGAAGAACGTCAGATCATGGCCGTTCCGTCCGTCTATCTGAACGGCGAACACTTTGGTCAGGGCCGCATGACGCTGCCGGAGATCGTCAACAAGCTGGATACCGGCGCCGCCGAGAAGAAAGCGGCTGAGCTGAACGAGCGCGAGCCTTACGAAGTGCTGGTGGTGGGCGGTGGCCCGGCCGGTGCCTCTGCTGCGATCTACGCTGCACGCAAGGGCATCCGCACCGGTGTGGTGGCCGAGCGTTTCGGCGGTCAGGTGATGGATACGGTCGGCATCGAGAACTTCATCTCAGTGCCTTACACAGAAGGCCCGAAACTGGTCGCCAGCCTTGAGCAGCATGTTAAAGAGTATGAAGTCGAGGTGATCACCGAGCAGTCCGCCGCCAAATTGCGCAAGGGCGAGCTGATCGAGGTGGAACTGGCCAGCGGTGCGACCCTGAAAAGCCGTAGCGTGATTCTGGCCACCGGTGCGCGCTGGCGTGAAATGAACGTGCCGGGCGAACAGGAGTACCGCGGCAAGGGCGTGGCCTACTGCCCGCACTGCGACGGCCCGCTGTTCAAGGGCAAGAGCGTGGCGGTAATCGGTGGTGGTAACTCCGGCATCGAGGCGGCGATCGACTTGGCCGGTATTGTTAAAGACGTGACCGTGCTGGAATTCTCCGACACCCTGCGCGCCGACAGCGTGCTGGTGAAGAAGGCGGAGTCTCTGCCCAACATCAAGATTATCAAGCAGGCGATGACCACCGAGGTTCTGGGTGACGGCAACAAGGTGATCGGCCTGAAATACAAGGACCGCAAGACCGATGAGTCTCATGTGGTGGATGTGGCCGGCATCTTCGTGCAGATCGGTCTGGTGCCGAACAGCGAGTGGCTGAAAAACAGCCTGGAACTGACCGAGCGCGGCGAGATCGTCATCGACAGCCACGGCGCCACTTCCATGCCGGGTGTGTTCGCGGCCGGTGATGTAACCGCGACACCGTACAAGCAGATCATTATCTCAATGGGATCTGGCGCAACCGCGGCCTTGGGTGCCTTCGATCACCTGATCCGCAACTGATCACTCCTTTCAAAGCGAACTCTATCTCTCTTCAGCGTTTTGCTGACTTCCACCGCCCTTCGGGGCGGTTTTCTATCACTATACTGCGTCCTACCCAACGCACGATTGACCTCACCCTTGTCTTGCGAAGGCAAAATAAACTACTTGTGGCAGCCTAAATAGGTATTTACACCTAAATATTACAAGCTCACCCCAGTATCAAGCTTGGGCCAATTATGAAGAATGTATTCCTATGCCTTAGATGATAGAAGCTGAGAAAAAGGAATACTCCACATGAACAAACATAGCCTGACACAGGACAGCACGTCCTCAGAAGCACTTGATTCTGTATCCATCTACGAGTACTCCGGCGGCATTATTGGCCCAAGCAAAGAGATGCTTGGGCCCGTAAAAAACGGCGGCAAGATCCAAGCTGGCACTCCACCCGGTTGCTGGGGACCCATGATAACCCCCGCATTCCAGGGTGGGCATGAAGTTACCCTGCCGGTCGCCGTAGAAGGTGCCGACGTGGGCGATGCAGTGGCATTAACAATCGACCGAATCACAGTCACTTCCCTGGCGACCTCTTCCGGTGTTATGGAATTTGTTGAAGGTCGTTATCACGGAGACCCCTTTGTCGCTAAGTACTGCTCCAGCTGTGGCACTGAACAACCTGCCAGCCATGTTGAAGGCATTGGTGATGACGCGATTCATTGTGATGTGTGCGGCGCGGAGGTCAGTGCTTTCCGCTTCAGCAACGGTTACGTCATCGTCCTGGATGAGAAAAACAAGCTTAGCCTGACTGTCAATCAAGAGATCGCCAACAGGCTGGCTGGCAAGGCACCGGAGATCTCCAGACTGCCGGAAGCATCGGCCCAGCACTCCATTCTGTCATTAGCACGGGCCGACATGCCAGGTGTAGCGGCACGTATGATCCCTTTCTTGGGTAATATCGGCACGACCCCCTCTCGTGATCTGCCCGATTCCCATAACTGTGGCGATTTTGGCAAGTTCCTGATTGATGCGCCACATAAATATGGCTTGAGCAAAGAGGAATTGTACGCAGCCAAAACCGACGGACACATGGACACAAACTCGGTACGGGAAGGAGCGATCCTCATCTGCCCAGTCAAGATAAAAGGTGCCGGCATCTACTTGGGCGATATGCATGCACAGCAAGGCAACGGTGAAATTGCCGGACATGCCACAGATGTATCAGGTGAAACAGAGCTCAGTGTAGAGGTGATCAAAGGGCTGGAGCTGGAAGGCCCTATTTTGCTTCAAAATATTGAAGACCTGCCTCCCATGGCTGTTCCGTTAAATGCTGAAGAGCGCGAAAAGATCAAAATATTAGCCCAGCACTGGGGCCAGGATCATATCGAAAAAAGTGGCCCTGTCACGTTTATTGGTACCGGCGAAAACCTGAACGAAGCCACTGAGATCGGACTAAGACGGGCTTCAAAAGCAACGGGGATTCCTTACGAGGAAATTCTAAACCGCGCAACCATCAACGGTTCAATCGAGATTAGCCGTTTGCCGGGAGCTGTTCGAGTAACTTTCTTGTGCCCACTCGATATTCTCGACCGAATGGGAATCGGGCACCTGGTGCGTCAGAAATATAATTTATAAGGAGTAAGACGACATGAATCAAAAAGTATCTCTGCGTTGGGACGAGAAATTTCCGGAGCTGGGCGGTGGCCCTATTCCAATTGACCCGTGTATTTCACCGAAAATATATGATCAGGAGGTGGAAAAGGTCTTCAAAAAAACATGGCTTAAAGTAGGGCGTGTTGAAGAGATCCCAAACAAGGGTGACTACAAGGTCAAAAAACTCAGCTTTGCCAATACTTCCGTTATTTTGATCCGCGGTAAAGACGATCAAATTCGTGGATTCCACAATACGTGCTCCCATCGCGGGAACAAAGTGGTTGTTGAAACCGGTGGGGAAGAAACCTTTGGAAGCAGCCGTGCTGCAGTTGTGACCTGCCGATTCCACGGTTGGGTATATGACGCCAAGGGCGATCTGGTCAATGTACCTGAAGAGAACAAGTTTCATCCCTGTTTTGTTCGTGAAGAGAACGGCCTGGCAAAGATCCGCACAGAAGTGTGGGAAGGCTTTATCTTCGTCAATCTGGACGATACGGCAACCGAGCCCCTCGAACAGTATCTGGGTGACATGGGCAAGCACCTGAAAGGTTACCCATATGAGCAAATGTCGGACGTTTTCTCATACAACACCGTTCTTGAGTGCAACTGGAAAGTTGCTCACGATGCATTCGCTGAAGCCTATCATGTTGAAACAATCCATGCCGGCTCGTTCCCCAATGTGTTCGGCTCAGGTTTGCAGGACGTCGAACTGTTTGGAGACCACCGCACCGCTGCGGTTTGTCTGACCAACAATGCGTCACCCAAACCTGCGGCGGCTCTCTCAAACTCTATTACAGGCGCGTCTTTGGTCAACTTCAAAGCCCGCACCATGCTGCCTGAAACCGTGAATCCATCCAACCGTGATGACTTTGCATTCGAGTTATCGGTTCTGTTCCCGAACCTGCTGATCCATATCAGTGAAGGCGTGTGGTTTACCCACCAGTTCTGGCCGATGGGTCCAAATAAGACCCGTTGGGAAGGTAAGTACTACTTGCCGAAAGTGAACTCCTACGCCGAGCGCTGGGCACAACAATTTGCTGTCACCTTGCAGCGCAACGCCTGGCTGGAAGATACCGCCACGATGGAAGATACCCAGGCGGCACTCCTCTCCGGATCAAAGAAAGTGATGCATCTTCAGGATGAAGAAATTCTGTTGCGCCATGGCTACCACGTACTGGAAAAATATCTCAATAAAGAGGTTTGAAATGTCAAATACACTTCCCAATCAGTTCAGCAGCCTTGAGCCATTTAGCGCTAAATGGGCTTTAAGTACCGAAAGTAAGCGTCAGCAAGAAAGGGTTCATTCCACTCCAGAGGAGCTGACAGCCTTTTATGACGCCATCATGCCTCAGATGGAAGGGCTTCTTTCAACGCTTGACCAACACCCATATGGTCAGCTTCCAGAGGAGTTGCATCCACTCTATTGGATGTCACTCAGTCTGGCTGAAGTCGCGCCTCATGTTGAGTTGTATAAGGGCTCAAATCATGTTCCGTTTTCCTTTGAGGAAGCACGGTTCGAAGCAGAGCACGGCAACCAAATCAACGTCTGATTATTAACAGGCCATGGCATGACTGATCACAGCGCTACACTCGACTTTCTAATGTCGGCAGAACAGATACGAAACATAATCGCACAATATGGAATCGGCGCGGATCAGAGAAACAGCGCCGCCATCATGAAACCTCTGTTCTCATCTGACGCGGTTTGGTCCTGCGATGGGTTTGGTGAGTTTCATGGCGATGAGAATATTGCTCACGCTTTGTCAGCCATCGCTGAGCAGACCATCGTATGGAGCTTTCATGCCATGGCCACCCCCTGGATTCACATTCACCCTGATCGTAAAACTGCAGAGGCCCATTGGCCTTTGTGGGAACTGGCCCGTGTGGCAGAGCCTACACAGCAAGCTACCAAAGATAAAATGCTGGCCGGATTTTACCGTGCAGCACTGATCCGAGAACAGGGGCGCTGGCTGTTTAACCAGGTTGAACTTGACCTACAAGTGAGCTGTGAGTACACCCCGCTACCGATGAAGAAGGAATATGAATGACATCTACAGCCGCAAACGAGAATTACATTCTTCTCTGTGACATTACAGAGCCACAAGAGGATTCGGGCCTGCTGATCCCATTCGACGACCGCGCTAATGTTGCCGTCTTCAAGTACGAAGGCCAATTTTACGTAATGGATGACAAATGCTCACACGGCGATGCGTCTTTATGTGAAGGTGAGATCGATGGCGATGAAGTGGAATGTCCATTTCATGCCGGCGCCTTTAGCTTTGTGACAGGGGAGCCAACAGCCGCACCCTGTACGATACCAATGAAGGTTTACCGTACCAAAGTCATTGAAGATAAGCTGTATATGGTGAACGAACATGCATAAAGTATATTTACCAAGCGGTGAGCTGTTTCTATGCAATGAGGACGATACCCTGGTGCAGGGCGCTCTGCGTCAAGGTGTAGGTTTACCCTATGAATGCAACTCAGGCGGCTGTGGGACCTGCAAATTCATCCTCGAGGAGGGTGAGGTCGAGGAGCTGAACCCGGATGCCGCGGGTCTGTCAGATCGCGACAAACGCAAGGGGCGCAAGCTGGCGTGCCAATGCAGGCCCATGTCCGATCTTAAAATCAAGGTGTCGCCCGATCCTCTATACACCCCTTTACATAAGCCGGCCATACAGCAGGCCAAACTTGTATCGATCGAAACGCTCACTCATAACATCAGAGCGTTCAAATTCAAACCCGATACCCCGATGGATTTTCTACCGGGTCAATACACACTCCTCACACTGCCTGAAGGCGATGTACGTGCTTACTCGATGGCCAACCTGGCGGATGATCAGTCAGGCGTTGAATTTTTCATCAAACAGGTACCAGGTGGACACGTCACCCAGGCACTTTTTGATATACGTTACGATACCGATACCGAAGTCAGCCTTGATGGCCCCTATGGCATCGCCTACTGCAGAACCAGTCCGCGAGACATCATATGTGTGGCGGGAGGATCGGGTCTTGCGCCCATGATTTCAATTGCACGGGCTCATGTACAGGCCGGCATTAAGCGAAAACTGTACTTCTTCTTTGGCGGTCAACGACATGAAGATATATTGAAACTTGATCAGTTTCGCAGGCTTGTCGGAGATAGCACGGGGATTATTCAATATACCGCTGCTGTATCGGACGAAACCTCCTCGGGGTCAGCCGATAACGGTTTTGTCCACCAAGTCATGTTGGAGCGTATGGGGCAGCAGTTGTCTGAATATGATACCTGATTCCGTGACTTACAACCCCACTCACACCTCTACAACACTGTAACCACGCGGCCTGCGGCGGTAATATGGACGCCATTCTCGATTCACCCAGGCAGTGATATCTGACTATGCGTACCTTCAAGCTTGAACAGTCAAAAACCGAGATTATCACACCCCACGGTGGTCTGGCGCTGGTTGGGCACAGCGTGAACAGGATGACCTCTCTGGCTAAGACCTCGCGCTCCATCGTCAAGCGCCATGGCATCGCCAACATCGACCTCATCCGTACCTACCTGGGGTTGATTTGCCTTGGCAAGAGCGACTTCGAAGCGGTCGAGCACGCACGCCATGATCCCTTCTTCAAAGCGGCCATGGGCATCAAGCAATCACCTTCATCGGCCCGGCTGCGTCAGCGCTTTGATGAAGATGCCCGCGCACTGATCCCGTTATTGGATGAGGCCAGCGTCGAGTTTCTGTGTAACGCTTCGGTGCCTATCGGCACACTCACCACCGGGCACGTGCCACTGGATATGGACGTGTTTCCCATGGACAACAGCAACAGTAAAAAAGAGGGCGTGGCCTATACCTACAAGGGGCATGACGGTTATGCCCCCATCGCGGCCTACCTGGGCACGGAGGGCTGGTGTCTGGGCTGTGAGCTGCGACCGGGTAACCAACATGCCAATAAAGAGTTTATTCACACCCTCGACCGGGTGCTGCCTCGAGTCCGAGAGCTGACCGATGCACCGCTACTGGTACGTCTTGACAGCGCCCATGATGCCGCCGAGAACCGGGGGTACTTCCGTGCGCACGGGGCAGACTACCTGATTAAGTGGAACCCCCGCTCACAAGATGGACTGGCCTGGGTCGACAAGGCTCATGCGGCCGGCGCACTTTGGTGCCATACCCGACCGGGCAAAATGGAAACGCTGGTAAGCGAACCGCTGGATGGCACGGACGACCGCCTGATCGTCAAGGTGACGGTGCGCCAGAGTGACAGTTCAAGACAGCTGTTTTTGGAGCCGGAGGTCAGCCTGGAGGGCTGGACGACTTCACTCACATCGGACGCAGCAGATAACGCCAAGGTCATTGCGCTCTACCAGGATCACGCCACCAGCGAACAGTTCCACAGTGAGTTCAAGACTGATCTGGATCTCGAACGTTTGCCGTCAGGGAAGTTCGATACCAACGACCTGGTCATAGCCTTTGCCGTACTGGGCTACAACATACTGCGTTGGATGGGACAGAACGCGCTATTGGGGCCGGATGCACCGGTGCGTCATCCGGCCAAGCGTCGGCGGCTGAAAACCGTGATTCAGGAACTGATGTATATGGCCTGTCGCTTAGTCAGCAGCGGTCGTCGTCTCCACCTGCGCTTCGGACGACATTGTCCCGGTTTCGGGGCATTCAGTCGCGTCTACGGGCTGGCCTGATCCGGACTGTCGGATTTACAGCCATTCAAAATAGCCACACGCCCGAGCGCCATGCATGGCAGGGTATGCCTTGGCCTGCAGACAGAATCGAGACGAAATACTGCGGTGAGAAGCATGATCGATGCTGCAGTGGCGTAGATTAACCCGGTACACGTTAGATAAGATCGAGCTGTGTTAAAGAGCGAGGTCGTCTTCAGTGCTGGGTGCTGCAACAGCGGGTGAAGTCACTGATTCAGGTATCATTTTCCTGAATCAGTGAATTCATCTGCTATTGCCGTGCCACCGCATTGAATATAACCACATTCTTTAACACCGCTCGATCTTATCCGGATTCTGCCGCCGCATCTGCGCTACTGCAGCATCATTCACCGTCTTCTCCGACGTTTTTTTGCTCTGAATGCTATCGGGAACCACAAAACATCCTGCCATGCATGGCGCTTTGTGGCTTGGCGGTTGAACGAGGTGAGTTAAGCCGAGTGGATCAGACCGACTCGTAGATGCAACCGAACGCCCTGAACCCGGGGCAATGTTGGCCAAAACGCAGGTAAAGACGGCGGCCGCTGCTGACCAGGCGGCAGGCCATATACATCAGCTCCTGCATGACGGTTTTTAGCCGCCGACGTTTGGCCGGATGACGCACCGGCGCATCCGGTCCCAGCAGTGCGTGCTGTCCCATCCAGCGCAATATGTTGTAGCCCAGTACGGCAAACGCCATGACCAGGTCGTTGGTATCGAACTTCCCTGACGGCAAACGTTCGAGATCCAGATCAGTCTTGAACTCACTGTGGAACTGTTCGCTGGTGGCGTGATCCTGGTAGAGCGCAATCACCTTGGCATGATCCGCCGCGTCCGGCTTGAGCGAAGTCATCCAGCCTTCCAGGCTCACCTCGGGCTCCAGGAACAGCTGCCCTGTACTGTCACTGTGGCGCACCGTCACCTTGACGATCAGGCGGTCGTCAGTGCCATCCAGCGATTCGCTCACCAGCGTTTCCATTTTGCCCGGCCGGGTATGGCACCAGAGTGCGCCGGCAGCATGAGCCTTGTCCACCCAGGCCAAACCGTCTTGTGAGCGAGGGTTCCACTTGATCAGATAGTCCACCCCGTGCGTACGGAAGTACGCGCGGTTCTCGGCGGCATCATGGGCACTGTCAAGCCGTACCAGTAGCGGTGCATCGGTCAGCTGACGGACCCGAGGCAGCACCCGGTCGAGGGTGTGGATAAACTCCTTGTTGGCGTGTTGGTTACCCGGTCGCAGCTCACAGCCCAGACACCAGCCCTCCGTGCCCAGGTAGGCCGCGATGGGGGCGTAGCCGTCATGCCCCTTGTAGGTGTAGGCCACGCCCTCTTTTTTAGTGTTGCTGTTGTCCATGGGGAATACGTCTATATCCAGCGGCGCGTGACCGGTGGCAAGCGTGCCGACAGGCACCGACGCATTACACAGAAACTCGACACTGGCTTCATCCAACAACGGGATCAGTGCGCAGGCATCTTCATCAAAACGCTGACGCAGCCGAGCGGATGAAGGTGATTGCTTGATGCCCATGGCCGCTTTAAAGAAGGGGTCATGGCGTGCGTGCTCGACCGCTTCGAAGTCGCTCTTGCCAAGGCAAATCAACCCCAGGTAGGTGCGAATAAGATCGATGTTAGCGATGCCATGGCGCTTGACGATGGCGCGCGAGGTTTTGGCCAGGGAGGTCATTCTGTTGACACTGTGGCCAACCAGCGCCAGACCGCCGTGGGGTGTGATAATCTCGGTTTTGGACTGTTCCAGCTTGAAGGTACGCATAGTCA
This sequence comes from Marinobacterium iners, assembly GCF_017310015.1. Classification (NCBI taxonomy): domain Bacteria; kingdom Pseudomonadati; phylum Pseudomonadota; class Gammaproteobacteria; order Oceanospirillales; family Oceanospirillaceae; genus Marinobacterium; species Marinobacterium iners. The sequence goes on from NZ_CP022297.1 coordinate 3,805,770, forward strand.
GATATCACTGTCTGGGTGAATCGAGAATGGCGTCCATATTACCGCCGCAGGCCGCGTGGTTACAGGTGTGTGGAGATGCGAAGCTGAGTTTTAAGTCACGGAATCAGGATTTTTCTTTCCGGCCACGGCGACATTCCCCAAGCGATATCGGTGATCAAAAGTGGTGCCGATGACTTTCTTCAAAAACCTGTAAATGACCAAATTTTACTTGACAAAATAAACCGTTCCATCAGAAGCCGAATCGACAGGCTTGACCGCGTTCAGTCTCAGCAAAAGGCAAGCACCATACATCTACTGACAGATCGAGAAACTGAAATCCTCCGATTCGTGGCAGAGGGTTTATCCAGTAAAGAGATTGCCCGCTCTCTGGAGATAAGTTACAAAACCGTTGAAGTGCATCGCACAAATATTAGAAAGAAACTGAATACAAAAAGTGTTGCTGAGCTCACTAAAATTTACTTCGACAGTTTAAAAAATGATTAATACAAAAGATCTTGAATTCTCATATAAGGAAATATTCGAATTCGCTAATGATGCAATGATCATTCATTGTGCCGAGACTGGTGACATATTAAAGGTTAACAAAAGGGCCTGCGAGCTCTATGGCATGACCTCAGATGAAATTGTTGGCATGAAGGTTGGTAATCTCGCAAAGGGTAACGAACATTATAACCATGACAATGCACTCAGAACAATAAGGAAGGCGTTTGAGGAAAATATACTGCTAACATTTGAATGGGAAATTAGCACACATAAAAATGGGTATATACCAGTTGAAGTAAACTTAAAAAGATTAGGCTCTAAGTCAAGCAAACTCGTGCTTGCAATGACACGAGACATCACAGTTCGTAAAGTTGCCGAGCAGAAACTGAGGGAAAGAAATAAATACTTCAGGCGCCTGATGAGTATATCTTCTGATGGCATCGCTCTGATTGACCAAAAAGGCAGAATCGAATTCCTCAGCGAGTCCATCAAACTTATAACAGGTCGCACCGCTCGCTCATTGACAGGTAGAAATATCGTTGAATTTATTCACCCCCAAGACCTCATATATGTCAACAAAATGTTAGAACGCCTTTCAATAAAAGGCTCTCCCTTTCGCTCCGGCTCCATCTCAATTCGTGTTAAAAATAACAGCGGTCAGTGGCGCAATCATGAAGTCTATTTCAAGAACTTCCTTGGTAATCTCCGCTTTAACTACGTTCTGTTGAATTTCAGAGATGTCACCGAGCGCCTGCGTAGAGAGGAGGAAGATCGAGAGAAAGACCGCAACCTGAATCACCTTGCTAGGCTCTCGATAGCCGGAGAGGTAACCGCTGCTATTGCTCATGAGATCAACCAGCCCCTTTGCGCCGCCGTCAACTATTTTGCAGGTTGCCGCAACCGACTGTCTCGAGAAAACTTTTCCCGCAAGGATATTATCTATGGCCTGGAGATGGCACAGAACGAACTGGAGCGGGCCGGTAAAGTTGTGACTGTTATTAAGAATTTCACCAAAAATAGTGAGCAAAGCCCAAAACTCATCTCCATAAAAGAAGTTATAGAGAATGCAAAAGACATCATCAATGCGCAAATAAAGAACAGACTCGCCAGATGCGACATAAACATTACGACTGATAAAAAAGTCTTATGCGATGAGATCTTGATTCAGCAAGTAATCTCTAACCTGATCTCGAATGCGCTCGATTCGATGAAGGGGCTGGATGTTGCCAGCCAATCCATTGATATCCATGTCTTTGATCATGCATCCGACTGGGTCGAAGTCTCAATCTACGACCGCGGCATAGGCCCGCCAGAAGAGATGATATCACACAAAATTGAGAAGTCTTTCTATACAACCAAAGAAGGCGGCCTGGGTCTCGGTTTATCTCTATGCAGAAAAATCATGAAGTCGCACAGAGGAAAACTCACCATTACGGCACGAGAGGACGGCTACCGAGGTACACGAGCATCCTTCCTGATTCCGGTGGCACGGGCATAGTCCTCAACAGCGAGTACTATGCCCGTATCCATGACATGATTATGTCAATACGGTCAAAAACCGTTCATTGAGCTGACGATCATGATAAAAGATGGCTTTGCCAAGTTGCTCAGCATCCCAAGTGATCGGTTCATGATCAGGATAGTAGTAGTCCCCGCCACAGAACACCTCATTTCGATTGCCCGAGGGGTCAAAGAAATAGATGGTCTGCCCATGAGTAATGCCATGTCGTGTGGGACCTATATCCAATGATGTATCGGTCATGGATAGAAGATCTCCCGCACGCAGAACCTCCTCCCAGGTTTCCAACAGGAATGAGGCATGATGGAACTTGTTTTTCTCGGGGTGTTTGATGAACGCAATATCGTGTGCTTTCATCGATGTAGTCAGAAACATAGCCACCGGTGTGCCATCCGGTTGTACACGCCGTTAAAACGACCCACTTGCCCTTAACTGTACTGCGCCACTTTTTTTGAAGTCCGCTCCAGTTCAACATTCCAGGGCAGCAGTCGCTCCAGCTTTTCCAGTGTGTCGGCGTTGGCGATACGCTCCAGCACATGCCGGATGTACGCCGAGGGTTCCAGGTCGTTGGCTTTGGCCGTTTCGATCAGGGAGTAGCAGGTGGCGCTGGCGTGAGCGCCCTGCGGGGTATCCGCGAACAACCAGGCCTTGCGACCCACGGCGAACGGACGGATGGCATTCTCGGCCAGCACGTTGCTGATGTGCAGGTCACCCCGCTCACAGTAGCCGATCAGGGTGGGCCACTGGTTCAGGGTGTATTCCATAGCTTTGCGAGTTAACCCGCCTTTCATCACGCGACCCACGTTGGCGTCCAGCCAGGCCTTGAACGCTTCCAGTCGAGGCAGGCTCGATGCCTGACGGATCTGATAGCGTTCGGCAATGCTCAGGTCCTTGATCTGACGTTCGATGGCATACAGTTTGTTGATGTGACTGAGTGCCACATCCGCTTTGGACAGCTTGGCCTGTTTGCCTTTACCCGCCGGCTTGGCCGCTTTGGTCGCTTCGATGAACTTGCGGCGGGCGTGATCCCAGCAGCCGATGCGGGTCAGCTTATTGGCTGAACAGATCTGCGCATAACCGGAGTAACCATCGGCCTGCAGGACACCCTTGAAGTCATCGAGCAGGCGTACGGGTACCGCTCCGCTTCGGGAAGGATCATAGGCGAACAGGACTGATGGTTGGCTGGGTGGTCCGCCCCGGGTCACCCACATCCATTTATCGGATTGGGCAGCCTTGCCGTCCTCTTTGAGTACCTGGATCCGGGTTTCGTCGGCCTGCAGGTAGGCCGCACTGTTCTGCGCCTCCCGCATCAGGTTGAACAGGGGTTTGAACACCTCATCCAGACGGATGATCCAGTGCGCCATGCTGGTGCGGCTCAGCTCATGGCCCAGACGCTTGAACATCTGCTCCTGACGATACAGCGGCAGACCATCGGCATATTTGGAGGTGATCAGGTAGGCCAGCAGGGCCGGGGTGGCGATGCATTTGCCCAGCGGGTGTGTCGGGCGAGCCGCGGCTACGATCCGCTCGTCGCCGTTCGTCTCGAACACGGCTTTTTCCTGCCAGTATTCCAGTACTTTGAGCTGAGCCGGGATATAGTCCAACTCTTCCTTCACCTTGGTGAAGAAGGTTTTGACGGCCCCGGCCTTCTCTTCATCACTCAGCCGCAGCTCGATGCGCTCACGCAGCAAGCTATCGGAGAAGCCGCGCTGACGGCGTTTGGGTGTAGACGCGGCAGCAGGGGTATCGTCTTCAGCGACTTCAATATCGTCCGGGAGCTGATCCCGCAGCTGATCGATCTCGGCTTCCAGCTCGGACTCATCGAACAGGTGGATCTGGTGGGCCGTTTTCTCACTGCTGGCCGCGAAGCGCTGGATGCGCTGCAAACGCAGCATCTCTTCCAGCAACAGGATGTATTGCTCGCGCTGCTGGAGTTGCCGGTCGCGCTCTTTGACGACCTGATCCCGCTGCTCAAGCTCATCCTCTTTCGAGGCCAGTTGCTGCTGCAGCCCGGCCACCATCGACAGCAAGTCAGCGGTCGATAAACTGCTGATATCAGGCGTCTTTGAGGTGGTTTTGGGCTGTGTTTTCATGGGCAAAATTATATCAAAAACAGCCAGTTGAAGCACCCAAAACCCGCTATCCAACGGCCTCATAATGCAAGGTTTTATGGCCTTGCAGCAGGCTGATGTCATAACCATCGAGCAACCAGTTGATCTGTTCGCCGGTCAACGGCATGAGCTCATCAGCCGGGCTGGGCCACTTGAATTTCTCTTCGGCCAGCGCCTTGTAATAGAGGATAAAACCGTTGTCTTCCCACATCAGGCACTTGATCTTGTTACGCTGCCGGTTGGTGAACGCATACAGGGCACCAGTGAAGGGGCTACGCCCTAACTCCTGCTCAATCAGCACCGCCAGGCCATTGGCTTGCTTGCGAAAATCAATGGGCTCACGGTACAGATAGATCTCGGGCATGGACCGAGAGGGACGCAGATACCGCGGTTTCATCAGAGCTGCCTCAGGATTGCACCGAGCAGGTCAACATTACCGGCATGCAGGCCTGTAATGGCCATGCCACCCGGAAGCCTCAGGGTCAGATCATCCGATAGCGGTGAAGCGGCCACCTGGGTGACGCGAGCAAAGCCGGGTGTTGGTGAGCGCTCGGTATCGGTCGCATCATCTGTACCTTCGAGCTTGCGGCGCCAATAGACAAACTGGTGATAGGACAGCGATTGCTGTTTGCAGAAAGCAGCGCCGGATAGCCCGGTATCGCGCCAGTGTTCAATGTACTGTTGCCAGTAGTGTGTGCGCTCGGCTGAGTTCATAACTGATTCCTCGCGTAGGTGACGATGGAATCAGTGTGCGGCGGTTAGTGGCTGGAAAAAAGGTGCTGATTCTCTAGCGCTTACATCCGGTTCAACAACCTGCTCACACAAGTTAAAACCGAGCACATCCTTGAACAGCGCATACGTCGCTTCCAGTTCGTCACCATACAGTAAGCAATGATCGAACCGCTGTGCTTTCATCCCCTTTAGGCCTCGAGGCCAGGCTTCCGGGTTGTGGTTACCTACACCATAGCGGCCACTTTGCTTTTTGGATGCAAAAAGCTCGAAAGTATGTCCTGTTGGTGCCTGAAAACGAACTCGCCTTCCACAGTGCTTCAGTTCATCGGGAACAATATCTTCCACTGGATAGCCTTTGGCTTCCAAATCCAGCTTCAATCGATCCAACACTTCTTCGTTGAGAACCTTGAAACCCATGAAGTCCATCCCAGGAATCTCAGCCTCCCTGAGCACTACCGAGAAGTGATCAACCTCCGTCCAGGCCTTCAAGTAAACCCTGCCAGTATCATCTCGGTCCGTTTCAATTAACCCCAGAAGTTGAACATAATGTTCAAGCGCTTCACCCATATCCAAAACACGCAATTGCACATGCCCCGGACGTATGACACCTTTGTTCATATTCAAAATACCTCATTATTTTTGTTTATATCAGCATTTCAGTCTTTAATAATGAAATACTTCATATAGACGATCACCAATGCTGTGATCAATATAAAACTATTGGTGAAAACTAATGAAAGGGATGATTTTTCAATACCATATATTATCCAAAAAACATTACCCAATCCCAAAATACAATAGGTCAATAGCGAGATATCACGAGCATTTTTTGTCATCCAAATTCGCAATGCCTGAGGCAGGAATGCTGCTGTACTCACCCCCCCTGCCACCATACCGATCAACTCAGTGCTCATATTCATACGGGCATCACTCCGGTATCGTCAGCGGCCTATACTGCTCAGGACCAAGCGCACTGTAGCCACCATCAACCGCAATTTCGCTGCCAGTAATGTATGAGGCTTCTCTGGACGCCAGAAATGCAACCACTTGGGCTACCTCGGTGGGGTCGGCAACACGTGAGAAAAGGTTGTAAGGAGAAGCCATACGATCCGCTTTTTCTCGGTCTCCCGAGCATAGCTGGGCGATGGGATCTGACCAAATATGGCCCAGCATCGCAAGGTTCACCCGTATACCATCTGCGGCATATTCTACGGCCTGACTCTTTGTCAAATGTCTGAGAGCCGCCTTGGAAACAGGATAAGCCCAACGACCGATATGTGGAAAACGTCCAGAGACGGAGCCGACATTGACAATTGCGCCTTTACTTTTCTGCAAATGAGGCCGGGCCTGCTCTCCCAGGAGCGCATTTGAGACCACATTCACATTGAGTGTGTCCAACCATACCTCTCGGCTGGTTCCACTGCCCGCATCACCATAAGCACAAGCATTGTTGACAAGGACATCCAATCTGCCAAACCGTGATACCGTTTCCATCACCAAGCGAGCAATGTCGTCATCTTTTTTCAGGTCCGTAACGATGAAAGCAGCGTTTTCGCCAAGCTCTTCTATCATTGCCTCGCCTTTTGAACGGCTGCGCGCTGCAATTACAACCTTTGCACCCTGCCCATGAAGATGACGGGAGATTCCGGCACCGATCGAAGCAGCTCCACCCGTAACAATTACAACTTTACCGTCCAACTTCTTCATGCAAGCCAACCCCTTTTATTACTGTTTTATTAACCTCGTTTCGTTTTTCCAATTCTTTGTATAAAACACTGTATTTTGATGGATCAACAACAAAAAACCATTGCATAAACCGAGTGAACTTACTCAGTTTCAAGTTCATCATATCCAGAAGTTCATCCATCTGCCTTAATGAGAAAGGCACGATATAAGTTCCTTTGAAATAATTTCCATTCGTTCTTTCTTTCGCCCACTCAAGACGCTTTTCAACATATTTTTCTTGCTCTTGAGTAGACGGAAGATTAAGGCCGCCTCGCATATATTCTGAGACAAACATTGCTGCTGTCTCACAACTCAACTGACTGAAAAATGAAGAGTTATAGCCGACGAATGCCAGCCCTGGAACACCAACAGGTATTACCTGTTTGTATAGTTTGAAGTCTCCATTTTCTTTCGTAACTTTCTGCATCAGATCCTTATTAAAGAATGGAATTTCTTGATGAAAACCTGTCCCTGCAATAATAATGTCTGCCTCTATCTTCTCACCGTTGGCAAGATATACAACACCATCAGACAGTTTAGATATCTGCGTATCTCGATGAACCGCTATGGATCCATTTTCAACTTTTTCAAAAAAACCATCCGTAGCCAGGCTGATAGAGGTTCTTGCTATGGTTTCCAAAGGTCCATATGGATAGAGACCACATTTTTTGAAGTTTAGTTGCCGGGAGATGATGCCACCTATAGCGGTAAGGAGCATTTTTCGTACTGGTTTGCCAACACCATGTATAACCTTATCGAAGCCTTTTAATTCTATATAGGGGAACAACCCTTCACCTAAACGCGTGAGAAAAAGGTGCTTGAAGTTAATTATTCCGCCAATTTTTTTAGGGACTTTCCAAATAATCTTTCTTGCTACAACATGGGTTTCTTTGGCTTTTTTTGCAATCGAGTTAGCTGCATCACATGATGATTTCCCATATCCTATAACAACGACTTTTTTATCCTTAACATCATTTATATCCAAGAAATCGGATGTATGCATGATCTTTCTGCCAGACTCAACCCACTCCTGACTGCCATCGAAATGAGGAATTTTAGGACTCGAAAATATACCGTTACATACAATGAGGAAGTCAAAATATTCCACATCCTCTTCGCCGTTTTTTCCGGATGAGGTCTCTCTCGTATTGATTGTCCAGGTCCCGTGATCATACTCAGCGTTTACCACTTCGGTTTTGAACCGGATGATGTCCCTGAATCCAAACCTATCCACGTACGACTCAAAATACGTCTGCATCTGTTCGCCAGATGGCCATTCAGGATACTTCTTTGGCATCGGATGCTCAGACAGTGCATAGGTGGAGCCTGGATTCTGAGTACCTAGCCCCGGATAACGACGAGATGAAGCCCAAACACCTCCGACCTCAGCGTCTTTTTCATAGATGGTTACATCATAGCCAAGGTTTTTAAGCAACTTTCCTGTTGATAATCCAGCAAACCCAGCACCAATAACAGCCACTCGTTTTGACATAAAAGTTCCAATTTTTATTTATAGTTTTATAGGATTTTTTATTATGATCTTATAGATAGAAATAAAAATTAATTGGTGAAAACAACTAACCAAATAGGTGTTAACACTTACGAAAAGCTAAGGCCTGAGTGCACAAGCACCCAAACCTTACTTTATTTAGAAAAGGATGAATCTCACCCCAATTCGAGTAAGCAGCTGGCTCCCATCACTGGAAGATCCTGGAACAGCTGTGATATTTGCATGTGTTGTTCCATCTCCGCTCGTATCCTGATACACAACAGTTCCATAAAAATCTATATTTGGACTATATTTGTACATCAGAGTACTGCCGATTTGCATTGCATCCCTATTGCCTATTGAAGCATTACCATCCATATACTGTAAGTTTGTGTATATAAAGTAATTCCCTCCCAACATGGAGTGCATTCCTACACCAAATACGTCAACTTCAGCATCGTTTAGCTCATTATGTGTCTTTGTATATATCGCATCATATGTATGGTTACCGACATCCATAGCGAACCCTATACCATAGTTTTCAACTTCACTGGGAGAACCAAGAAAACCATCCGATTTGGTATAAGCCATATTGATACGCAAATTTTCATTTGCGTAGTTCAACCCCGTACTCAACGTTTTTGCACCCGAACTCTCATCACCGTACATGATGCCCGCGCTCATCCCTTTATAGACAGGTGATACATATTTGACTGCACTTTCGACTCGGAAAGCGCCAGATGTTCTATTGAAGTCGATCGAAGGAAAACCAAAACTTTGATACGGCCCTTGTTGCATCTGATGCAATGAAACTGCACTCAGTTTTTGTCCCCATCTTTTTTCAGAAAGAGATTCGAACATGAATTCATACTGCTTTCCGCCAGTAATAGAGCCGTAAGGTGTTTTTAGCCCGATCCATGACTGTCTGCTAAATAGATCGTCGCCCACAGTCCGTCCATCTTCCAAGCTAAACTGGTTCTCGAGATTGAATATAATATCAATTTCTTTACCCGTATTATAACTGCCGCTTAACCCAATCAGGTTAGGAGACATCATACCGGATGTAAAGTCGGTTTCAGATTCTCCACTGATGTTATCAACATAAGTATAGCCAGCATCAACCATCAAAAAACCATTCAATGTTAATTCGTCCCTCTGCAATAAAAGCATCGGATTAGCCATCAACTGAATAGAATAAAATAAACTAATACCTGCTACTATCGCTCTCATGACACAGCCCTTTTAATAGATTCTTCTTTATTTTTTTTACTAAAAACAAAACTTAACATCGGATAAAGGATGAAACTTATTAGAACCGAGGATATAAACTCAATCTCTATATAGTCATCAAGAATTAAATGTGCAGAAACAAAGGATACAAAAGTAGTCGTAATACCAGGCCAATTGAAAGCCTTACTATCACGTATGTTTTTTCTCTCTCCTGATACCAAGTAATAATCAGCTATAATGATGGCTGCTATGGAGGTGGTCAGAACACCAAGAACCGTTATAAAATTGCTGAACCAGTCCAAAATTGAGAGTGCAATCATAAGGCAAGCAATCATATTGGCCACTACTACAAAAAAAAGTCGACCAGGCCTCCATCCGAAAATCACATCTGCAATATTTGTTAACGACAACGAAGCGCTATAGGTATTCAGCACTTGTGCTTTGCCTTGAGCCAGGAACAGTAGAATCGCTCCGAACACACCACCCAGAATGATGAATGCTGCAGCAACACTATGAGGGCTATTTAATACCTTGTGCTTCGCCTCATCGAGGCTAACACCCTGTCCCACATAGTAATCAATAAGATAGGAAGAGCCGGCATACATTACCGCCGCACCGACCACCAGCATGATGACGTTCATGAAAAGATTGCCCAGTCCAGCAGCAATACCGATATCTTTGCTCGACTTGGAATACCGTCCCAAGTCTGCATCGATAAGGGCCAAGGCACCTGCGGCACCAATCATGACATTAAAACAGAAAGCGTATTTTCCAAAAGTTGTATCAGCGCCCAGTGCCGCTAACGCATCAGGAGGTAACTGAGCCCCAAAGGTAAACACCTCTACCCATGACTGGCCTGAGCTCTGCACAATTCCTATCATCAGATAGATCAAGACGCCCAAGAAAGCTATCAACGTCAACGATGCAACAGCTGTGACCTCCTTGAAGCCAAATGCTGTTAAAAGTATCCATAAAATGGATAGAACGGCATAGAATGTCCACTCTGTTTCAGGATTATCTTCCAGTCCACTCCAGAATATAAAACCTTCGTATAGAAGAACATTTTCTAATGCTATAAAGCCGGTTATCATGAAGCCAAATGTTAGCGCAACAATAATGGACCCTTTGGTTCCGAACCCATGGAACCGTGCGAGCACTGAACTCGACAGCCCTGTTTTGTAGGCAACATTGCCGACAGCCCATCCCATTAAGCCGCCAACGATAGCCACTGATATCCCCGATATTAACCCTATCCAGAAGCCAGCGACAAAAGTCGCCAGTGCCCCTACGAATAGCTGCACAAGGGTCGTCACTATCCCTGTAGTACCCCATGAAAGCCTTAACCAAGTCTGTCGTTCTGACTCGGGTACCACTTCCAATGCATGGTCATCTGTATTTGTAGAAAGTTCGTTCATGTTTCTCGCCTTTTATTATTAGTGCGAGAAATTAGGATCTTTTATTACTACCTCTCATACAATTGGTATTATCTTTTATTGGGTGTAAGAAAACATACCTATTCGTTTAGTTGATAATATCTATTCTATCTAGATAAGTACGTATGGGCACCTCGAAAAACCTCCCTCACAGCACCGGTAGCCCTGTGATAGCATCAAGCAACCACTAATCATCCGACCAGTTAGTACCATGAAGAAGCGTAGCGCAATCAAAAACGACCTCTTTGCCAGCGAACATCACCGTGAAAAGATCGACCGGATCGGCGATCCTCTGGCTGAGATTGAGCAGCACATCAACTTCTCCGCACTGGCCGCTGAAGTTGACTGCATCGCGCCTCGAGTCGAATGCGCGCAGGGTGGACGACCGCCGTACCCCACTGAAACCATGGTGCGCATTCTGGTACTCACGCCTTTACAACCTGTCGGATGAACAGATGGAGTACCAACTGCTGGACCGTATGAGCTATCAGCGCTTCTGCGGGCTGACCCAGGCGATTAATATTCCTGATCGCACCACGATTTGGCACTTTGAAAATCGCATCGGTGAAGCCGGTGCCCAGGCCCTGTTCGATGGTGTATCGGCGCAACTGTTCAAGCAGGGCTTCATCGCCCGTGGTGGCCAGATCATTGATGCTACTCTGGTGCCAGCGCCCAAGCAGCATAACCGACGCAGTGACAAAGAGCTGCTGGATCAAAATGCCATGCCAGCGGACTGGAAGCCCGCTAAACGGCGGCAGAAGGATACCGATGCCAGCTGGACCAAGAAGCACGGAAAGAGCCATTTTGGCTACAAACTGTCAATCAACGTCGATGCCAAGTACAAGGTGATCCGGCGTTTTCAGTGTGACACTGCCAAAGTGCATGACAGCCAACATTTCGAGGCTGTTCTTGATCGGCACAACACCAGTCAGGACGTCTATGCCGATCGCGGTTACCCCTCGACCGAGCGAGAAGCCTGGCTGAAAGAGCACGGCTATCGCAACCATATTCAGCGCAAAGGCCACCGTCAGAAACCGTTATCGGAGTGCCAACAACGACGCAATAAGCGGATTGCCAAAACCCGTGCTCGTGTCGAGCATGTGTTCGCCAGCATTGACCAGATGGGTGGCAAGTTGATCCGCACAGTGGGTCAAGCGAGAGCCAACTTTGCGATGACCATGATGGCCGCTTGCTACAACCTGAAGCGGCTGGTGTACTTCCAGCGGGCCGGGATTAAGGCGTTTTGAGCCGTTGGTGGTGGTTCGGTGTGCCTCATGGGCACACAGAGACCACCGCTGCAGGTCCAGAGGGCCCAAAAACGAGACGTAATCGATTAAAACTGGAGTCTTGCGGTCAGCTCAGCCCGTTCGGCAACGTATAAGTCGGGTTTTTCGAGGTGCCCGTATATTTATTCACATTCACACCACGGCAACCCGCCCTTGAAACGCTCAATCAGAAAATCACACAGCAGCTGCAGTCGTGGCGAGCGCTGTCGCGCCTGTGGATACACCAGCCAGACGCCGCTATAGGGGTAACGGTACTGTTCCAGCATCGAGATCAGCTCACCACGCCTCAGGGCCGGCTCGACGTAATAGTCGGGCAGTTGGGCGATCCCCAACCCTTTGCTGACCGCATCCAGCAACGCAGGGCCAGAATTGGAACGCCAGTTGCCGCTGGCTTTCAGCTCCTTGCGCTGGCCATTTTCACTGAACAGCCAGAAGCTGTTGGACCCCATCAGGCAGTTGTGTCGCCCCAGCTCTGACAGTGTATGTGGCATAGGGTGACGCTGCAGGTAACTGGCGCTGGCACAGAGGTATTCGCGCCGATCGCACAGGCGTCGCGCCAGTAAAGAGGAGTCCTTAAGCGTGCCCATGCGTACGGCCAGGTCATAGCCTTCGCTGATCAGGTCGGTCTGACGGTTGGTCAGGTGCAGGTCGAGGCTAATTTTCGGGTACTGCAGCATGAAGTCGTTCAGCTGCGGCGCCAGAAAACGCTCACCGAAGGTGGTGGCACAGGTCACGCGAAGCGTACCGGAAGGCTCTGCCTGAAAACTGGACAGCTCTTCTTCCGCCGCGCTGAAGCCCTGCAGCAGTTCACGGCAGTGCTGAAAGTAGTGCTCGCCCGCTTCACTAAGCCGAAACTTGCGCGTGGTGCGATACAACAACGGCGTACTCAATTCAGCCTCCAGCCGGGCTACCAGCCGGCTGATATGCGAGGGCGAGACCTTGAGCTTGCGTGCCGCTGCCGAAAAGCTGCCCTGCTGTACTACCTCGACAAAGGCTTCTATAGCTTCCCAGTGCCGCATTCTGTGTTCCCCGCCCGTCTGATATAGACCCTGTATGCCAGAATTATTGCAGCTGAGCAAAAATACTTTTCGATTGCTGTCATTATCATGGAACAGTTCAGGGGCTACACTTGAACCATCACGTTTATCTCAACATCTGTATTCGACTCGGGAGATCACCATGAAGTCACGCGCAGCCGTTGCCTGGGAAGCGGGCAAGCCCCTCACCATCGAAGAAGTGGACGTTCAGGGCCCCAAGGCCGGTGAAGTGCTGGTGCGCATCGTCGCCACCGGCGTTTGCCACACCGATGCCTTTACGCTCTCGGGTGCGGACCCCGAAGGGATCTTCCCGTCGATTCTGGGCCATGAAGGTGCCGGTGTGGTCGAAGAAGTGGGCCCGGGCGTCACCACGCTGAAGCCGGGTGATCACGTCATTCCGCTGTATACCGCCGAGTGCGGCAAGTGCAAGTTCTGCCTCTCCGGCAAGACCAACCTGTGTCAGGCAGTACGCGCCACTCAGGGCCAGGGCCTGATGCCGGATGGCACCAGCCGTTTCTCCATCGGCGGCAAAACGCTGTTCCATTACATGGGTACATCCACCTTTTCCGAGTACACCGTGGTACCGGAGATTTCATTGGCGAAAATCCATGTCGATGCGCCACTGGAGAAAGTCTGTCTGCTGGGTTGCGGCATTACTACCGGTATTGGTGCAGTGCTGAACACAGCGAAGGTTGAACCGGGCTCCACCGTCGCGATCTTTGGTTTGGGCGGCATCGGTTTGTCCTGCATCCAGGGCGCCCGCATGGCCAATGCGGCGCGCATCATCGCCATCGACGTTAACGAAGACAAGTTCGAGATGGCACGCCAGTTCGGTGCCACCGACTGCGTCAACCCGAAAGACTTCTCCGATCCGATCCAGCAGGTGATCGTCGACATGACCGACGGCGGCGTGGACTACTCCTTCGAGTGTATCGGTAACGTTCAGGTTATGCGTTCTGCACTGGAGTGCTGCCACAAGGGTTGGGGTGAATCCATCATCATCGGTGTTGCCGGTGCCGGTGAAGAGATTTCCACCCGTCCGTTCCAGCTGGTGACCGGTCGCGTCTGGAAAGGCTCCGCCTTCGGTGGCGTCAAGGGCCGCAGCCAGCTGCCGGGCTACGTTGAGGACTACATGAACGGCAAGATCGAGATCGATCCGTTCATCACCCACACCATGGGTCTGGAGGACATCAACAAGGCGTTTGACCTGATGCACGAAGGCAAGAGCATCCGCTCGGTGATTCTGTTCGATCAGTAATCAAGGAGGGTCCCATGACTCAAGCAGCCCCCGAGCTGGTCGCCAGCAACAAATGCTTTGACGGTTGGCTCAAGCGCTACAAACACAGTTCGACGACGACCGGCACGGAGATGGTGTTTGCCATCTACCTGCCACCGCAGGCACAAACGCAGCCGGTACCGGTACTGTACTGGCTGTCGGGCCTGACCTGTACGGATGAGAACTTCATGCAGAAAGCCGGTGCCCAACGCGTTGCCGCCGAACTGGGCGTCGCCATTGTTGCGCCGGATACCAGTCCGCGTGACACCGACCTGCCCGGCGAGCATGACAGCTACGATTTCGGCTCCGGTGCCGGTTTTTATGTGAATGCGACCGAGACGCCCTGGTCTGCTCACTATCGCATGTACGATTATGTGACCGACGAGCTGCCGGCACTGATCGAACAGCATTTTCCGGTAACCCCAAAACGCGCCATCAGTGGCCACTCCATGGGCGGTCACGGTGCGCTGATCTGTGCTTTGAAGAATCCGGGCCGATATGTATCGGTATCGGCTTTCGCGCCGATCAGTAATCCGATCAACTGCCCGTGGGGCGAAAAGGCGTTTTCAGGCTATCTGGGCACTGATCGCGAGGCATGGAAAGCCTGGGACAGCTGTGAACTGATCGCAACCGCGAAAGAACGGCTGCTGATTCTGGTGGATCAGGGCGAGGCGGATGATTTCATGCAGGAACAGCTCAAGCCGGAAGCGCTGAAAGCAGCCTGTGCGTCGGCGGGACATCAGCTGGAGCTGCGCATGCGCCCCGGTTATGACCACAGCTACTTCTTCATCGCCAGCTTTATCGAAGACCACCTGCGCCATCATGCCCGGGCGTTGAAACAGACCTGAGGATCGGCATAAAAAAACGCCGACTGCACAGGCATGTCGGCGTTTTTTACTACTTTGACGCTTAGAGCGCGGCCAGAACGGTCTCGGCGCTGCTCTTGTCGATGCCTTTTTCGTCGATGTTCAGCAGCTCGATCTTGCCGTCGTTGACGATCATGGCGTAGCGCTGGCTGCGCTTGCCGAACTGGATGCCGGACAGGTCCTGATCCAGGCCCATGGCAGAGGCAAATTCACCGATGCCGTCGGCCAGCATGATAATTTCGTCGACGTTCTGATCCTTGCCCCAGGCGTCCATTACGAACACGTCGTTGACCGCGGTGCAGATGATGCTGTCCACGCCCTTGGCCTTGATCTCGTCAGCCTTGACCACGAAGCCCGGCAGGTGGGTCATGGAGCAACCCGGAGTAAAGGCGCCCGGTACCGCAAACAGTACCACTTTCTTGCCGGCGAAGAGGTCAGCGGTCTGAACCGCTTCCGGCCCTTCCTTGCCCATCACGCGCAGTTCTACATTGGGAATAGTGTCACCGATCTGGATGCTCATATGGTCTCTCCACAGCGTTATTGTTGACTGATTTACTCGGGATTGTAGCAGATCCTATTCATCAAGATAGTCAATCCAGCCACGCAGCAGACCGATAAAATCCTCCAGCCCCGACTCGCAGGCTTCATCGGCCAGACCAAAGCCTCCTTCCAGCTCATCCAGATCGCCTTCAGCCTGGAGCCAGACGCGTGCGCTTTCGCTGTCCAGCTGCAGACTCAACTCTTGCCCATGCCAATCAAACTGCCCACGACGATCACTCAGCAGGGTTTCGGCTCGCTGCAGGATGCGTTCGGCTTCGCCCCGGTTATCACCCAGCGCCTCGCTCAGCCAGCGACCAAACAGCGCCTGTTCCATCTCGACGATCGCTTCGGGCTGATCGTAGAGATCTCGTCTGAATTCATATTCCATCGCGTTGTCTCACTCATGCATCCACTCGCGCCAGACGCGCGTAAGATGGAAATAGTACACCACCTGAACCGGGACCGGATGTCCCAGGAGATCCCATGACCGACACCCACAGCAAACCCCGCCGTGCTGCAGCAGTGCCCAGCAGCCGTTTTTCACGCATGGCCAGCCTGACCGGCCTGGCCGGGCGGGTGGCCGGCAATCTGGTTACCGAAGGCAGCAAGCAGTGGATG
Organism: Marinobacterium iners; assembly: GCF_017310015.1. Lineage (NCBI taxonomy): Bacteria > Pseudomonadati > Pseudomonadota > Gammaproteobacteria > Oceanospirillales > Oceanospirillaceae > Marinobacterium > Marinobacterium iners. The sequence continues at coordinate 3,822,115 of NZ_CP022297.1, forward strand.
CAGGGCCGACGACCGGCGCTGTCCGAGCTGCTGCTCAGCCGCAAGAACCTGGAGCAGGTCGCCGACAAGCTGGCACGGATGCGCGGGGCGGCGATGAAGCTTGGCCAACTGATCTCCATGGACTCAGGGGCGCTGTTGCCACCGGAACTGGCAGCGGTACTGGAGCGGCTGCGTGATGATGCGGTGATCATGCCCGCGGCTCAGCTGGTCGGCGTACTGGAAAGCAACTGGGGCAGCGACTGGGATCAGCGCTTGGCGCAGTTCAGTTTTGATCCGGTGGCCGCCGCCTCCATCGGGCAGGTACATAAGGGCCGCACCCATGGCGGACGCGAGCTGGCGATCAAGATTCAGTATCCAGGTGTGCGTCGCAGCATCGACAGCGATATCGACAATGTTGTTTCCCTGCTGCGCCTCAGCGGTCTGCTGCCGCGGGAATTGGACATCGACCCGCTGGTGGCTGAAGCCAAGCAGCAGCTGCGGCTGGAGACGGATTATCTGCACGAGCAGCAACAGCTGCTGGCCTACGATGCGGCGCTGCTGGGCTTTCGTCATTATGATGCCCTGGCACTGCCCGGCGTCGACACCGAGTTATCCACAGAACAGATCCTGTGCATGGATTTCATCGAGGGGGTCAGTCTGAAACAGGCAGCCGCTGAACAGCCTGCGCTCAAGGATCATATCCCCGCCCTGCTGCTGGAGCTGTTCTTCTGCGAGCTGTTTCAACTGCACTGCGTGCAGACCGATCCCAACCCGGCCAACTACCAGTACAACCTGCAGCAGGACCGGCTGGTATTGCTGGATTTTGGCGCCGTGCGCCGTTTCTCGATCGACTTTGTACTGCAGTATCACCATGCCATCTGTGCCGCCACCGATCGTAACCAGACGGAACTGGCGCAGGCACTGGAAACGCTGGGCTTTTTCAGTCAGCGTCATGATGCCGCCAACCGCCAGGTTGTGCTGGACATTTTCATGGAAGCCACTGAACCGCTGCGCACGCCGGGGGCCTATGATTTTGGCAACTCAGATCTGGCCCAGCGGATTCATCAGCGCGGCATGGCGATCAGCAGCGACCCGGACGCCTGGCATACACCACCGGCAGATGTGCTGTTTCTGCACCGCAAGATGGGCGGGCTGTTCATGCTCGCCTCCCAGCTCGGTGCCAACGTCGATGTGCATGTCATCTTCAATCGCTATCGGGAGCTTTCATGAGCCTGTTGAGTTCGTTCGATTCCCCCATCACTGCTGTACTGATCGGTGCCAGCGGCGGCATTGGCCAGGCGGTGCTGGCACAGCTGCTGGACGAACCTCGGGTCAGCCGGGTATACGCTTTCGCTCGCCGGATTCCCGAGCCACTGAAACAACAGGCGGAACGCAATCCGGATCGGCTCAGCCTGCACCCCATCGACTTGAGTCAGGAAGGCTCCATCATCGCCTGTGCCGAACAGCTCAAGGACGTAACCCCAAATCTGGTATTGATCACCTCGGGGCTTTTGCATTCAGAGGAGAGTCTGCCGGAGAAAAGCTGGCGCAACCTGGAGAGTGACTACTTCCAGCAGCAGATGCAGATCAATGCGTTGGCACCGGCCTTGCTGGCCAAACATCTGATCCCACTGCTGCCGAAGGATCAACGAGCAGTATTTGCGGCGCTGTCGGCACGGGTAGGCAGTATCGGAGACAACCGGCTCGGTGGCTGGTACAGCTACCGCGCCAGCAAGGCGGCGTTAAATATGCTACTGCGCTGTACCGCTATTGAAGCCAAACGGCGCTGGCCCAAACTGGTGGTGGCGGGGTTGCATCCAGGCACTGTGGATACACCGCTGTCAGAACCGTTCCAGGCCCGTGTACCGGAAGGAAAATTGTTTACGCCCGAGTTTTCGGCCCGCTCACTGCTGCAGGTGATCGATGGCCTGACACCAATGGATTCAGGCAATGTGTATGCTTGGGACGGTCAGTTGATTCAGCCCTGATGGGTAGCGGGGACCTCAACCTTCGTCTGAAACCGGCTTCCAGCGGATGGTGACATCGCGAACACCCCAGTCGAGCGCGGCCCCAACATCCTCGCCCATGTAAATGTCGATCTTGCGCTCCCAACGGGGGTGCATCTTATCCAGCACCCGGTAGGTGCCCGGCAGGCCTTCGATCTGTACCTGCATGTTGTAATCCAGGCCTTCTTCCAGCAGATCACGTGACACGGCAATCGCTTTCATTCCCGGTTTCAAGCGATCACCCCAGGCGGCAATCGCCGGGTTCCCCACCGTTTGCTCAGGTACCGAGTTATAGGCGGACGCCCTGACATCAAGTGCATGCTGCTCAGGTGCCGACTCGGCACAGCCCGAGAGCAGCAACCCACCGGCGAAGAGCAGACACTTGTATGAAGAAGATGGCATTTATCACCCTGATCGAATCTTTTACGTGACTTTACCACTAACCGGGGGTATATAGCATCATCTCTGTTATGGAGGATACCCCTGTGTATTCACCGCCCGAACTTGATCTCGACCTGACCCAAAGCCTGTACGATAAGATCGCTGACGCACTGGTTGAGCAGGGCTATATCATTCTGCCCTCTGCCTTGCCTGAATCACTTGGCCATGCGCTGCGTCAGCACCTGCAGGCAATGGATGACGAGCAGTTTCGTCGCGCCGGTATCGGTCGTGAACAGGATCACCAGCTGCACGGCGAGATCCGCCGTGATCAGATCCGTTGGCTGAGCCATCAGTCACTGATCGAGGCACAGTATCTGCGGTGGATGAACGATTTGCGTGAAGGGCTGAACCGGCGGCTATTCATGGGGCTGTTCGATTATGAGGCTCACTTTGCCCACTATCCTGAAGGCGCGTTCTACAAACGGCACCTGGATGCCTTCCGTGGCCAAACCAACCGCGTGCTGACAACGGTGTTTTACCTCAACCCTGACTGGCAACCTGAGCTTGGGGGCGAACTGTTGATCTGGCCGACCCACGACAGCGAAGAGGTGGTCGAAAAGGTGGTGCCCCAGATGGGCACGCTGGTGGTTTTCCTCAGCGAGCGTTTTCCGCATGAAGTACTGCCGGCACGTGCCGATCGCTACAGCATCGCCGGCTGGTTCCGGGTCAATACCAGCATCAACAACCAGATCGACCCGCCCCACTGAGCCCTACAACAGTTTAAGCGGCGGCTGTTGCAATGCGCTCAGCTGTTCGCGCAACTGCAGGATATGCTCACCCCAGTAGCGTTCGGTGTTGAACCAGGTGAAGTTGTGCGGAAAAGCCGGGTCTTCCCAGCGCCGGGCAAGCCAGGCACTGTAATGCATCATTCTCAGGGTGCGCAGTGCCTCTACCAGATGCAGCTCACGCGGATCAAAATCAGCGAACTCACTGTATCCCGCGATCACCTCAGCCAGCTGCAGCTGTTGCTGCACGCGGTCATCGCCGGTCAGCAGCATCCACAGGTCCTGAATCGCCGGGGCCATGCGCGCATCATCAAAATCGACAAAGTTGGGCGTATCATCACGCCAGAGAATGTTGCCGCCATGACAGTCGCCATGCGCGCGAATCAGCTTCACCTCACCGGCGGCGGCAAAGCAGGCATCGATCCCGTCGAGCAGATCGGCGCAGAGACTGGTGTACGCCTCACGCAGTGAAGACGGAATAAAGCCTTCACTGATCAATGCCACACTGTCACGACCGTAGGTCTGGATATCCAGCGCCGGGCGGTGCACGAAGGGGCGCACAGCTCCGACCAGGTGGATTCGCCCCAGAGTCTGCCCCAACTGATACAAATGGTCGGGGTCATCCAGCTCCGGTGCGCGCCCACCTCGGCGCTTGAACAGGGAAAACCGATAATCCTTGAAATGGAACAGGCTTTCACCGGCACTGTTGGTCAAGGGTGCTACCACCGGCAACTCCTGCTCAACCAACTCAAAACAGAACTGATGTTCTTCCAGGATCTGTTCATCACTCCAGCGCAAGGGGCGGTAAAACTTGGCGATCAGTGGTTCACTTTCCTCTATACCCACTTGATAGACGCGGTTCTCGTAGCTGTTCAGTGCCAGAATACGGCCATCACTGAGGTAGCCCATCGACTCCACCGCATCAATCACAGTATCGGGCGTCAACTGGTAGAACGGTTGGAGATTTTCTTGCTGCATGAGTCACCCCGAGTCAGATAGAACGGCATTCCAGTATCATCATTTGCCACTTAGGAATCGCTAGGATGACTTGGTATGCAAAGATAAACCACCTTGATTTATTGTGAACCTGCTCTTTTACCAGGAAAGATCAGGTTCTGTAATTGCAGGAAATGCCATATGTCACATCAGTCCAACGGCACTGAAGGTATAACCGAATGGGAAGGTGTACAATAATGGACCTCAACTTAAAACAGGGAGATAGTTATGAAAGCAGCATCCATTCTGCTGTTGGCAGCGGGAATTGGCACCATGAGCAACGTTACCGGCGTTCAGGCGTCTTCTCTTGTTGAGGCCTCCGACCCGGAGAAGATCGTTCAACTGGCCCGAGGCTTCGGTTCCGCCACTTTGGGAACAGATGACTATGGTGACCCGCTTATTACGGGCCGGATTGACAGTAACAAATATGGTATCTATTTCTACAATTGCGAAGACAACAAAGACTGTGAAAACATCGTATTTTCCGCTGCCTGGGCTGACCAGCCTGTATCCTTGCAGAGAATCAATGAGTGGAACGAGACACAGCTTTTTGGCACGGCTTACCTGGACGAAGACGGCGACCCGAACATCGACATGCCCGTTAATTTGAAATATGGCGTCAGCAGCAGCAACTTCGATGACACTATCGACTGGTGGATGCTGACCATGAAGGAATTCGAAAAGTACATCCAGGACAACTGACCCACTATAGCTGACGCTGACTCATCTAGGAATGAGTCAGCGTCAGGCTTCGGATACAGGTGTCAGGTCCTGCTGCATCTCCTGCAGAATCCAGTCACGAAACGCCTGCATGCCATAGGTGAGCTGGCGCTTCTCCTGATAGACCAGATAGAACGCCCTCGGCTTGTCCAGCGTGATATCAAACGGCACCACCAGCTGTCCCGCTTCCAGTTCGCGCTGCACCAGCGCCCGGTCAGCCAGTGATACACCTATCCCTTCAATGGCCGCCGACACGGCCAGTGCGGTACTGGAGAAAGACATGGTTCGGGTTGATGTGTTGGCTCTGACGCCCAGCTGCTGCAGAATCTGCTGCCATTCCTGCCTCCGTCCACTGACGTGAATAAGCGTTCGCTTGAGCAGATCTTCAGGACTGTTCAGCCCCTCTGCCAACTTGGGGCTGCACACCGGCGTCGAGACCAGATAGCGCAGAAAATGGATATCCACCCCCCGCCAGTTGCCTTCGCCGTAATACACCGCCATATCGGTATCGGAGTGTTCGAAATCGATAAAGCCAGTGGTGGAACTGAAGCGCAGCTCCACGTCCGGGTACTGCTCCTGAAACCGGGTAATGCGCGGCACCAGCCAGCGGGTCAAAAACGCAGGCGCTACGCTGATGTTGACCGCACTCAGGTTCGGTGATGTCATCAAACGCCGCGTTGCACTTTCAATTTCATCCAGCGCCAGCTGTACGGAAGGAAGGTAGCGCTCGCCGGCCGCGGTCAGACTGACCTTGCGTTTCTCGCGCCGAAACAGCTTCAAGCCCAAAAATTCTTCAAGCAACTTGATCTGATGACTGATCGCAGACGGGGTCACGAACAGTTCCTCTGCAGCTTCGTTGAAGCTCAGGTTTCGCGCGGCAGACTCGAAACTGCGCAGGGCGTTGAGCGGTGGCAGACGGCGGATGGTGGCGCTCCTCTTATAGTTTAGTTTTTTTCAACTATAGCCTGAAAAACAATCTTTTGTGGCAATGCAGCATAGACCTTAGTATAACGCCTGAAAATTAACCCCCATTTGAGGAGCTCTACTCGAAAATGTCCGACTTCAATCGCATGGTAATGACACAAAATGGAATGGTAGACGTGGATTACTATGTTGAACAGGCTCGCCGTGAGCGTGCTGAATTCATCATGCAGGGAATCGCGTCACTGTACCGCCGCGTTGCTCGCCTGTTGAAACCGCGTCGTCCGCTGGCAGGTGCCACCGCGCTGGTTAACTGAGACAGAGTAGACTGTGGAGCGGGTCACAATCCCGCTCCTGCATTCACTTCAGCGACATCCAGTTCCTGAATCGCGGCTTTCAGCGCTGCAAAACAGTCGGCATCGATTGCCGTGTGCAAGTTCTCCGCCATCATCTCCAGTGCCTGTGCTACCGGAATGGCTCCTCGATAGGGGCGTTCAGCCGTAATGGCATCGAAGATGTCTGCGGTTGTGATAATCCGGGTTTCCCGCGTGATCTGTTCTGCCTTGAGCTGTTTGGGATATCCCTTGCCATCCAGCCGTTCATGGTGAGCGCCAGCCACCTGTGCCAATTCGCTGAATACGCCAATACGCGACAGAATCTCTTCCGTAAAGCGGGCATGATTCTGTACCTGTTGCCATTCATCCGCATCCAGCTTGCCAGGTTTGTCGAGAATGCTGTTACTCACGCCCAGCTTACCGATATCGTGCAGCAGTGCACCACGTCGAAGCCAGCGGCGCCGTTGCGGCTCGATATCCAACTGCTCGGCTATCAGATCGGTATAGAGCGCCACTCGCTCGCTGTGACCGGCGGTGTAGGGACTTTTGGCATCCACTACCTGACCAAAGGCTGCAGCCACTCGGTCCAGGTAGTCTTCATTCACCTCAATTTCATGTCCTGCCGGCGACAGAGCCAGCACGCGTTCAGGCAGCTCTGGGCTGGCCAGCATCGACCAGAAGTCAGCCGACTCTGCTGCCTGCTCAAGGGCTTTCACCAATGCCGGATCAAACCAGTGGCCGCTGCGCGCTCGCGCCTCATCCAGCGCTGCATCAGGCCCGGCCGCGGCATGGAACACCTCCACCACCTGCGCCAGTAGCGCCACGCGTGAATACAACGGAATGGCCTCACCGGACCGCTGTTCAGGCTGACCTGTTCCACTCCAGTGTTCATCCAATGAATGAATACCGGCCGCTACCGACTCACTGAAACCCAGATCACGCGCAATGGACGCACCCCGTTCGCAGCGGGTCGCAATCAGCTCAGTGGCAATGGATTCACCGTTGCGGGCAATATTCAACAGCCGCTTGAAACGTTCGGCAACACCGGCATCACGCCCGGTATGCTGCAGCAGAAACCTGATCACCTGCGTCAGGCTACCGTTAACCCATTTGAAGTCACGCTTGAAGCCAAGATCATCCGTGCCATACAGCTGACAGATACGCGCGGCATTGCTGCTGCAGCCCAAGTCTTTCAGTAAAAGCGTGTAATACAGCTCCCAGCGTGCAGCGTCATCCAGGCCCAGCTGATCCGCCAGATGCATACCAATCCAGCAACAGCCCATGCAATGCCCCGGTGGTTGCCCCTCGGTCATGTCCAGCGCATGCGACAATGCACTGATCAGCTCTGACAGTTTCATGCCGGTGGTACCGGCCAGATTCCAGCGTTCCATTCACCGCTCCAGCAACATGTCTGGTACTCAGTATACGCACAGAGCAGCGGGTTGAGTCACCCTGCCCGCAACTCGGCCCGCGTCCACTGACGCCAGCGAGCATTCACCCAAAGCGACAACAGGATAACCGCGCCACCGATCAGCAAACGCGGGATGTCCGCATCCCGATTCCAGATCACGAGGTTGACGACCAGCCCGGCCGGCACCAGTGCATTATTCATGATGCCCAGCGTACCGGCATCCACCTGAGTCGCACCCTTGTTCCAGAAAAAGAACCCCAGCCCTGAAGCCACCAGCCCAAGCCAACTCAACACTGTCCAGTGTGTTGTCGTCTGAGGCAGACGTTCCATGTTACCCAGCATCAGAAAGGCGGGCAGTACCAGTGCAAACGCTCCGATAAAGAAAAAGCCAAACACCTGCCAGAGATTTTGCCCATCAGGATAATAGTGGCGCACCAAATGAGCATAGCCGACCTGACCCGCCGCAAAGGCAAGATTGGCCAACTGCAGAATCAGAAAACCGGTAATAAACGCCTCGCTGACACCATCGTAGCGGATAATTGCCGCGCCCAGCACAGCGACCAGCGTCGAGATAATGGGCCCGAAGCTGAAACGACGTTTCAGTGCGTTATCCACCAGTGCCACATAGAGCGGCGTGAAAATGGTGAACAGCAGCACCTCCGGCACACTGAGATATTCAAACGAGAGATACAGACAGGTATAGGTCAGCCCGAATTGCAGCGCCCCAACCAGCGTGACACCGACCATAAACCCGGGTGTAAAACGGGCAGGACGCAGCAGCGGGATAAATATCATCCCCGCCAGCACAATGCGAGTCAGGACTGAAAAGTAACTGTCCACCTGACCGGCGAGATACTCACCGATCAGGCTGAAAGACACCGCCCACAGCAGCGTGACGGCAATCAGGTAGTTCATTCATATGCTCCAGCATGATGGCATTACGCCGCAAGCATACTGGATTTTATCCCTTGAGCAGACCTGCTTGGTAGCAAGCGGTTCAACTTTGCGAGCGCGGCTGCATTACCAGCTCGGCCCATGACTGGGTCGATGTCAGATCCGGCCCTGTCACCTTGCCGGCCTCTTCCACTGCGCTGCTCTGTGTCTGCACACGCTGCGGGGCATGTGGATTGATTACATGCGGCACCTCTTCAGTATTGAACATGACCAGCCGAGGCGGACCACTCATCAAAAGGGGCTGCAGGACCTGAGGTAAGCCGGCAAAAGTCAGTATAACTGTCAGGATCATAATCAGACGCAGCATGGACGTTCTCCTTGAATCGTTTCTGAACAAACAATATCAAAAGCTGTGCCATATTAATAAAAACAATTTAATATCAATGGCTTATAAACAAAATCAAGCGGAGATCATAAGCGTTCGGGGTTTGGCAGAAGGCAATACTGCCAAAAGTGTCGCAGAATACTTGACATATTGTGACGTGAAGAACCTATTTATTTAAAATCAATGACTTATGTCGTACCTTTTTAGCAACACACATTTACCCAACGTCCAGAAAGACAAAACCCGGCCTGAGCCGGGTTCTGGGGTATCGCATGTGCGCTCCGATCAGTTGATCTTTGCGTCCAGTTCTCCGCGCTCGTAACGCTCGGACATATGCTCCAGCGAGATCGCCTTGATCTTGCTGGCATGACCGGCGGTACCAAAGGCTTCGTAACGGGCGACACAGATCTCGGTCATCGCTTGCATGGTGGCCTTGAGGAATTTGCGCGGGTCGAACTCGGCCGGGTTTTCGGCCAGGAAGCGACGCACAGCACCGGTAGACGCCAGACGCAGGTCGGTGTCGATGTTGACCTTGCGCACACCGTACTTGATGCCTTCAACGATCTGCTCCACCGGTACACCATAGGTTTCCGGAATCTCGCCACCGAACTGGTTGATCACCGCCAGCCATTCCTGAGGAACGGAGGAGGAACCGTGCATCACCAAGTGGGTAGTGGGGATACGTTCGTGGATCGCACGGATGCGGTCAATTGCCAGAATATCGCCTGTCGGCGGCTTGGTGAACTTGTAGGCACCGTGGGAGGTACCGCATGCGATCGCCAGCGCATCCACGTTGGTGGCCTTGACGAAGTCGGCGGCTTCATCCGGATCGGTCAGCATCTGGTCGTGGGTCAGGATACCCTCAGCGCCAATACCGTCCTCTTCACCGGCCTGTCCGGTTTCCAGCGAGCCCAGGCAGCCCAGTTCGCCTTCAACGGAGACACCACAGGCGTGCGCCATCTCAACGGTACGACGGGTGACGTCGACGTTGTAGGCATAATCGGTCGGGGTCTTGCCGTCTTCGCCCAGAGAGCCGTCCATCATGACTGAGGAGAAGCCCATGGCGATGGAACGCTGGCAGACTGCCGGGCTGGTACCGTGGTCCTGGTGCATGCACACCGGCACGTCCGGGAACTCTTCGATCGCCGCCAGAATCATGTGGCGCAGGAAGTTGGAACCGGCGTACTTGCGCGCACCGGCAGAGGCCTGAACGATCACCGGCGAGTCGGTCTTGGCCGCCGCTTCCATGATCGCACGCATCTGCTCCAGGTTGTTGACGTTGAACGCCGGAATGCCGTAGCCATATTCGGCGGCATGGTCCAGCAGCTGACGCATGGAGATCAAAGCCATGGTTTCACCCTTTGAATTGGTTCATCAAAAAATCTTATTTGGCTGCACGCTGTTCCAGCATGGCAACCGCCGGCAGTACCTTGCCTTCCACAAACTCCAGGAAGGCACCACCGCCGGTGGAGATGTAAGAGATCTTATCAGCGATGTCATATTTATCCACCGCAGCCAGCGTGTCGCCACCACCAGCGATGGAGAAACCGGCGCTGTTAGCGATCGCCAGTGACAATGCCTTGGTGCCTTCGCCGAACTGATCGAACTCGAACACGCCGACCGGTCCGTTCCAGATAATGGTGCCGGCGCTGGTCAGCAGAGCAGCCAGGTTCTTGGCAGATTCGGGGCCAATGTCCAGAATCATTTCGTCGTCGGCTACGTCGTCAGCGGACTTGATCACCGCTTCAGCGGTCTCGGCAAATTCCTTGGCAACAACGACATCAACCGGCAGCGGGATGTTGACTTTTTCCATCAGCGCCTTGGCCGCCGGAATCAGATCATGTTCGCACAGGGACTTGCCCACCGGCTTACCAGCTGCCGCGAGGAAGGTGTTGGCGATACCGCCACCGACGATCAACTGATCGCACTTCTCGGACAGGGCATTCAGAACTTCCAGCTTGGTGGATACCTTAGAGCCACCGACGATGGCAGCCATCGGACGAGCCGGGTTGTCCAGCGCCTTGGCCAGCGCATCCAGTTCATTGGCCAGCAGCGGACCTGCGCAGGCGATGGGAGCGAATTTGCCAACACCATGGGTCGAGGCCTGAGCGCGGTGGGCAGTACCGAAAGCATCCATCACGTAGACATCACACAGTGCCGCCATTTTTTTCGACAGCTCTTCGTTGTCCTTTTTCTCGCCCGGATTGAAGCGTACGTTTTCCAGCAGGACCAGTTCACCTTCACCCACTTCAAAGCCTCCGTCCAGCCAGTCCTTAACCAACGGTACCGGGCGCTGCAGCAGTTTGCTGATATGTTCAGCCACCGGTGCCAGGGAGTACTTTTCTTCGTATTCGCCTTCGGTTGGGCGGCCCAAGTGGGACATTACCATCACTTTGGCACCGGCTTTCAGCGCAACTTCGATGGTGGGCAGAGAAGCACGGATACGGGCGTCGGAGGTCACTTGACCATCCTTGACCGGAACATTGAGATCTTCACGGATCAGCACGCGCTTGCCGGCCAGATCCAGGTCAGTCATCTTCAAAACGCTCATCAGAGGGATTCCTGTTTCTTGTTAGTTCAGTCAATCAGTCCTTGAGCTGCAGCCAGTACCGGGAGAGATCCAGCATCCGGTTGGCAAACGCCCATTCATTGTCAAACCAGCACAACAGCTTCAGCAGTCGGCCACAGGACACCCGCGTTTGGGTACCGTCAACCACCGCCGAACGGGGATCCGTATTGAAATCCACCGACGCGTGTGGCTCTTCGGTATAGCCCAACAGCCCGGCCAGTTCATTGTCGGCCGCTGCGCGCAGCATGGCGTTGATCTGTTGCGGGTCGGTATCCTGCTGCAGGTTCACCGACAGGTCCATTAGCGAAACGTTGATGGTCGGCACCCGCACGTGCAAACACTCGAAGCGCCCGGCCAGATGCGGCAACAGACGATCAATTCCACGGCTCAAGCCGGTATCCACGGGGATAATCGACTGCATGGCACTGCGCGCCAGCCGCAGGTCACTGCGGTGATAGCTGTCGATCACCGGCTGATCATTCATCGCCGAGTGGATGGTAGTCGTCACCCCACTTTCGATGCCGAAGTGGCGATCCAGCAGATCCAGCACCGGCACCACACAGTTGGTGGTGCAGGAGGCCGCCGAGGCGATGCGGTGTTCTGCCTTGAGGCTGGACTCGTTAAAGCCAAATACCACTGTGGCATCGATATCCGCCTGCGCCGGGTGCGAATACAGCAACCGCTTGGCACCGCTGGCCAGATGACGCTCGGCATCGGCTCGAGTGCGAAAGGCGCCGGAACATTCCAGCACTAGGTCCACATCCAGCTCGCCCCAGGGAATCTGCTCGGGCTCTGCCAGGCTGAATACCCGGATACGGTCACCGTTGATCAGCAGGGCTTCGCCATCGTTTTCGACAGAACAGGGAAAGCGCCCATGAGTGGTGTCATAACGGGTCAGGTAGGTGAGCGTGTCCAGATCCGACAGCTCATTGATCGCCACCACCTGCAACTGGTGCTGCAGGCCGCGTTGATAGACCGCCCTGAGCACGCCCTGGCCGATACGGCCATAGCCGTTGATCGCGATTCTGTAGCTCATCCGGCGCTCATGCTGACCAGAACTGCAACAACATGCCGCCGGGCGCACAGAGTGCCCGGCAGTACGTTTTGCAGCGGTTTACAGCAGGCCTTCAACAGTGCTGACCACATTCTCAACGGTGAAGCCGAAGTGCTTGAACAGGTCGCCGGCCGGGGCGGATTCGCCGAAGCTGCGCATGCCGACGATGGCGCCGTTCAGGCCCACGTACTTGTACCAGAAATCGGCGTGAGCCGCTTCCACGGCAACGCGAGCGGTAACGGCGGCGGGAAGTACCTGCTCCTTGTACGCCGCATCCTGCTTGTCAAAACGCTCGGTACAGGGCATGGAAACTACACGGATCTGCTTGCCCTTGGCGCTCAGTGCATCGGCTGCGTCCATGGCCAGACCGACCTCGGAGCCGGTGGCGATCAGGATCGCATCCGGAGTACCGGCGCAGTCACGCAGGATGTAGCCACCGCGTTCAATGGCGTCGATCTGAGCCGCATCGCGGTTCTGGTGCGGCAGGTTCTGACGCGAGAAAATCAGCGCGCTGGGGCCGTCGGTGCGCTGCACGGAAGACTTCCACGACACGGCGGATTCCACCGCGTCACAGGGACGCCAGGTTTCCATGTTCGGGGTCAGACGCAGGTTGGCGATCTGCTCGATCGGCTGATGCGTCGGGCCATCTTCGCCCAGACCGATGGAGTCATGGGTGTAGACGAACAGCACACGCTGTTTCATCAGGGCGGCCATGCGCACCGCGTTGCGGGCGTACTCCATGAATACCAGGAAGGTGGCGCCGTAGGGAATGAAACCTCCGTGCAGGGCAATACCGTTCATGATCGCGCTCATGCCGAATTCGCGCACACCGTAGTGGATGTAGTTGCCGTTGGCATCATTGCGGCTCAGGCCCTTGGAGCCGGACCAAAGCGTCAGGTTGGAACCGGCCAAATCGGCAGAGCCGCCCATAAATTCCGGCAGCATCGGACCGAAGGCTTCGATGGCATTCTGCGAGGCCTTGCGCGAGGCGATGGTGTCGCCCTTCTCGGCCACCTGGGCGATCCAGGCATCCGCCTTTTCAGCGAAGTCGGCCGGCAGGTCGCCGGACAGACGGCGCAGCAGCTCTTCGGCCAGTTCCGGGTACGCGGTCTGATAGGCGCTCAGTCGCTCATTCCAGTCATTTTCGGCGTTGGAGCCAGCTTCACGCGCATCCCAAAGCTCATACAGCTCTTCGGGGATTTCAAATTCAGGATGTGCCCATTGCAACGCGTCACGCGCCAGCATGATCTCGTCATGGCCCAGAGGCGCACCGTGGCACTCTTCCTTGCCCTGCTTGTTGGGCGAACCGAAACCGATGATAGTCTTGCAGCAGATCAGGGTCGGCTGCTCGGTGTTTTCACGAGCATTCTCGATGGCAGCACGAATCTGGTCGCTGTCGTGGCCATCGATGTCACGGATCACTTGCCAGCCGTAGGCTTTGAAACGTGCCGGAGTATCGTCAGTGAACCAGCCTTCCACTTCGCCGTCGATGGAGATGCCGTTGTCATCCCAGAACGCGATCAGTTTGCCCAGACCCAAAGTACCGGCCAGAGCACAGGCTTCGTGAGAGACCCCTTCCATCAGGCAGCCATCGCCCATAAAGGTGTAAGTGTAATGGTCGATGATGTCGTGACCGTCACGGTTGAACTGGGCCGCCAGCGCTTTTTCGGCAATCGCCATGCCCACGGCGTTGGTGACACCCTGACCCAGCGGACCGGTGGTGGTTTCAACACCCGGGCAGTAGCCGTATTCCGGATGACCGGCAGTCTTGCTGTGCAGCTGGCGGAAGTTCTTCAGATCATCGATGCTGACATCGTAGCCGGTCAGGTGCAGCAGCGAGTAGATCAGCATGGAGCCATGGCCGTTGGACAGCACGAAGCGGTCACGGTCATACCAGTGCGGGTTGCCGGGGTTGTGCTTCATGAAGTCGTTCCACAACACTTCGGCGATATCCGCCATGCCCATGGGGGCACCCGGGTGACCGGATTTTGCTTTCTGTACGGCGTCCATGCTCAATGCGCGAATGGCATTGGCAAGTTCTCGGCGAGAGGACATCAATCTACTCCTGGGGCTGGACCCAACCTTGAGGTTTACGGAATCGGAATATAAAGGCGCAATTTTCGCCCAGATAGCGACCAGCTTCAAATCCATTTGTGCAAATGGAGTGTTTTTCATGCAGTCATCGCAAAATTTTCAGCCAAAATCGAACCAGATGTTATGCACAACCCCTGCGCTGACGTTAAAATGTGCGGTTTATTCAACCCAAACCGTATCAGCCCGGCATCGCCCCGGCTGCTCCTAACCACTGTGTGAGGATTATTACCGGAAATGAGCGAATATAGCCTGTTCACCTCCGAGTCCGTGTCTGAAGGGCACCCGGACAAAATTGCCGACCAGATTTCCGATGCCGTCCTGGACGCCATCATCGCGGAAGACAAGTATGCCCGTGTTGCCTGTGAAACCATGGTCAAGACCGGTGTGGCGATCGTCTCCGGCGAAATCAGCACTTCGGCCTGGATCGACCTGGAAGATCTGGTACGCGGCGTGATCTGTGATATCGGCTACACCTCTTCTGACGTGGGTTACGATGGCGAAACCTGCGGCGTGATCAACATCATCGGCAAGCAGTCCGTGGATATCGCCCAAGGCGTTGACCGCAGCCGTCCGGAAGATCAGGGTGCCGGTGACCAGGGCCTGATGTTCGGTTACGCCTCCAACGAAACCGACGTGCTGATGCCCGCGCCAATCACTTTCTCTCACCGACTGGTGGAACGTCAGGCCGAAGCACGCAAGTCTGGCCTGCTGCCCTGGCTGCGTCCCGACGCCAAGTCACAGGTGACCTGCCGCTATGAAAACGGCCAGCCGGTGGCGATCGATGCAGTTGTACTGTCTACCCAGCACAACCCGGACGTGTCCCAGGCCGACCTGCAGGAAGCGGTACAGGAGCTGATCATCAAGCACGTACTGCCGGCAGAACTGCTGCACAAGGGCACCCAGTATCACATAAACCCGACCGGCAAGTTCGTCATCGGCGGCCCGGTGGGCGACTGTGGTCTGACCGGCCGCAAGATCATCGTGGACACCTACGGCGGCATGGCCCGTCACGGTGGTGGCGCGTTCTCCGGCAAGGACCCGTCCAAGGTGGACCGTTCCGCTGCCTACGCCGGTCGCTACGTAGCCAAGAATATCGTTGCCGCCGGCCTGGCCGACCGCATCGAGATTCAGGTCTCCTACGCTATCGGCGTGGCTGAGCCGACCTCGGTATCGATCAATACCTTCGGCACCGGCAAAATCAGCGACGACAAGATCATCGAACTGGTGCGCGAGCACTTTGATCTGCGTCCGTACGCGATCACCCGCATGCTCGACCTGCTGCACCCGATGTACCGTCAGACCGCGGCCTACGGCCACTTCGGCCGTGACCCGTTCGAGATGACCGTGGGTAACGACACCTTCACGGCCTTCCCTTGGGAAATGACCGACAAGGCTGACGCTTTGCGTGCGGCGGCTGGTCTGTAAGTTCGATCGACTCCAAGGCGGTGAGGCCAAGTCTGGCTGACCGTCTGCCGCCAGGACGGCGGCAGACGAGCCCCCATGGATGGGTTCACGGCGTGTCAGACAGGCTTGGCCTCACCGACCCGAAGAGTCTTTTGCCGAGATAGCCTTTCGGCCTTCCCACCACAACTGGCATCCCCCACCTGCCCTGCGCCATAATAGCGGCTGAACTTTCAGTCAGCAGGACCGCTATGCGTATCCCCCGGGTATATGAATCCCAGCCTTTGGCCCCCGGCCTCTGTATCGACCTCGGCGATACCACCATCCAGCACGTCATCCGTGCCCTGCGCCTGCGCGAAGGCGATCGCATCTGCCTGTTCAACGGCGATGGCCATGAATACCCTGCCGTACTCACACAGGTCGACAAGCGCTCGGCACAGGCAACGCTGGAACCGGCACTTACACCGACGGTCGAATCGACATTGCAGATTCATGTCGGGCAAACCCTGTCCCGCGGTGAGCGGATGGATTATGCAGTACAGAAAGCCACCGAGATGGGCGTCAGTCGCATTACACCGCTGACCAGCGAACGCTGCGAGGTCAAGCTCAAGGCCGAACGTGAAGACAAGCGTCTGCGTCACTGGCAGCAGGTAGCTATCAGTGCCTGCGAGCAGAGCCAGCGTACTCGGGTACCCGAGATCGCCGAAGTCAGCCCGCTGCTGGACTGGATTCAAACCGTCGAAGCCGATCTCAAACTGGTACTGCATCACCACACGGCTCGCCCGCTGCAGACGATGGAAGCGCCCGGCTCGGTTGCGCTGCTGATCGGCCCCGAGGGCGGACTGACCGGAGCCGAAGTGGACGCGGCACTGGCCGCCGGCTTCGAACCGGTCGCCTTTGGCCCGCGAGTGATGCGCACCGAAACCGCACCGGTTGCCGCCTGCGCCATTCTGCAGTATCTCTGGGGCGATCTGGGTTAAGATTGAACGCACATTCAGCACAGGAATTTTTCAGATGACGATTAAAGTCGGCGTGGTGATGGACCCCATCGAGCAGATCACCTACAAAAAGGACAGCTCACTGGCGATGCTCTGGGCCGCGCAACGCAAGGGCTGGGAGCTGCACTACATGGAACAGCAGCACCTGTTCCTGCGTGACGGCAAGGTGAAGGGGCAGATGGCACCGCTGAAGGTGGCCATGGACCCGGACAACTGGTTTGAGCGCGGCGAGTATGTGATACGCGACCTGGCCGAGCTGGACGTGATCCTGATGCGCAAGGACCCGCCGTTCGATAACGAATTCATCTACAGCACCCACCTGTTGGCGATGGCGGAATCCGAGGGCACCCTGATCGTCAACCGTACCGGCAGTTTGCGTGACTTCAATGAAAAGTTGTTTTCCACCCACTTTCCACAATGCTGCCCGCCGGTACTGGTGACACGCCGGGCCGATCTGTTGCGCCAGTTCCACGCTGAGCACAAGAATGTCATCTTCAAGCCGCTGGACGGCATGGGCGGCTCGTCCATCTTCCATATTCGTGAAGACGGCACCAACCTGGGCGTCATCATCGAGACCCTGACCGCCCACGGTACCCAGACCATCATGGCGCAGAAGTACATCCCCGAAATCAAGGACGGCGACAAACGCATCCTGATGATCAACGGTGAGCCTGTACCCTATGCGCTGGCCCGTATTCCCATGGCCGGTGAAACCCGTGGCAACCTGGCCGCCGGCGGTCGTGGCGAAGGCCGCCCACTCACGGATCGCGATCGCTGGATCTGTGAACAGGTCGGCCCAACGCTGAAAGAAAAGGGCCTGCTGTTCGTGGGTCTGGATGTGATCGGCGACTACCTGACCGAAATAAACGTCACCAGCCCTACCTGCATCCGCGAACTGGACCAGCAGTTTGATCTGGATATCGGCATGCAACTGATGGACTGCATTGATGAGGTATTGAAAACACGATGATCAAAAGGGGCACGCACCTGCCGCTTTGGCATATTATGAACAGAGATCGCTTCGGCTTCATGCTGTTCATTGCCACGGCAGTACACGGTGTGCTCCTGCTTGCCTTGAGCTTCTCACTCCCTGAACGAGAACCTCCGCGCCAGACACTGGATGTCACCCTGGCGCAGTATCCGCAGCAGGACGCACCGGACAAGGCCGACTTCATTGCCCAACATAACCAAATGGGCAGCGGGAGCAATGATGACGCTACCACGCCGGCTACCACTGAAATGGCGCCACTGGCCAGTGAAAAACCTCAGGAGCAGGCCGCTCAGCAGGCACCCGCACCGCCAGAACCTGAGCAACCCCCGGCACCGGAACCCGAGCCGGGCAACAGCCCCGAACAACAGGAGAGCCAGGCACAGGGCCAGAAGGCTATTGTCGCTACTCAGAGCGAGCAAAAGCCCCGCGCCAGCGAGCCGAAGCCACAACAGGCCGCGGCTGCTCCTCCACCGGTCAACGCCAACTCCACTTCATTGCTAAACCGGGCTTTGGAAATGGCCAGTCTGCAGACGCAACTGGATCTGGAGCGTGAATCGCGTGCCAGAAAGCCTCGTGTCCTGCGCCTGACATCAGCCTCTACCCAGGCACATTCCTATGCCAGCTATCTGGATAACTGGCGTCGCCGAGTCGAGACCGTGGGCAACCTGAACTACCCGGAGCAGGCCCGCAATCAGGGGCTGCAGGGCAAACTGCGACTGCTGGTGGCACTGCGCCCTGACGGCAGTGTCGAAAACATCGAAATTCTGCAGTCCTCCGGCCACCGAGCACTTGATGAGGGTGCCATTCGCATCGTACAGCTGGCCTCCCCGTTCCAGAGTTTTCCCATTGAGCTGCGTAAGGAAGTGGATCGACTTGAAATCATTCGTACCTGGAAATTTGAGAAACAGACACGGGTGTACTAAGCCTTAACCATACCCAAGCGGCGAAGAGAGATTCACCATGTCCCACACACTTACCTCACTTCGTGATCATTTCCTGATCTCCATGCCGCATCTGCATGATGAGACCTTCACCCAAACCGTTGTCTACATCTGCGACCACAGCGAGTACGGCGCCATGGGGATTGTCGTCAACCGTCCCAGCGGTATTCGCCTGTGTGACCTACTGTCACACCTGGAGCTAGAAGACAACACCGGACTCTGGTCCGAACGCCCGGTGTTCAATGGCGGTCCTGTACGGGATGATCGCGGCTTTGTACTGCACCGCACCGAACCGCAGCAGCAGTGGCTATCCAGCCATCCCATCAATGACGAAATCAGTCTGACCACTTCACTTGATATTCTGGAGGCGATCGCACGCAACGAGGGCCCTGATACTTTTCTGGTAGCCTTGGGCTACGCAGGCTGGGGGCCAGAGCAACTGGAGCAGGAAATGTGCGACAACCTCTGGTTAAGCTGTCCGGCAAATTCAGATATACTTTTCCATCTGCCGCTGGAAGACCGCCTGCAGGCGGCTGCCGCGACTCTGGGTATCAACCTGAACCTGTTGCCGGCCCATGCCGGACACGCCTGACTGAACGGACTTGATGAGCAGCGACACCCAACAGGTGCTGGGGTTTGACTTCGGCACCACACGCATAGGTCTGGCCATCGGCCAGAGCCTGACCGCCACTGCCACCCCGATTGAGCCAGTGCGGGCTCGCGACGGCATGCCTGACTGGTCACAACTGGATGCTGCCATTGCCGAGTGGCAGCCTGACGCACTGGTAGTGGGCATTCCACTCAACATGGACGGCACCATCTCAGAGATGGCACGCCGCGCACGCAAGTTCGCCAACCGGATTCAGGATCGCTACCAGCTGCCCTGTTATCTCTGTGACGAACGCCTGACCACTGCAGAAGCCAAACGCATTCACCTGGACGCCGGCGGCGGCACCAACTTCAAGCAGGAATCGGTCGACGGTATCGCCGCCCGCCTGATTCTGGAGGACTGGTTCAACAGTCCCGACCGCATTCCCAGCCACACCCGACTGGAGGACCTCTATGGTATCGGGAACACTGAGTGTTGATGCACTGCTCGACAAGATGGCGAGCGAAACCCGCGCCCTGATCACCCGTCGCGATCTCAAGGACCCGCTGATGATCGGCATCCGTACCGGCGGTGTCTGGCTGGCAGAGCGCCTGCACCGACAGCTGGAACTGACCAGTCCGCTGGGCGTACTGGATATCAGCTTCTACCGTGACGATTTCACTCAGGTAGGCATCAACCCGAAAGTACAGCCCAGCCAACTGCCCTGCGCCACCGAAGGCCGGGACATTCTGCTGGTGGACGATGTCATCATGAGCGGTCGTACCATTCGCGCCGCCTTGAACGAACTGTTTGACTATGGCCGTCCCGCTTCCGTCAGCCTGATTACCCTGCTGGATCTGCAGCGCCGTGAGCTGCCGATTCAGGCCGATGTGATCGGCGGCACTCTGGCACTGGGACCGGACCAGCTGGTCAAGCTGAACGGCCCGGAACCCCTTACCCTGACCATCCGTCAGCGTGACTGAACCGACAAGAGACTGCATCCATGTTTGAGGCCAATGACCCGAACTCCATTCAGCTGACCGCTGACGGTCAGCTGCGGCACTTCCTCACCACCGAGGGGCTGCCGCGAGAGCTGTTGATCGAGATTCTCGACACAGCGGATTCCTTCGTCGACATGGGCGAGCAGCAGGTGAAGAAAGTCCCGCTGCTGCGTGGCAAAACCGTTGCCAACCTTTTTTTCGAAAACAGCACCCGTACCCTGTCCACCTTTGAACTGGCCGCCAAACGCCTGTCGGCGGACGTGCTGAACCTGAACATCAACACTTCGTCCACCAAGAAAGGGGAAACCCTGAAGGACACGTTGATGACCCTGCAGGCGATGCACTCCGACATGTTTGTTGTTCGCCATGCCGACAGCGGCGCCGCCCATTTCATCGCTCAGCACGTGACACCCAATGTTGCCGTGATCAACGCCGGTGATGGCCGTCACGCCCACCCGACTCAAGCGATGCTGGACATGCTTACCATCCGTCGTCACAAAGGGGAATTCGCCCCGCTGAAGGTCGCTATTGTGGGTGATATTCTGCACTCCCGCGTAGCCCGCTCGCAGATCCATGCCCTGCGCACCTTGGGCGTACACGAGATACGCGTCATCGCGCCCAAAACCCTTCTGCCGCGCCACATTGAGGCACTGGGCGTTAAGGTGTATACCGAGATGGCATCAGGGCTGCGCGATGTGGATGTCATCATGATGCTGCGTTTGCAGAAGGAACGCATGCAGAGCGCCCTGCTGCCGAGTGAAGCCGAGTTCTACAAGCTCTACGGCCTGAACCGCGACAAACTGGCCTATGCCAAGCCGGATGCGGTGGTGATGCACCCCGGCCCGATCAATCGCGGCGTCGAGATCGACTCCGAGGTCGCCGATGGCCCGCGCTCGCTGATTCTGGATCAGGTAACCAATGGCATCGCTGTACGTATGGCTGTCATGTCCAAAGCGATGAGCGGTCAGCTGTCCCAGCGAGCCGCCACTGACAATGCATCACGGGAGGCCTGAGTTGATGAATATTCTGATTTCCGGTGGCCGCGTGATCGATCCGGCTCAATCGCTTGACCAGATCACCGACCTGTATATCAGCCAGGGTGAAATTTGCGCCATTGGCGCCGCTCCCGAAGGTTTTCATGCCGATGAAGTGATCAATGCTGACGGTCAGATCGTCTGCCCCGGCCTGATCGACCTGTGCACTACCCTGCGCGAGCCGGGACAGACCCGCAAGGGCACCATCGCCAGCGAAACCGCCGCGGCCGCGGCCGGTGGCATCACCACGCTGGTCGTGACGCCCGACACCAGCCCGATAGTGGAAACCGCCGCCGTGGCCGAACTGATTCAGGATCGCGCCGCCGATATCGGCTTTGCCCGTGTTCTGCCCATGGGAGCACTGACCCAGGGCCTGCAAGGCGAACAGCTCGCCCCTCTGCATGGTCTGGCCAGCTCCGGCTGCATCGCCTTTACCAACCTGCGCCGTCCCTTCGGCAACAGCCAGATCCTGCTTCGCTGCCTTGAATATGCGGCCACCCACGACCTGCTGGTGGTGTTTCAGGCACAGGATGCTGCACTGGCTGCGAACGGTTGCATGCATGACGATACCACCAGTACCCGACTGGGCCTGAACGGCATTCCCGAAGCGGCCGAAACCATCGAGGTATCACGCTGCCTGCTGCTGGTGGAGCAGACCGGTGTGCGCGCACACTTCGGTCAGCTTTCCTGCGAACGCTCGGTACGGATGATCGAAGCCGCCCGTGAGCGCGGTCTGCAGGTCAGCGCCGATGTGGCGATCCAGAACCTGTTGCTGACCGATGAAAGCGTCAACGGCTTCAACTCGGCCTATCATGTGCAGCCGCCGCTGCGCAGCCAGCTTGACCGGGCCGGGTTACGCCAGGGACTGGTCACCGGCACCATCAGCGCCATCTGCTCCGACCATCAGCCGCATGACCCCATCGCCAAGCAGGCACCCTTTGCCGCGACCGAGCCGGGCATGAGCGGGCTGGAAACCCTGTTGCCGCTGAGTCTTCGACTGGTGGAACAGCAGTTGCTGGAGCTGCCGCAGCTGATTGAGTCACTGACGATTGCCCCTGCCCGCATTCTGGGTCTGGATGCCGGCACACTGGAAGTGGGGTCTCAGGCCGATATTTGCGTGTTTGATCCTGCAACCGAATGGACTGTGAGCGAGGACAGCCTGAGGTCCGCCGGCAAGAATACGCCATTCCTCGGTCAGACACTCAAGGGACAGGTCAAAGCCACCCTGATGGATGGTCGCATCGTGTTCCGGCGTTGAGGCCGCCAGGCACTCTGAAAACAAAAAAGGAGCACGCCCATACGGCTGCTCCCTTTTTTTGACTGCCCAACCATCATGTATCTGTAAGAGATTACATCCCCTTCACGTCCACATTGCCCTTCAAATTCAGACTGTCATCTTCATCCTGCAGCGTGAAACTTGGCATATCGTCCGCCGCACCATCGGCCTTGCCACTGGTTTCTTCATCCAGCTTGATCATCAGGCGCAGGTCGTTGGCCGAGTCGGCGTGAGCCAATGCCGCTTCGTAGGTGATGATACCATCGCGGTACAGCTCGAACAGCGCCTGGTCGAAGGTGCGCATACCCAGGTTGGTAGACTTCTTGATCACATCCTTGATCTCGTGCACCTGACCCTTGCGGATATGATCCTGGATCAGCGGCGAGTTGATCATTACTTCAATTGCCGCACGACGCCCCTTGCCATCCACGGTCGGCAGCAACTGCTGCGCCACAATCGCCTTCAGGTTAAGTGACATGTCCATCCAGATCTGGTCATGATGCTCGGGCCCAAAGAAGGAGATGATGCGATCCAGCGCCTGGTTGGCGTTGTTGGCGTGCAGGGTTGCCATGCACAGGTGGCCAGTTTCGGCGAACTGCAGGCCGAATTTCATGGTTTCAGCCGAGCGAATTTCACCCATCAAAATCACGTCAGGTGCCTGACGCAGCGTGTTTTTCAGTGCCACGTCAAAGGATTCTGTATCGATCCCCACTTCACGCTGAGTGACAATGCTCTTTTTGTGATTGTGGATATATTCGATTGGGTCTTCGATGGTGATGATGTGACCAGCGTGATTATCGTTACGATAGTCGATCATCGACGCCAGAGAGGTAGACTTACCGGTCGAGGTACCACCCACGAACAGAATCAGTCCACGCTTGGTCATGGAGAGCTCACGCAGCACGTTCGGCAGCTTCAGTTCATCCATGGTGGGAATATGGTTGTTGATGGCACGCAGCACCATCCCCGGCGTATTGCGCTGCATGAATGCACTGACACGGAAACGGCCAATGCCGGGCGCACTGATGGCGAAGTTACACTCGTTGGTGCCTTCAAATTCGGCCAGCTGTTTGTCGTTCATGGTGCTGTACACCAGAGCGCGTGTCTGGCTGGGTTTGAGTGTTTCCTTGGTCAGCGGCCGGATGGTGCCGTCTACCTTGATCGATGGGGCGGCACCTGCAGTGACAAACAGATCCGATGCCCCCCGGTCCACCATTACCTTCAGCAGTTGAGTAAAATCCACTGTATTGCTCCTGTTGAATCAGGCTCAGAATGAGCTGGGGGTCTTCGCCTTTTCACGGGCCGTTTCACGCGAGATCAGGCCCTTCTGAACCAGTTCAAGCAACGACTGATCCAGCGTTTTCATGCCGTAGGCGGCACCTGTCTGAATCGCCGAGTACATCTGCGCCACTTTGTCTTCACGGATCAGGTTACGTACTGCAGCAGTACCGATCATGATTTCGTGCGCCGCGACACGTCCACCCTTCGGTTTTTTCAGCAGAGTCTGAGAGATAACCCCCTGCAGTGACTCCGACAGCATGGAACGCACCATGTCCTTTTCCGCCGCCGGGAACACGTCAATGATACGGTCGATGGTCTTGGCCGCCGAAGTGGTGTGCAGGGTGCCGAACACCAGGTGACCGGTTTCCGCTGCGGTCAACGCCAGGCGGATGGTTTCCAGGTCTCGCATCTCACCCACCAGGATCACGTCCGGGTCTTCACGCAGCGCCGAACGCAGCGCGTTGGCAAAACTGTGAGTATCACGATGGACCTCACGCTGGTTGATCAGGCACTTCTTGCTTTCGTGGACAAACTCGATAGGGTCTTCAATGGTCAGAATGTGGTCGGAGCGGGTATCGTTGACGTAATCGATCATCGCCGCCAAGGTGGTACTCTTACCGGAGCCGGTGGGGCCGGTGACCAGTACCAGGCCGCGCGCCTGTTCCGCCAGATCCTGAAACACCTTGCCCATACCCAGATCATCCAGTGTGAGCACTTTGCTGGGTACGGTTCGGAATACCGCAGCCGCGCCCCGGTGCTGGTTGAAGGCGTTGACACGAAAACGGGACAGCTTGGGAACTTCGAACGAGAAATCCACTTCCAGATTCTCTTCATATTCCTTACGCTGTTTGTCGTTCATGATGTCGTACACCAGCGTGTGCACCTGTTTGTGCTCCAGTGCCGGCAACTTGATTCGGCGCACATCACCGTCTACACGGATCATGGGCGGCATGCCGGAGGTCAGGTGCAAGTCGGATGCGCCCTGTTGTACGGCAAATGACAAAAGTTCTGTAATATCCATAATCAGTCGAGATCCGCAGCAGCTTCCTTTAAACTTTACTGTTCTAGCAGAATAGGTACAGCCTGCCAATGACAGTCGTCAGTATTCATACAGCCTTATGTTAGCAGACAAATATTCAGCCGTACGCCAGCAGATCAGGCTGGCATGTGAAAATGCCGCACGCAGCCCTGACAGCTTATCACTGCTGGCCGTGAGCAAAACGCGCAGTGCCGATGAAGTACGCGAACTGAGCCACTGTGGCCAGCGTGCCTTTGGCGAGAACTATCTGCAGGAAGCACTGGACAAGATTGACGCCCTGTCTGACCTGGATCTCGAGTGGCACTTCATCGGCCCGATACAGTCCAACAAGACACGCCCGATTGCCGAGCACTTCGATTGGGTACACAGCGTGGATCGGCTCAAAATTGCCAGCCGCCTTTCAGAACAGCGTCCGGTACAGCTGCCACCTCTGAACATCTGCCTGCAGGTGAATATCAGTGATGAGGCAAGCAAGTCCGGCTGTACACCAGATGAGTTGCCCGCACTGGCCGACGCCGTTGCCCGGTTGCCGAATCTGCGCCTGCGTGGTCTGATGGCAATCCCGAAACCGGAAGATAATCCGCAGCGCCAGCGAGCGGTCTTTGCACAGGTGAGGCAGTTGCTGGAGCAGCTGCAGCACACTCAACCTGCGCTGGACACATTGTCGATGGGGATGTCAGCTGACATAGAGGCAGCCATACTGGAAGGCTCGACCATGGTACGTGTCGGTACCGCCTTGTTTGGTCCACGCAACCCGCCTTCAACCCGTTAAGCCACCTACAGGATTGAGACAGACATTATGAGCCAGTCACCCGTAATTGCATTCATCGGCGCCGGCAACATGGCACGCGCCATCATCGGCGGACTGTTGGAAAACGGCTTTGCTGCCGCTGACCTCTGGGCCTCCGAGCCGGATACCGAGCGGTTGCAGGATCTGGCCGAGCGTGGCCTTAATGTGACCAGCGACAACCGTGCCGCGGTTGCCGCCGCCGATATTGTAGTGCTGGCAGTCAAGCCACAGGTGATGAAGGCCGTTGTCACTGATCTGGCAAGCGCTGTTCAGTCTCGTCAGCCGCTGATGGTATCGATCGCCGCCGGTATCAGCCTGGATGCGCTTGATCGCTGGCTTGGCGGCGAGATCGCATTGGTGCGCTGCATGCCCAACACTCCATCACTGGTACAAACCGGTGCCAGTGGCCTGTTTGCCAACAGCCGTGTCAGTGCCGAACAACGCCAGCAGGCCACCACCGTGCTGGAAGCGGTCGGCATCGCACTTTGGGTACAAAGTGAGGCTGAGCTGGATGCCGTTACCGCCATATCAGGATCAGGCCCGGCCTATTATTTCCTGATGATGGAAGCAATGACCGCTGCCGGTGTCAAACTGGGTCTCAGCGAAGAGACCGCGCGCGGCTTGACTCTTCAGACCGCCCTGGGTGCCGCACGTATGGCCAGCAACAGTGAGGTGAACCCGACCGAGCTGCGCCGCCGCGTCACCTCGCCCAACGGTACGACTGAACGCGCCATCAAAACGTTCCAGGCCGAAGGTTTCGACGCACTGGTTGAACACGCACTCACCGCTTGCCGTGACCGCTCTGTGGAGCTGGCCGGTGAGCTGTGCCAAGACTGATTACCGAGACAGGAGCCATTATGGGACAGGACCCGATCACCCTCATCATTCGCACGCTGGGTGAGATTTATGTCTTCATGCTGGTGCTGCGCTTTCTGCTGCAGCTGGCCAGAGCTGATTATTACAATCCGATATCCCAGGCCGTGGTACGCCTGACACAACCACCGGTGCGTCCGTTGCAAATGCTGCTGCGCCCGCGTGGTCGCTTTGATGCCTCGCCACTGATCGTTGCACTGGTGGTCAAGGCCGTAACGCTGCTGCTGATCTTCCAGCTCGCCGGCGCACTGGCCCAGGCATCGATCAATCCATTGCAGCTACTGATCTTCTCTGCCGTCGGGGTGATTGATACCATTCTGACAATTTATTTCTGGGCGGTGATTGGTGCCGTCATCATCAGCTGGATCTCGCCTGACAGCTATCACCCAGCACCACAGCTTTTGCTGCAGCTGACCGAGCCCCTGTTTGCACTGGCGCGCAAGGTAATCCCGCCGATTGGCGGACTGGATCTATCGCCGATTCTTATTTTTCTGGTGATCCAGATCCTGCAGTCCCAGCTGGGTCGACTGCTGGCGTTCTGAAATCGATTGAGAGACAAAAATGCCCGCTGTAATCCCTGAAGATTCCGTTGGTCTGGTTACACCTCGGAAAATCCATTTCGATCAGCCACTGGCGCTGAGCTGCGGCCGCAGCCTTGAACGGTGGGACCTGATGGTGGAAACCTACGGTGAACTCAATGCCGATGCATCCAACGCCGTGCTGATCTGCCATGCCTTGTCCGGCCACCACCATGCCGCCGGCTACCACGACATGGATGAACGCAAGCCCGGCTGGTGGGATTCGGCCATTGGCCCCGGCAAAACCATCGACACCAACCGTTTTTTTGTGGTCAGCCTTAACAACCTGGGTGGCTGCCACGGCTCCACCGGCCCGAACAGCCTCAACCCTGACACCGGCAAACCCTATGGCCCCGATTTCCCGATCATGACGGTTCTGGATTGGGTCAACAGTCAGGCACGGCTGGCGGACCGGCTCGGCATCACTCAGTGGGCCGCTGTGGTCGGCGGCAGCTTGGGTGGCATGCAGGCCCTGCAGTGGTCGATCAGTTACCCCGAGCGACTGCGCCACTGCGTCGTGATCGCTTCGGCTGCCAAATTGAGTGCCCAGAACATCGCGTTCAACGAGGTTGCCCGGCAGGCCATCAGCAAGGACCCGGAGTTCCATAACGGCCACTATTATGAGGAAGGCGTTGTGCCGCGTACCGGGCTGATGCTGGCTCGCATGGTGGGCCATATCACCTATCTGTCGGACGATGGCATGCGTGAAAAATTTGGCCGTGAACTGAAAGACGGTAAGCTCAGTTTCGACTTCAACCCGCAGTTTGAAGTGGAGTCATACCTGCAATATCAGGGCGAGCGATTTTCATCCTCCTTCGATGCCAACACCTATCTGTTGATGACCAAGGCGCTGGACTACTTCGATCCAGCCGGTGAACAGGGTGACAACCTGGCCGCGGCCCTGGCACCGGCCCGCTGCAACTACCTGGTGGTTTCCTTTACCACCGACTGGCGCTTTTCACCAGAGCGCTCACGTGAGCTGGTGGATGGTCTTATCGCCGCCGGCAAGCCGGTCAGTTATGCCGAAATTGACGCACCACAGGGGCACGACGCCTTCCTGATTCCGATTCCGCGCTACATGGAGGTGTTCGGTGGCTACATGAACCGCATCGCCAACAGTCTGACACCGGCCGAAGGAGAACTGAATGCGCGCTGATCTGGAAATTATTGACGAGTGGATTCAGCCCGGCTCACGGGTGCTTGACCTGGGCTGCGGTGATGGTGAGCTGCTGGCGCACCTCGTGCAGCACAAACAGGTCAGTGGCTACGGCCTTGAGATCGACCACGACAATCTGACCACCTGTGTCGAGCGCGGCGTCAGCGTGATCGAGAAGGATATCGACGATGGCCTGACCAGCATTCGCAACAACAGTTTCGACTACGTAATCATGACCCAGGCATTGCAGAGCATGCACCGCCCGGATCTCATCATCGACGAGATGCTGCGTATAGGACGCGAGTGCATTGTAACCTTCCCCAACTTTGCACACTGGCGTGCGCGTGGCTATCTTACCTTCAGGGGCAAGATGCCGGTTTCAAAGTTTCTGCCCTACACTTGGTACAACACACCGAACATTCATTTCTGTACTTTCAAGGATTTCGAGCAACTGTGTGTTGACCGCAATATCGAAATCCTGGAGCGGACCGTGGTTGACCACGCCCATCGCCATCGCTGGTGGATCAAGCTGTGGCCCAACATGCTGGGCGAAATCGCCATCTACCGCATTACCCGCTGACAGGAGGCCTGACATGAACCTGATTACCACCCACCTGACCCGGCTGCTATTGAGCAGCACACTGCTGCTGAGCACGACGGCTCTGGCGGAACAGATGATCTCTGATGGCCGTTATGAAATTCATTACAACGCCTTCAACTCCAGCTTCATCACCCCTGAAGTGGCGCAGCTCAACAATATTACCCGAAGCAAATACCGCGCTTTGGTGAATGTGTCGGTACTGAAGTTTGAGGAGGATGGCAGCAAGACACCGGTCACCGCTATCGTGAACGGGCAGGCCGCCAATCTACTGGGGCAGGCTCAACAGATGGAATTTCAGAAGATCGACGAAGGCAATGCGCTGTATTACATCGGCAGTTTCCGCTTTACTGAGGAAGAGCGTCTCAAAATCAGCCTGGAAGTACAGCCTGATCCGAATGAGTCTCCCTACAATATTGAATTTGAACAGACCTTTTACACGGATTGAATGAGTACATGATCAACAAAATCGTGCTGGCCAGCGGTAATCGCGGCAAGTTGAAAGAGTTCAACGAAATCTTTGCACCGCTGCAGATCGACGTAATGCCCCAGTCCGACTTTGCGGTGCAGGATGCCGATGAGACAGGCCTCAGTTTCGTAGAGAACGCCATCATCAAGGCACGACATGCCGCTCGGGTTACCGGCCTGCCGGCACTCTCTGATGACTCAGGGCTGGAAGTGGATGCGCTGAATGGTGCACCGGGGATCTACTCGGCGCGCTACGCCGGCGCCGGCTGCGGCGATGACGAGAACAACCGTAAGCTGCTGCAGGCGCTTGAACAAGTGCCCGCCGAGCAGCGCAGTGCCCGCTTCCAATGCGTGCTGGTGTTCATGCGTCACGCAGAGGACCCGACCCCTCTGATCTGTCAAGGAAGCTGGGAAGGTGTCATTCTGGATACTCCACGCGGTCATAATGGTTTCGGCTATGACCCGCTGTTTTTCGTTCCCGAACTCAACTGCGCCAGCGCCGAGCTCAGCTCGGAGCAGAAACAGAAATACAGCCACCGCGGCAAAGCGGTGCGCCAGTTCATCGAACAGATCGGCCCCTGGCTCAAGCACGCATGAGCCTGCCGCCTCTGTCGCTCTACATACACATCCCCTGGTGTGTACGCAAATGTCCCTATTGTGATTTCAATTCCCATGCCGCTCCGGAGCAACTGCCGGAAGACACCTATGTACAGGCCCTGATGGATGATCTGGACAGCGAACTGTCGCTGATACAGGGGCGACCCTTGCAGTCCATCTTCATCGGTGGCGGTACACCCAGCCTGTTCAGCGCACAGGCCATCGGACAGATCCTGCAGGGTGTTGCTGCCCGAATACCGTTTGCCGACGATATCGAGATCACTCTGGAAGCCAACCCCGGCACCTTTGAACTGGCCCGCTTTGAGGGTTTCCGGAACGCTGGCGTCAACCGCCTTTCCATCGGCGTGCAAAGCTTCAATGCCGAGCATCTGCAGCGCCTCGGACGCATTCACAATCCGATCGAGGCCCTTGCCGCGGCTCGTGCCGCAGTGGAAATTTTTCCGCGGGTCAATCTGGATCTGATGCATGGACTACCGGAGCAGACACCGGCCGAAGCCATGGATGATCTGCAGCAGGCACTGGAGATTAACCCCGGTCACCTGTCCTGGTATCAGCTGACCATCGAACCCAATACCGAGTTTCACGCCCGCCCACCGAGCCTGCCACTGGATGAAGCGCTGTGGGAGATTCAGGAGCAGGGGCAGGCACTACTGGAAAAGACCGGCTACCGGCAGTATGAGATCTCAGCCTACGCTCGGCCTGGACAGCAGGCTCGACACAACCTGAATTACTGGCAGTTTGGTGACTACATCGGTATCGGTGCCGGAGCCCACGGAAAAACCAGCCGTTTCGATGCCACGGGCCAGCTGCAGATTCAACGCCGCCACAAGCAGCGACAGCCCAAGGCCTATCTCGACCCGGCACGCCGTCTGGCGGGCAACGAGCCCATTGCACTGGAGGACCGCCCCTTCGAGTTTATGCTCAATGCCCTGCGCTTGAGCGAAGGAGTATCTTCAGACTTGTTCAAAACACGAACAGGCGTTAGCCTGTCTTCAGTTGAGACCCTGTTACAGCAGGCACGGCAACGCGAACTTCTGATCAATGACACAACCCGGCTGGCACCAACCCCCCTGGGACGCCTGTTCCTGAATGACCTGCTGTCCCTGTTTCTGAACTGAGGATTGCGCTAATACACTGCCCCCTGCGTTAGTCCTGTCACCTGACACTGGAAATCCGCGCATATGACCATAAAAAAGAAATTGGGCACCCTGATCGCACTCATACTGATTGGCTTTATCGGCATGGGCGCGATCATTTTCCACACATTGGGGCAATACCGTGACCTTGTACTGATCAGTGAGACTCTGGCCCATGTGGAGGCTCGCAAACAGGATCTGCGACGCTACGAGAAGGATTTTCTAGCACGACACGACGCACGCTATCTTGAGCACTTCAGCAACACCTACAGTGAGTTCAAAACCCAACTGAGTCAGTTGAGACAATTGCTGCCAGAACCGGAGCTGCAGGATAAACTCGACACACTCGCCAATCGCATGCAGATTTACGACCGCTCTTTCGCCGCGGTCAGCGAGCTGCGAACCGAAATAGGACTGGACGAAAAATCCGGCCTTCTCGGTCAGCTTCGGGGGGCAATTCATGCTGTTGAAGATGAAATCCGATCAGCTGACAACAGCGAACTGCTCAGCACCCTGCTGATGCTGCGTCGCCATGAGAAGGACTTTCTTCTACGTTTGGACACCAAATATCTTGATCGTTTCCTGAAAGAAATCTCTCTGTTCAACCAACAGATCGATCGGCTAATGCCGCCGTCTCAGCGTGCTTCCATGGAACCACTATTGGTGCAGTACCGTGACCAGTTTCAGCGTCTGGTCGATGCCTACGTCCAGCTGGGCTTGACCGTAGATAGCGGCCTGATGGGCCAGATGCGCCAAGCGGTCAAAAGCACCGATGAGCTGCAGATCAAACTTGAAGAGCATCTCAACCATCGTATGGAGCGTGAACAGCAACGCTTGATGACCACCGCATTGATTGCCATGACACTGGCCATCCTGGCGACAGTGATTCCGGCGCTAATGTTGGGGCGCAGCATCCTGCGTCCCATCAATACGTTGGCCGCCACGATGAAGCGGGCCAGTGACGAGCACGACCTGACATTGAGAATAGCCTCCGATGGCAAGGACGAAGTCGGTCGGATGGCGCAGGATTTCAACAGCATGATGGACAGCTTCCGCGCACTGATCGCACGAGTCGCCGGAACCTCTGGGCAACTGGCCACGGCGGCCGAACAACTGTCCGCGACAACCCGGGACACCTCGACAGGACTTAACCAGCAGCAGGCACAGGTACTGCAGGTTGCCGCCGCCGTACAGGAAATGGAAAGCTCCATGCAGGAGATAGCCGGCAACACCGAAAACACGGCTGCAACCGCCTCGCGGGCACAACAGGATGCCAGCGACAGTGCCATCCGTGTGCGCGGCAACATCAGTGCCCTGCAACTGATGGCCGAAAAGGCACGTGAAACCGCAGGCGTCGTCGATCAGCTGCGCTGCGAAAGCGACAGCATCGGCACCATGCTGGATGTGATCAAGGATATTGCCGAGCAGACCAACCTGCTGGCGCTGAACGCCTCCATTGAGGCAGCGCGGGCCGGTGAGCAGGGCCGTGGCTTTGCAGTCGTTGCCGATGAGGTGCGCACCCTTGCATCCCGCTCACAGCAGTCTGCCGCTGACATTGAGAGGCGCATTCGCAGCCTGCAGGAGCAGACCCACAACGTCAGCCGGTTAATGCAGGAAAGCGTCAGCAACAGTGAGCAGAGTGCAGCAGAAGCCAGTGCCACCATTGACGCCCTGGATACCATCACTACGGGCGCTGCCAGCATCGTCGACATGACCACTCAAGTGGCCTCGGCCACCGAGGAGCAGGCCGCGGTGGCTGCCGAGATCACACGCAACATTGAGTATATCCGCGGCATTATGGCAGCAGCCAATGATCAGGTGGGGCAGAATGCGGATGCCAGTCACTTGGTGGCTGAGCAAGCCAGCGAGCTGAAGACGGCCGTTTCCCGCTTCCGCACCTGAACGGTTTCAGAGCGTCACTCGGCTCTCGCCCTGTGACGCAAGCCGCTGCACCTCAAAGGGAATCTTCGACAGACAGCTGACACACGCATCCGCACGAGCCGGCTGTGGCCAGTTTTGCCCTGGCAGATTCACCCAAATTGTCCACATGCCTACCTGCCGAGCCGCCTGCACATCATTGATCGGGTGATCACCCACATGTACCACCTGCTCCGGCCGCAACCCGGTATGTTCCAGCGCTTTATCGAACATGCCTGGGTGCGGCTTGGCCGAACCGACCCCATCGGCGTTGTACTGGAAATCAAACAAACTGCCGATCAGTGTCTGACCTACATCGGCATTACCGTTGCTCAGCGCACCGATCACATAACCATCCCTGCGCAGTTGTTCCAGCATCGCCTGGGCGTGCTCAAACAGTTCAACCTGATGGCGGGCACGGATAAACACATCAAAGGCCGCTGCCGCCACCTGCCGAGCCTGATCATCAGAATAACCGGCACTCAGGCACCCCTGTTCCAGCAGGCGCAGGCGCACCTGAGTCATGCTGTGCGCAATATCCGGCTCCTGCTGCAGCAATCGCTGACGCATGGCCGAACCTTCGGCCAGATCGGCCAGCACATGGTTTTGAGTAAACAGCGGCGCATTCTGTTCCAGCCAATCCCAGAGCTCACGGTTTGCCTGATGGATCACCGGGTCGACCGCCCAGAGGGTATCGTCCAGGTCGAAGGTTACGCACTTAATCATCCGTTTTCTGCCTTGCCCGCGGGTGGGCCTGTTCGTAGACCTCCATCAGATGCTGGAAGTCGAGATGAGTGTAGATCTGGGTGGTGCTGATATTGGCATGCCCGAGCAGCTCCTGCACCGCACGCAGGTCACCGCTGGATTCCAGCAGGTGACTGGCAAAACTGTGACGCAGACGGTGCGGATAGACCCGCCCCTGCGTGCCCTGTTGTTCACCGCGCTTGCGCAGGCGTTGCTCTACCGCACGTGTAGTCAAGCGCTTGCCTCGCTGGCCTGTAAACAGTGCCGTTTCATCCGGCGCGGCCAGCCCCTGCCTCACCCCCAGCCATTGGCGTATCGCCTGTACCGCCAATCGACCAATCGGAAGCTGGCGCATCTTGTTACCCTTGCCCGTTACCACAAGGCTGGCATCAGCCAAATCGATATCGCGCATGTTCAGGCTAACCAGTTCAGATACACGCAAGCCGGACGAATAGATCAATTCCATCATGGCTCGATCGCGAATATCCAGCGGTTCGTCCCCTTCCACCTCCAGCAGTGCCGATACCTGTTCGGTATCCAGTGTCTGCGGCAGACGACGTCCTGCCCGAGGGGCCTGCACAGCCAGTGCCGGATTACTCTGTACCCAACCTTCACGCGCCAGAAAACGGTAGAAGCTGCGGGTTGCCGACAGCAGTCGCTGCAGGCTGCGGCCTGACAGGCCCTGACCATGCAATCCTGCAATGGCGCGGCGCAGCACCGACTCGGTCAGCTGGTCCCAGCACTCGTGGTGGGTGCGGCTCAGCTCGGCATGGAGGGTTTCAAGGTCGCGACGGTAATTCTTGAGGGTGTGCGGGGAGAGCTGACGCTCCACCCGCAGGTAGTGCAGAAAGGTATCGGGCCAGTCATGTACGCCCGGAGCCGCCATGTCAGCCCCGCTGTTCCTGAAGAATGCGAAAGATGATGCGGCTGAGGACCTCCCCCACATAACTCAGAAACAGGGTACCCTGACTGCTCTGGAAGTAATTGGGATCATAACTTCCGATCGCCAGCAGGCCGAGGGTATCACCCTTAACCAGCGGTACCACTGCCGCAGACTGTACCTTGACCGCGCGGTCCTGAAACAGGAAACGGTTCATCGCCTCCGACAGCTGACCGCAGCTGGGCAGATTGGTCTCGATCAGCGGCTGCACCAGCGAGTCTTCGGCTCGTGCCAGGGTACGGATGCTGTTGCTCTCCAGCGAACGCTCACTGAACAGCAGCAGTGCGGTTTCATCACCATAGAAATCGTGGCACAGACTCTCTTCAACCGCCACAGCCACATCATCCAGGGTCCAGGCCTCCAGCAGCGCCAGCACCATGCGCTTGGTCTTCTCGAACTGCACATCGTTGTGACGTGCAGCATCGATCATATCGGCAAGATGACCGTGCAACAGCTGGTTGCGCTCACGCAGCAACGAGGTCTGGCGTTCCACCAGAGACACCGTCGTCCCACGCTGATGCGGGACATAGAGCTTTTCCAGCAGCCAGGTGTGTTCGGTAAAGAAATCCGGATGACTCGCCAGATAGTCAGCGACCTGTTCGGCGCTCAGCGTGGGTGCCTCCAGCACATTGCTTGCATCATTCATAAGTAGATCTGTCCTTCGTAAACGGTTGCTGCCGGGCCGGTCATGCGCAATGACGAGCCTTCACCCGGCCAGCGGATGCGAAGCTCACCACCAGGCAGGTGTACCAATACCTCTTCATCGAGCAGCCCACGCAAACGCCCAGCCACCACAGCGGCACAGGCCCCCGTACCACAGGCCAATGTTTCCCCGGCGCCACGCTCATACACGCGCAGGCGAATCTCGCCCCGATTGATCACCTGCATGAAACCGATATTGGCCTTTTTCGGGAACCGCGGATGGGCTTCAAGTGCCGGCCCCAGCGTTTCCACCGCCGCCGTATCCACATCATCCACCAACAGCACACCATGGGGGTTCCCCATGGAGACAACGCTCAATTCAATCGTCTCGCCATCAACCCCAACTGGATAGACAACCGCCTGCTGCTCGGCGCTGAACGGCACCTCGGCGGGACGCAGCTCGGGTACACCCATGTCCACATCCACCTGACGGTCAGGCAGCAGATACAGAATGGCCTGACCGCGAGCCGTCTCCACATGGATTTCGTCCTTCACGGTGAGCCGACGCTCGCGCACGAAACGACCGAAACAACGAGCGCCATTACCGCAGTGTTCCACCTCGGAACCGTCTGCATTGTAAATGCGGTAACGGAAGTCCATGTCCGGTCGGCTTGGCGGCTCCACCAGCAGCAGCTGATCGAAGCCGATGCCGGTATGGCGATCGGCGAGTTTGCGCACGATTTTGGGTGTCAGACGAACCCGCTGTGACAGCGCATCGATCACCATGAAATCGTTACCCAAGCCGTGCATTTTGGTAAAGCGAACCAGCATGATGCTTAGACTCCGTCAGGCTTCAGGCAACAGCTGTTCGCCGCGCATCAGATCATTAAGCGTTTCGCGCGCACGGACCAGGCAGGCCTGATTGTCATCCACCATCACCTCCGCCGGGCGCGGGCGCGTATTGTAGTTGGACGCCATCACAAAACCGTAGGCGCCCGCGGAACATACCGCCAAAAGATCACCTGGCTGCAGGTTCAGCTGACGATCCTTGCCGAGGAAGTCACCGGTTTCACACACGGGGCCCACCAGATCCCAGTGCTTGCTTTCGCCCTCTTCACGCAGC
The DNA here is from genome assembly GCF_017310015.1 of Marinobacterium iners. Classification (NCBI taxonomy): domain Bacteria; kingdom Pseudomonadati; phylum Pseudomonadota; class Gammaproteobacteria; order Oceanospirillales; family Oceanospirillaceae; genus Marinobacterium; species Marinobacterium iners. The sequence continues at coordinate 3,858,779 of NZ_CP022297.1, forward strand.
TCGACCGGAATGATCTCTTGATAGGCACCGTACAGAGACGGGCGGATCAGGTCATTCATGGCACCATCAATGATGGCAAAATTCTTGTCACCGGTCTGCTTGAGGAATTCGACCCTTGTCAGCATGACACCGGCATTGGCAGCGATGGAACGACCCGGCTCGAAGATCAGTTTGTAATCACGCCCTGCAAGCTTTTGCAGTATTGCAGCAATGTATTCACCCGGTGCCGGCGGTGTTTCATTGGTATAGCAAACCCCAAGCCCGCCCCCAAGATCCAGATGGTGGATATGAATTCCTTCCTTCGCCAATGTATCCAGCAGCGCCAACAGGCGATCGATGGCATCAAGGAAGGGGCTGACGTCGGTCAGCTGGCTGCCGATGTGGCAATCCATACCCACCACGTCCACATGCTCCAGCGCTGCAGCGCGGCGATAGACATCAGCGGCCGTATCGATATCGATGCCAAACTTGTTCTCTTTCAGGCCTGTCGATATGTAGGGATGTGTGCCCGCATCCACATCCGGATTGACGCGGAAGGAGACCGGAGCCTTGACGCCCATCTCCCCGGCCACCGCATTGACCCGATCCAGCTCGGCATCGGATTCGATGTTGAAGCAGAGAATACCGACCTCAAGCGCACGACGAATCTCGGCGGGCTGCTTGCCGACACCGGAGAACACCACCTTGCGCGGATCGCCACCGGCACGCAGTACGCGCTCCAGCTCGCCGGCAGAGACGATATCGAAACCGGCCCCCAGGCGCGCCAGTACGTTCAGCACCGCCAGGTTGGAGTTGGCCTTGACGGCGTAGCACACCAACGCATCACGCCCCTCAAGTGCCTGGGCGTAATCCAGATAGGCCCGCTCCAACGCATCGCGGGAGTAGACGTAGGTGGGGGTGCCGAACTCTTCAGCGATGCGGCTCAGAGCCACTTCTTCGGCATGCAGGCGGCCGTTGCGGTATTCAAAGTTATCCATGGACACTCTCGTTGTGACTGATGTGGTGAGCCGCCGTCTCGTCCGGCAGATAGAGCGGGCCCTTCTGACCACATCCCGACAGCAGCAGAGCGCCCAGCAGGAGTGCGGGCCAGCAGCGTTTCAGCATCATCAATCCCTTTTTAATCGGTTGACCACCCACTAGGGGCAGTGTTTAACCGACAATTATACCCTTAGCCACGGGGGCTGAGTACCGCTGCAGGCTGAGTTATACTCATCGCCCATACACACCTGCAGAGAGTGACCCAATGACCGAATCCGAATTCATGAGCCGAGTGGATGCAACACTGGAACGGATCGAAGAGATCCTGGACGACGCCGAGAGCGATCTGGATTATGAAAGCCAGGGCGGCATGATGACGGTGAAATGCGAAAACGGCAGCCAGATCATCTTTACCCGCCAGCCACCGGTGAAACAGCTCTGGGTTGCCACCCGCAATGGCGGCTTCCATTTTGATCATGATGGCGAACAGTGGCTGCGTGATACCGATGGCGCCAGCCTGACCGAAGTGCTGACAGCCGCCTTTGCCGAACAGGCAGGTGAAAGCTTCGATTTTCAGGGCATCTGATTTTCAGTGAAATTTGATTCAGTTGAGGGGCGGGACGGGGCGAACCCGGCACCAGCGCCCCACCCGATTCAACGGGTCACTGCCCTTCAGCCCTGAGTGAGCAGGCGTGATACCGCCTGCTCCAGCCGATCCAGCGCGCCTCGATTGGCGGCGACAAAGACCGCCGCCTGCTGCCCTGCGTCACGCCGCTGGTCCGCGTCTTTAAGCCAGACTGACAGCTGCGCCTTCAACCCAGTCGCATCGGTGACCCTCACCAGTCCACCCGCTTCCTTCAGCGCATCGGTAATGCTCTGGAAGTTGAAACAGTCCGGTCCCATCACCACCGGCAGCCCCAGTGCCGCCGGCTCCAGCGGATTATGCCCGCCGGTACCGCTGAAGCTGCCGCCGACGAAGGCGATATCCGCCACCGCGTAGAACAGCATCAGCTCGCCCATGCTGTCGCCCAGATACAATTCGGTATGTTCGTCCGGCTGCTCGCCGCGACTGCGCCGCACCAGCCTGTCGCTGTAGCCACAGCATAATTCCGCCACGGCATCGAAGCGTTCCGGGTGACGAGGCACCAGGATCAGCGCCAGCTCGGGATGCACCGCCTTGAGTTGCTGCCAGGCCTGCAGCAGAATCTCGTCCTCGCCCTGATGGGTACTGGCGGCGATCAGCACCGGGCGCTCAAGGCCCAGCTGTTCCCGCAACGTGCGCCCCGACGCAACTTGCCCGGCGTCAGGCTCGAGATCGAACTTGATACTGCCGGTCACATCGACTCGTTCAGGTGGCATGCCCAGCGCAACAAAACGATCCGCATCCGTCTGCCCCTGTGCGGCGATCAGGCTCAGCTGCTGCAGCATCGGTTTTGCCAGAGCTGAAAAGCGCTGATAGCCACGCGCCGAGCGCGCCGACAGTCGCGCATTGGCCAGCAGCACCGACACACCGGCGCGGGCACATTGGTTGACCAGATTGGGCCAGAGTTCGGTTTCAACAATGATGCACAGCTCGGGATGAGTTCGACGCAAAAAAGCCCGCAGCGCCAGCGGCAGGTCCCAGGGACAGAAGCGCTGTTCAACTCGATCACCGAACAGCGTGCGCACCTGAGCCGCACCGGTGGGTGTCATATTGGTGATCAACAGCCGATGCTGTGGATAACGCGCCAGCAGGCGGTTCACCAGGGGCGCAATCGCCACCGTTTCACCCACTGATACGGCGTGGATCCAGATCACCGGCTGGCCGACGGCAGGCCCAAGCCCCAGCCGCTGACACCAGTTTTGTCGATACCCGGGTGCCTTGCGACCACGCCACCAGAGGCGCAGCAGCAGGATGGGCAGCAGCAGGTAGAACAGGAGAGTGTAGAGCTGTCGCATGGGCGCCGATACATGGTTGAATAAAGCCTGCAGTGTAACACTGCCGGAGCATACAGCCGAACGCTGGAACAGCCGGCGCATATCGGGGACAATGCAGGCAACTGCCACCGTTCAGCGGATCTGAATATGGATAACACTCAACATCTGCCCGAGGCCGACTCTCGGCCGAAGCGACCAAGTCTGACCTGCATACTGCCGGCCTTCAATGAGGCGGAAAACCTGCGTCACTTGATCCCGGAGTTGAGCCAGTACCTGCAGAAATTCTCCGATGAGATTGAGCTGCTGGTGGTCGACGATGGCAGTCAGGATGATACTGCTGCCCTGGTCAGTGCCCTGACCCATGAATATCCCGTCACGCTGCTGCAGCTGTCACGCAATTTCGGCAAGGAGGCAGCGCTCAGTGCAGGGATCGACCATGCCGATGGTGACGTTGTTCTGCTTATGGACTCCGATGGTCAGCATCCGCTTGCCGTGGTCGATCAGTTCTTTCATCACTGGCACCAGGGCTGGGAGATGGTCTATGGCGTGCGTGAAGACCGCTCGGACGAGTCCCATGCCAAACGTCATCTGACCAATCTGTTTTACAAAATCCTCAGCCGCAGTGCCGAGATCGACATCCACCCGGATGCCGGTGATTTTCGCCTGCTCGATCGCAAGGTGGTGCAGGCGTTGCGCCAACTGCCCGAGCGCTCGCGCATGATGAAGGGGTTGTATGCCTGGGTCGGCTTTCCCAGCAAGGCGGTGACCTTTCAAGTCGCACCGCGCATGGGTGGCAGCACCAACTTCCGCCTGCGTCACTTGTCGTCCCTGGCCCTGACCGGCTTCACCAGCTTCAGCAGTGCGCCGCTGCGCATCTGGATGTTGATCGGAGCCGGGGTCTCGGTGCTGTCAGTCTTGTATGCGTTCATTATCGTGCTGCGCACACTGATTTTCGGTTCAGACGTACCCGGCTGGCCCACCATCGCGGCAGGAATCGCTTTTCTTGGCGGTATTCAGCTGTTTTCGGTGGGGATTCTGGGCGAGTACATTGCCCGCATCTTCTCTGAAGTGAAGGCGCGTCCGCTGTATCTGGTTGGGCGTCAGGTTTCCTTCCGCGACCGTGCCGAAACTCGGGATAACAGCGATGACGCGTGAAGCCCTGAGTTTTATCGCGGTCGGGGTCAGTGCCCTGCTGGTACACTGGTTGGTAGTAATTGCATTGGTCCCTCTGGCCGGCCTGCACCCGCTGATCGCCAACGTGATCGCCTTTCTGGTGGCATTCAATGTCAGCTACTTTGGCCATCGCCACCTGACCTTTCGCGCAAGTGACCGCTCACACCGACAGACACTGCCGCGCTTTGCGGCTGTCGCGGCCAGCAGCTTTCTGGTGAATGAGGCGATGTACTGGGCGCTGCTGACTCTCACCCCAATGCGCTACGATATCGCCATGCTGCTGGTACTGGGTACGGTGGCCGTGCTGACCTATCTGCTGGGCAAGTTCTGGGCGTTCGCATGACTCGATCACTTGTGCTGTGTGCCGATGATTTCGGCCTGGCTGACGGCATCAATCGCGCCATCCTAGAGCTGATCGACCTTGGTCGCCTGTCGGCCACCAGCTGCATGACCACCATGCCGGCCTGGACAGAAGGCGCCGCTGCCGCTTTGATTGCACGACATGACCGCGCCGCGCTGGGCCTGCACTTCAATCTGACCGAAGGCGATAATCCCATCCCCCTGGGTAAGCTGATGCAGCAGAGCCTGCTGGGACAGCTGGATACCGACAGGGTACATCAGGCGCTGAACCAACAGCTGGATCGTTTCGAGGCCCTGACCGGACGGCCACCGGACTTTGTCGACGGCCACCAGCACATTCAGATGTTTCCGGGCATTCGCAATATTGTGCTGCAGACCCTGCAGCAGCGTTATCAGCGGCAACGCCCCTGGATAAGAGTATCCAATCCGCCCATTGGCGGCCATGACGCGGGTTTCAAGGCGTTGGTGCTGCGACTGATGGGACTGGGGTTTGAGCGGCAGCGACGACAGCACGCCGTTGCCGGCAATCGAAGTTTCGCCGGCATGTACTCGCTGCAACCAGATGTCGGTTTTGAACGCATGCTGCAACACTGGCTGAAAACGCTACCCGAAGGTGCGTTGATCATGTGCCACCCGGGGCACACCGATGGCCAATCCGGACTGGCCCGTGCACGGCAACAGGAATACAACTGGCTCGCCGGTGATGCCTTCGGCGCCGCCCTGGAACAGAGTCAGCGCTCACTTACGGTAAAACCTGCACTGGATTGAGCCGTTGTTTACTGGCTGGAAACGTCTATCGGCTGCAATCGGCCTCAGGCAACCAAAGTCTCCAGCTGATCGACAGTGGCGCCCGGTCAGGCAAACGAGGCCAAGGCAGACTGAATTTACCCTCGGCATCCCATTGCCCCGCTTCCGGCAGCGCTGACTGCCAGCGGCTGTCTTTCGTTTCCCAGATCAGCAACCCGCCCTGCCGTTGTACGCGTGCCAGATCCGCCCAGGGCGCAAGTGCCAGATCCGCATCCGGAATGGCCGAGGCACGCGGGCTCAGATTGATCGCCACTGTCTCTGCCAGCCAGTAATCACCGGCCACCAGCTGCAACGGACAGTCGGTATGCTGCTGCCAGTGTTGCTGCAGGGTGTTGGCCAATGCCTGATCCGGCCAACCGGTGCGAGACGGCTTGTCACGGATCTGATCCTTGAAGCCCACAAAGAGCAGCATCAATACGCTCAGCAGCAACAGGAAAATGGCAAATGCCCACAGCAGGCGCTTCCAGCGCTCTCGCAGCACCTCCAGCGGAATTATCGATGCCAGTATCAAGCCGGACAGGTTCCACATGGGCGCGCCCCACATGTCACGGGTGCCAGCCCCTGTGATCATGGCCCCCAGCGCCGTCAGCAGTGCCGGCATCAGCCCGATCCAGAACAGAAAGGCGGCGCCTTCAACGGGACGCTGCCAGCAACTCCGGCGCCAGAAGCCCGCCATCAACAGCAACAGCAGCAACGGCAGATGGTCTACAAGCTGTACCAGCAGGAACTTCAGCGGCCCCAGCCAGCGGGATTCGGTAGCAGACGCTGCAGCCGAGCGTGCCGCGGCATAGCTGAACGGCAGAAAATCATGCGCCACCAGCCAGAGCAGGTGCGGCAAAAAAACCAGCCACATTACCAGCACACCGAGCCAGAGCTGCGGCTTCAGCAGCTTCTTCCTCAGCGGTGGATGTACAACCAGCCACAGGAACATGGGCGCCAGCAGCATGATGTAGGAATACTTGGTGAGCAGTCCAAGCCCGGACACCAACCCGAGCAGCAGCCAGTTCAGCCAGCGATCCTGGCTGATGGCGCGGTGAAAAAACAACACTGCCGCCGCCCAGATCGGCATCTGTGCCACATTGTGGTTGAATTCGATGGTGGGCCAGGTAAAGAAATACACGCCCAGCAGCGCCAACACGCCAAAGGCCGCACGTTCCCGATCCAGGGTGCGGCAGCCAAGATGCCAGACACAGAGCAGAGTCAGGCCGATGCACAGCTGACTCAGCAGGAAGGGACCAACATCACCCAGGGCGCGCTCAAACAGGTACAGAATCCAGGCCGGAAGCGGCGGATGCTTGTAATAGCCCCACTGCCACTCCTGCCCCCAGTAGACACCCTCCACCACATCGAGCGGCAGACTCTCAACCAGCAAACCCGGCAGCAGTGCCCAGCTGATCAACTGCAGTGCAAGCAGCCACAGCAGCCCGCGGTAACAGATCGACCGCGCGGTTTTCATGCCTGCTACTCCGTATCGGTCTGCAGAATATGGAACTTGGAATAGGCCCCCTGCTGCTCCAGCAGTTCGGAGTGAGAACCCTGTTCAATGATGCGACCGTCCTCCATCACCACGATGATGTCGGCTTTTTCAATGGTGGACAGGCGGTGTGCTATCACCAGCGTGGTTCGACCACGCATCACCTCTTCCAGTGCATCCTGAATGTGCCGCTCAGACTCACTGTCCAGCGCCGATGTCGCCTCATCCAGGATCAAAATCGGGGCATCCTTCAAAATGGCGCGGGCGATGGCGATGCGCTGACGTTGACCGCCGGAGAGCAACACACCATTTTCACCCACTCGGGTATGAATTCCCTGCGGCAGACGTTCGACAAACTCGGTTACGTGAGCAGCTTCTGCCGCCGCCAGAATGGCGGTCTCACTGGCACCGGCCATGGCGCCATAGGCAATATTTTCGGCGATAGTGCCGTTGAACAGCACCACATTCTGGTTCACCAGTGATATCTGGCTACGCAGGCTATCCAGCGTAAACGATTCCAGTGGCTCGCCATTGACCAGCAACTCACCCGTCCAGCCATCATTGAAACGTGGCAACAGGCTGGCCATCGTGGTCTTGCCGCTGCCGGAACGCCCCACCAGAGCAACACTTTTCCCCTGCGGCAGGCTCAGGCAAATATCCTGCAGCACCTCCTTGTCCGTGCCGGGATAGGCAAAATGCAGGTGGCGGAATTCGATATCCCCGATCCGCTCCAGCGTGCGGCTGCCACTATCCTGTTCAACCGGCTCATCCAGCACTTCAAACAGACTTTCTGCTGCGGCGATCCCCTTCTGCACGATAGACGTGATATCGGTAAGCAGGCGCAGCGGTTTGGTGATCATGCCGGCTGCGGTCAGAAACGCTACAAAGCCACCGGTGCTCATGCTGCCCATCACATCCGGGTGCATCGCCAGAAACAGCAGCGCCGACAATGCCAGCGCGACCAGCAACTGAATGATCGGAGTATTGAGCGACTGGGTCACCACCAGCTTCATGAACTGACGCTTGTTGTGCAGGCTGGCCTGCTCAAAGCGCCCCCGCTCGGCTTCGGCACCACCAAAGATGCGCACCACCTGATAGCCCTTGATCGATTCGGAGGCCGACTCGGTGATATCACCCACCGATTTCTGAATGCGGCGGCTTAACTTGCGCATCCGCTTGGCAGCCATGGATACCACTAATCCGATCAATGGCCCGGCGGCAATGAATATCAGGGTCAACTTCCAGTTGAGGTAAAACATGTAGCCCAAAAGCCCCGCAACCGTAAGGCCTTCACGGAACAGAACCTTGATTGCATTGGTTACGGCCTCGGTTACCTGCTCGACGTTGTAGGTCAGTTTTGCCAACAGCTCGCCACTGGATTTGTGGCTGTAGTAATGAGAAGGCAGCAACAACAGGCGTTCGAAAACCTGGGTACGCAGGCGATGGATCACCTCCCGTCCTACATAAGCGATGCTGTAGTTGCCAATAAAGGCCCCCAAGCCTCGCAGAATGAAAATCCCCATCACGGCAGCGGCCAGAAACCAGCGCTGGTCATAGTCATTGCGCTGTACTGTATCGACCACCATTTCAAGCCATTTGGCTGAGAGCGCCTGGCCTGCACCATAGATGGCAAAACCGATAAAGCTGACCAAAAATATCAGCCAAAGCGGACGCACATAGACCAGCAAGCGTTTGTACGTTTGCCAGGCGCTGTCTACTTCCGGATGACTTTCACTTTTCAAGGTCTGGTCAGACTGCATAGTACTCCCGATACCACTGCACAAATCGATTCACCCCCTCGTCAACAGACGTGGCCGGCTTGTAACCAACACTCTGCTGCAACGCACTGCTGTCGGCGAAGGTATCAGGCACATCACCCGGCTGAAGTGGCAACATTTCCTTGCGCGCTTTCTTGCCGGTGGCCGTTTCAATTGCAGCGATAAAATCACCCAGCTTGACCGCATCACTGTTGCCGATGTTGTAAAGCCTGAAGGGTGCCTTGCTGGTGGCCGGATCAGGATGATCGCTGTCCCAGTCCGGGTTTGAACGGGCCGGTTGATCACTGGCGCGAACCACACCTTCAACGATGTCATCGATATAGGTGAAATCACGCGAGTGATTGCCGTTATTGAACACCTTGATCGGCTCGCCGGCCAGAATACGGCTGGTAAACAGATGAGGCGCCATATCAGGGCGACCCCAGGGGCCATATACCGTAAAAAAGCGCAGCCCCGTGGTGGGCAGGCCAAACAGGTGACTGTAACTGTGCGCCATCAACTCATTGGAGCGCTTGGTAGCCGCATAGAACTGTACCGGATGGTTGACGCCGTCATGTTCACTGAAAGGCATGTGGGTATTTGCACCATAGACACTGCTGGTGCTGGCATAGGTCAGATGCCCGACCTGATGCTGTCGGCACGCCTCCAGTACGTTTACAAAACCGACCAGATTGCTTTCCACATAGGCATGAGGATTTTCAATTGAGTAGCGCACACCCGCCTGAGCGGCCAGGTGAATGACTCGGTCAAACCGGTGTTCGGCAAAACAGGATTCAACCGCATCACGATCTGCAAGATTGGCGCGGATAAACTGGTAGGTTGAGCCGGTATCTGCTGCCGTCTGCTCCAGACAGCTCAGGCGAGCCTCCTTCAGACCGGTGTCATAGTAGTCGTTGACGTTGTCAAAACCGACCACCTCATCACCACGCTGGAGCAGCTTCATCGCGGTATGGAAACCAATAAATCCGGCATTGCCGGTGACCAGTACTTTCATGATATCGCCTCAGGAGTCGCTGCCAAACAGATCTCGTGTGAAAACCTTTGCTTCACAATCCTGAATCTCGTCCGCCAGCCGATTGGCCAGAATTACATCACTGATCTGTTTGAACTCGTTCAGATCACGAATCACGCGGGAGTTGAAGAAATAGTCTTCATCCAACACAGGCTCATATACCACCACTTCAATTCCCTTGGCCTTGATCCGTTTCATCACGCCTTGTATGGCAGAGGCTCGGAAGTTGTCCGAGCCGGATTTCATCACCAAACGATAGACTCCCACCACTTTCGGGTTACGCGCAATCACGGAGTTGGCGATAAAGTCCTTGCGGGTGGTATTGGAATCCACGATGGCGCGAATCAGGTTGTTGGGTACCTGATCATAGTTGGCCAACAACTGCTTGGTATCTTTGGGCAGGCAGTAACCGCCGTAGCCAAAAGAAGGATTGTTATAGTGGTTACCAATACGTGGGTCGAGTCCAACACCTTCAATAATCTGGCGGGTACTCAGGCCATGCGACTGAGCGTAGCTGTCAAGCTCGTTGAAATAGGCAACACGCATCGCCAGATAGGTATTGGCAAACAGTTTGATCGCTTCGGCTTCAGTGGAGTCAGTGAACAGAACCGACACATCCTGCTTCAGCGCGCCTTGCCTGAGCAGGCTTGCAAAGCGCTCGGCTCTCTCGGACTGTTCGCCCACGACGATGCGTGAAGGATACAGGTTGTCATACAACGCCTTGCCTTCGCGCAGGAACTCCGGCGAGAAAATCAGGTTGTGTGTGCCCAGACGCTGTGCCAGCTCACGGGTATAGCCCACCGGCACCGTGGACTTGATCACCATCACCGCCTGTGGGTTTATCGCCAGTACATCCTGCACCACGGCCTCAACACTGCGGGTGTTGAAGTAGTTGGTCTGTGGGTCGTAATCGGTGGGCGTGGCAATGATGACAAACTCGGCACCGGCATACGCCTCGTGCTTGTCCAGTGTTGCACGCAATTGCAGCTTGCCGGAGGCCAGGTACTGGCTGATCTCGACATCCTCGATTGGCGACTCGCCTCGATTAAGCTGATCCACCTTATGACTCAGGATATCCAGCGCCACTACCTCGTTGTGCTGAGCCAGCAATACCGCATTGGAAAGCCCTACGTAGCCTGTGCCTGCAACTGCTATTTTCATCTATAACCTTTCAGCTATCGGGTCCGAAGATAAGTGGTGCATCATACCATGAGAAAATCGGGCAGGGATGTTACAGCCCGTATCGGTTTGCCGCTTGAGTGTCACCACTTTACAATCAGCCCTGTCATGACCTGCTGCAAGAGAGCCCGTGAGCCAACACACCGCACCTGACAACCGCTTTATGAGCCCTCGATTCTGGCCTGCCCGAATCGGTATCGGTCTTTTATGGCTACTTAATCGCCTGCCCTGGCGTTGGCAGATCCGTCTCGGTCGTATATTGGGACATATTCTTTTTTATCTGAGCCCGCGCCGACGCCATGTGACAGAGGTCAACATCCGCCTGTGCTTCCCGGAGTTGAAACCTGCGGAGCAAGCCAGAATGGTCCGTTCGGTGTTTGCCAACAACGGCATCGGACTGTTCGAGACCGCCATGGCCTGGTGGACACCACGGGAAAAGCTGAAGGGGCACTTTACACTCAAGGGGCAAGAGCATCTGGATGCTGCGCTCGCCAAGGGCAAGGGCGTTATTTTATTGGGCGCACATTTTTCGACCCTCGACCTGGGCGGACTTCTGTTTTCAGACTTTTATCCGGTCGATGCCATGTATCGCCGCCACAACAATCCATTGCTGGAACGGATTATCACCCGTTGCCGTCAGCGCTGCTTCGAGCTGGTGATTGAGCGCTCGGAAATTCGTAAGGTTTTAAAGGCTCTGCGCAACAATCACATTGTCTGGTACGCGCCTGATCAGGACTTTGGCAGCCACCAGTCGGTGTATGCACCTTTTTTCGGTGTTCCTGCGGCAACCATTACCGCAACCACACGCATGGTGAATCTGAACAACTCACCTATTTTGATGCTGGCACAGCACCGCCTGCCGGATGACTCGGGCTACGAACTGGAACTGTTCCCTGCAATTGACCCCTTCCCGACTGGTGATGAAGAGGCCGATGCAGCCCGGGTCAATGCCGAAATTGAACGCGCCATCCGCAAGGATCCAGCGCAGTACATGTGGGTGCACCGTCGCTTCAAAACGCACCCACAGGGCAAGAATTACCTGTATCGCAGGCAGCCATAGTCAGCTCTGCAGCCACTCCAGCGGGTCTACGGTTTCAGGCGGCCTGGCCCCCGCCTGTTCAACAAACAGGCGATACCAGATCGCCAGCTGAATCAGCGCAGCAACAGGTTCTACCAGTTTCCTGTCCAGTTGTGGCAGTTTGGCAAGCAGGCCCTGCAGCTCCTTTCTATCCAGTATCTCGGCCAACAACGGGGACCCCATAAGCGCCTGCTCAAGCCTGACAGGATCCAGTGATCTGACCCAGTCGGCAACCGGCACGGAAAATCCTTTCTTGCGTCCCTGCTCAACCTGAGGCAGGTGCGTCTGAAGCCATTTGCGCGGCAGATATTTACCGGTTCGCCCACGCTGTCGTGACGACTGCGGCAGCGACAGTCCGAACAAAACCAGTCGATGATCCAGAAAAGGCACCCTGCCTTCTACACCCTTGACCATCATCATCCGATCCGCCTTTACCAGCAGATCATCCACCAGCCAGGTCGCGATATCGGTCGCCTGCATGCGTGTCAAACGATCAAGGCCTGCAAACCGTTTCCAGTTCTGGATAAAGGGCACTCGCCAATGGCCAAACAGACTTGCCTGCTGTGAAGGCTTGATCAAACCCAGTGCCTGCGGCCGGTTAAACCGGCCTTTGGTTCTAAAACCACCACTGCCGGGAGTCTTCAGCTGAGCTAACCATCGCTGAAACATGGGCATGCGATAACGACCGTAACCGGCAAACACTTCATCGCCTCCTTCGCCGCTCAATACCACTTTGTGACTCTGCGAGGCTCTGTCAGCCAGTACCAGCGTTGGCAGCGACGCGAAGTCACCCATCAGCTCATCACTGGCCCAAATCGCATATACCAGTTGGTCAAACAGCCTGATCGGCTCTGATTTAACGTACTCAAGCTCAAGGCTACAGGCCTGGGCCACAGCACCGGCGGCCTCTGACTCGTCATGCACGGTTGTGCTGTTAAAGGCCAGACTCCAGGCTTTGGGCAGTTGTTTGCCAAAACTGCAACGACTGAGCTCTGTAGCCAATATTGATGAATCAACACCTCCGGACAGAAAGAGCCCCACCGGCACATCGGAGCGCAGATGCTTTTGCAGCACATCCTGCAGCAGCTCATCAAAGGTCTCCAGGGCAGCCTGCTCGTCACCCTTGAATACCGGCTGTTCTTTAAGCGACTGTTCCAGCGACCACCAGATGCCTGTCTCAATATTTCCATCCGGCAAAACCTTGAGAAACCCACCCGGTGGAATACGGTGAATCCCCTCGATCGCCGTTTCATCACCGGACGCAAAGTTGATCTGCAGGAATCGCCCTACCGCTTCCAGATTGGGCTGCGGCTTGTTCGGCAACACCCTGACCAACGCCTTGATTTCCGAAGCAAAAGCAATGCCGCCGGGCAATTCGCAGTAATAAAGCGGTTTGATACCGAAGCGGTCGCGTACCAGCAGCAGCTCACCGTTGCTGCGGTTATAAAGCGCAAAGGCAAACATGCCTTCCAGCTGATGGGCAAAGTCTGCGTCGGGGCCTGAGTCCGATGCAGACAGTGGCAAAATGGTTTCGCAGTCAGAGCCGGTATTGAATCTTTCACCCCGCCCCTGCAGCGACTGCCTCAGCTCCACATGGTTATAGATTTCCCCATTGGCGACCAGGACCCGCTGCCGGTCTTGTGAATACAGCGGCTGTTGTCCGTGTTCCAGATCGATAATTGAAAGTCGGGTATGGATGAGGGCGACACCCTGCTCGGCAAACATGCCTTGTCCATCGGGTCCGCGATGAGACAGCGCAGCCGCCATCCGAGCAGGAAGTTCAGCATCAATGTCACGCCCTGGCGTGTAGATGCCGGCTATTCCGCACATCAGCGATCCCCCGCCAAGAGCTGCTCATACAAGGCGTGATAGGCCGATACAATGGCCTCTTGGCCAAAACGCTGCTCCAACGTACAACGCCCGGCACTGATCATCGCGGCTTTCTGATCATCAGAAGCGGCCAGTACCTGCTGCATGGCGGCGGTCAGCGCCTCACAGGCATCGACCTCTGTCAGCACACCGTCAATGCCATCCGTCATCAGCTCCAACGCACCATCACTGCGAGTGGAAACAACGGGTACACCATGCGCCCACCCCTCAAGAATCACATTGCCCAGTGGCTCATGCCGTGAGGGGCAGACGAACAGGTCTGCCATGGCAAAAAAGGGAGCTGGATCCGACTGCCAGCCCAGAAAATGGATGCGGTTACTGGCCGTACTTTTGCTCGCCTGATCCTTGAGCTGATCGGCCAGAGGACCATCCCCCGCCAGCAGCAACTGCACACGACGCCCACCGATCTCTTCCGGCAAGGCCGAAAAGGCATCCAGCAGCGTGTCAAAAGCCTTGTTGGTATGCAGCCGCCCAAGAGCAAAGATCACCAAGTCATCTTTCAGGTTTAACCGCATCTTCCACTGCTGCAGTTGTTCAGCTTCAACCGGTTCAGGACGAGGAACAAAGTTACTGATGTAGTGTACGCGATCAGCAGGGTAACCATGCCTGATCAGGTAATCACAAATCCCCCGGGTATTGCCAACCAGTGCATGTACATGCCGATAGTGATCCGGATTGTAGAAGCCTCCGAGCCGGGCCACATGAACCGGCCCCTTGCCTGGGCGCAGATGAACCAGACGCGTCGCCCGTCCCATCCAGGTTTGGACTATGTCGGGCTGCTCACGCCGGATCAAGGCCCCCAGACTGAAACGCGACAGAGGGTCGAACACACTGCGCATGGCACTGGTCGCTACAGGCGCAGACAGGCTACTGAGCAGTTCACTTCCAGGCGGCACGATGGCGGTTGAACCCAAATCACTCGTCTGGTTAAACGCATGGTGAAGGCGAACAAAAAAGCTTTCGGCGCCACCCAGTTTCTTGCTGCCGATGATCTGAAGCGTTTGAATCCGGCTCACGGGAACTCCTGTCGTTGTGCGAAACTTGCCAGGCGAACCTGTTTGCCCCGACAATAGAGCGCGATTATAGCAACCTCCAGACCCTTGAAACCAACAGGCATCACATGACCGACACCACCCTGCCCATCAGTGTCACCATCATCGCTCAGGACGAAGCGGACCGCATCGGCATGGCGATCGAAAGTGTGCGGAACTGGGTCGACGAGGTTGTCGTGGTGGACTCGGGCAGCACTGACGGAACCCAGGAGATCGCAGCATCACTCGGGGCGCGTGTCGTTCATCATGACTGGCCCGGGTATGGCCTGCAAAAGCGGTTTGCAGAGGATCAGGCCCGCAATGACTGGATCTTCAACATTGATGCGGACGAACGTATCCTGCCTGAGCTGCAGGCGGAAATAGTCGCCATGTTTACTCAGGCACCCGATGCCGATGGCTATTTCATTGCCATTCACGACCGTCTTTACTGCACCGACCGGTTGAGTGCTTACACACCCTACAAACCGGTACGGTTGTATCGGAAGTCAAAAGGACGCTACAGCACCAGCCCGGTACATGATCGCGTACAGATGGAGGCAGGGGCGAAAACCGCCACACTCAAGGGTCGCATGGCACACGATTCGCTCAAGTCTTTCCACCATCGCATAGAAAAAATGAACGAGTACACCGAGGCGCAGGCAAAAGACCTGCTGGCCCGCGGCCGCAAGCCATCGACCTTTCGCATTCTGACCGAATTTTGGACCGCTTTTATCGTGGGTTACTTTTTCCGTGGCTACTGGCGTGGCGGGCTGATGGGTTATATCTATGCAGTTAACTTTGCGTATAGCCGGTTTTTAAGGCAGATAAAACTTTATGAGTCTGAGCAAAAAAATTAATCCTTTTGCGATTGTTTTTTTCGACCTAGATAAATACTCTGCTCCAGTATAGCTTTCAAACGGGGCTGAATTGCTTCTACAGTGTAACTTTCACTGCGTTTATACGCCATTGTGGCAACAGATGCTCTATGCTCTGCATGCTGCAATGCAGCACAAATACCGTCTGCCAACTGCTGCGCATTACCCGGGGGCACCAGCCAGCCGTCACTGCCTGATTGGATCTGACTGGCAGGTCCCGACACATCACTGGCTATGACTGGGCAACCATGGACAGCCGCTTCCAATATAACGATACCAAAGGTTTCACTCAAAGACGGCACGACTAAAAGATCAATGTCACGAAGCCATCCACCAATATCTTCCACCCAACCATGAATATGAACCTTGTGACGGATAGAAAGGGACTCTGCAAGAGCAAGAATATCCTCTTTATCCGGTCCGCTGCCAGCAAGATGTAACTGCGTGTCAGGCATTATTTCAACCACTTGAGAAAATGCCGTTAATAGCGTATCCAGCCCTTTTTCAGCTGTCATACGCCCGACAAATCCAACATTGCCTGTGTCTTTTTTGATACTTTTAACAAAAGGTGGTCGTTCAAATACAAAGTTGGGCAAAATCGCTGTTCTATCCTTTTCGTATCCAGCGTTCCAAAAGCGCTGACACATGTCTTCAGTAAGACCAATCAGGTAGTCTGCCTTAAGCATTCGCCGTATTTTATTGCTGTGAGAGAATCCAACAAGTGGCGCCGTCAGACTTTTCAAGGCCAGACCAAGAATACTGGTTGCACGGGCGTTGTGCGTTAGCACTAAATCCGGCTTGACTGTCCTCAAGCGCAGGTGTGCCTGAATAATACGAAAAACATCATAATAGCCCCGGGGAGAAAATGCGTAATAACTGTGGCTATCCCGTTGCAAACAATCACGATAGGGCGATTCAAACGGTAGCCACACCTCAACTTCGTGGCCCATTCTTATCAGCAACCTGTTTATATTAAAAAAAGCTGTTTCCAGCCCTCCTTTCTGGCTGGAGCAAAGCACATGTACGATTTTCATGCCTTGTATTCCTGCGGAAAAGAACCCAACAACTCTTCTTGTATACGCTTGACTACCTCAACAGAGACTCGATCACTCTCCGCGACATCATACAGTTGCTCAGCGGTGACCCTCCCCTTTGTAAGCTCCCAACAGTCAACCGAGTACAGTACGTCGCGACCAAATACCGAGAGATAGTCATATATCTTATAGTCGCCACCAACATGAATATTGCTGCCTGTTTGTAGATAAGCAGTGGGGACATCATAGCTGTGGGCTACTATATAAGGGTGCATAGCTGTCGTAACCACTAACTTGGCAGATATTATCGCCTCGATAATAGTCACATGATCATCAGCCAAACTCATCTGTACAACGTTATCATTTGGAAATTTACAACGAATTGTATCGATCCATTTACCGGAGTGGTGGTCATGAAGGTGAGGGAGGCATAGTACGTGCTGGCCTTTACTCAGGTGATCCGACGGAAAGAAATGAGAGCACAACAGCCCTGGATCTCCCAAACAGACTCTATCAATATCCATATTAAAGCGAGCCGCCGACAGCTTGCCTCTAAGTGCATGCGCACGAATAAACCTGCCAGATGTTGACTCTCCAGGTGCCAAAAAGCCTGTACCCCAAAGATGCAAAGGCCGACCAAGATTGATTAGCCAACGTTTGAAACGCTTTTTGACAACACGCTCGGCAAGACTTCCTATCGCGACCAGATCAGCATATTTCAAATCACTGAACGCAACATCAGCGCCAGATGCTTTCTGTGTAATTTCTCTGGAAAGGATATCGCCGAAGTTACCTTCAGAGTTCTGATAATAAAGCCTAACTGGCGATCTCATTTTTCATTTTCCCATTCGCTGAAATGATGGAGTAAGCCATTGATAACGCCAAGCATAAAAGGTAAGAGTTAGCACCGAGATTGTTACGTAATGTCGCACTGGTCAAACCAATAACCAAAAAAGACACTGTCACAAAAAAAGTTGGCGCTGCTTCAACAAGCGAAACCCCGTAATAACGAAGTATATAAAAGGGGAACAACACAAATAAAATAAGGCAGATCAAGCCAAATATACCACCCCTCTCCAGCATATAAAAATACTCGGAGTGAGTATGGAAACTCAACATATAATCAGGATAATTTCCTGACGCCAAGATTTCCTTTTTCACTTCCAGAGCTTCTTTTACACCATATCCAAAAATAGGGTTGCGCATAAAAACATCCCATGCCAGCCGCCATGACTCTATTCTGACTGCTATAGAGTTATCAAAAGATATGTCACCTGCCACTAAATAATTACTTGCCTCAATATAGGCAAGAGTTATTCTATCCCAAAGCAAAAAATAAATAACAAGCAATATTACCAGAGCAAAAAATGACAACATCTTGAAATTTGAAAGACTTTTCAGGTTATACCTGTAATGTATGAAAACCATGATTATATTTATGATGGTAAAGGCTAGAATGGGTCCTCTGGCTTCAGTCATGACCAGAATAACCGATACCGCCACGAATCCCGACAGCAGCCAGACAAAGGGCATCTTTTTCGCAGGAACAAAAAACATCCCTGCCAATAAAGAATAAAAAAACACGACAGCTGTTGAAAATGTTCCCTTGTTATACCATAAGCCTGGATACTCACCGTCATAGTGGTCAGACTGACTTGCAAACATTCCTTCTTCCTGAAGAAAAAGAAAGAACAATGTATAGAAAAACATCAGAACAATCGCCTTCACCAAAAGATCGCTCGATATATTTCTGTAATATAAAACTGCACCAACCGGCAATACCAAAAGTAAATTGCGTGATATTTTTTCAATATCACTTAACGAAGAATAGCCTCTCGCCATGTTAATAATATCAGGCAGAACAAAAATCAAAAGACTTATGGAAAAAAGCCCCGAGAACCGAAGATCAATTTTAAAACCAAAAAAAAATCCAATAATGCAGAACATAGACACAAGGTAGACGAAATCTTTATACAACCCCGGCAAAACAAAATAATTTATGATAAAAAAACAGCCTATTATTTTAAATAAAAAAGCCGCTAACGTTTTATCTGTCAGATTTTGGTTCATATGTTTTCATATAGAGAAAGAGTTTTCTGTATCATTTTATCAAGTGTGTACGGCCCTTCCAGCATGTCACCACATCCCTTCTTATCCAAACAGAAACTCACTTTTTTAGCAGCCAGTGAATATTGACCTGTAGGCACTTTTCCTTCCGAATAAATAGCCCCCAAGGTTTCAGCCACTGCCCCATGGGCATACCCCACCACCGGTGTACCTATCGACAAACACTCCACAACCGTTCGCCCAAAGGCTTCTGCGGTTGTTGATGTAAGGGACAACATCACATCTGAAATGGCGTACAGCTCTTTCATATCCGAGCGGGTACCGAGGAAGGAAAAGTACTGGCCCAGGCCCGCTGCATTAATGGCCGCTTTTACCTCATGAATAAATTTGTTCTTGGGGTCACTGCCCACGACCAGGACATGAAAGTCCTGCCGCTGCTGGCTGAGCTCTGCCACTACCTTGACCAGATCAAGATGCCCTTTCCAGCGCGTAATGCGGCCAGGAAAGCAGATCAGGTGTTTGTTCCGGGCCTGAGGGCAGTCATCAAAGAGGCGTCCTTTCCACTCCTCTGTAGGCTGATATCCACGCGGAAACTCTTCCGGATCAATGCCCCGATGAATCACGGTTACCTTGGCAGGGTCCACTTCCGGATAGTTGTCCAGCAGGTAGCGTTTCGCCGTCTCGGATACGGCAATAACGCGTTCCCCCTTACCCATGATGGCGCTGTAGCGGTTAACCGAGTGCATACCATGCAGGGTGGTAATGAAACGCGGCCGAGTCGCCGGGGCCATCTTGCGCCAGGCCAGCCATACAACCCAGGCGGGCATGCGCGAGCGCACATGCACGATATCCGGTTTTTCTTCGGCCAGCCAACGGCGCAGCCCGGGCACCTGCAGCAGCGTCAGCAACGATTTCTTGCCCAACTCCCATTGCACATGGCGGCTGCCTTCACATTCAAGCTGTGCAACAAGGCGCCCCCCGGCCGACACAACAATTGACTCATGGCCAGCAGCAACCAGTCCACGGGCAACTTCAAGCGTACCTCGCTCGACACCGCCCAGTTCAAGGGCGGGCAATACCTGTACAACCTTCACAGCCACTCCCTCCTGAGTACTTCCTCGGCACAGCGCTCTGCTTCATTCAATACGATGCTCTCTGCAGCGAGCCCGGTCATCGACCAGTCTGGTGCACGCACCACCAACCCTTGCGCTGTCAGCTGCTCAACACCCTTGCCGATCCGGTTGTCCGCTTCACTACTCAGTGGCAAAACGCCAACCTGGCAGCCCGCCGTCAGCGCTTCATACACCATGGATGCGCTGTCTTCCGTTACCCAACATACCTCAGCCTGTGCCAGTTGTTGCGGCAGCCAGTCAGGGCCGGTTGCGGCGGCAGGTACAAAACGATCCCCACACAACCCTGACAAAGCCTGTTCAGTGCTGGCAGGCGTACGCCGTGACGAGCCGATCAGCCAGTTGCGCGGCGCATGTTCCAGCAGTGCACGCACCTGTGCAAGCATGCCGGTTTCATCCCAGTTGTAATGTTTTGACGGCCCGCCGATCAGTACCACGCCTGTGCCCGGTTGTTTTGTGCCCGGCCGCATCCGATTCAGAGCGCCTTTTGTGACAATGATATTGGGACGTTTCGGAGGCTGATCATGCTCAGGCACCAGACAGAGATCAAAGAACCCCATCGGTATAGACGGTTTCATCAGCACAATAGCGGGTACACGGTACAAGCGACGTAGCGCCAGCAACGTCAGGTGCGTGGCATGGCCTGCCCCGATCAATAGATCGGGCCGGTCGTCCAGCTCGGGCAACATACCACCCAGGCTGAGTCTGAGTGCTTCAAACCGCCCCATGGGTTCACGCTCACTGATCTCGACCGGCGTCTTGCGTGCAAGCGCTTCGGCCAGCCCCAGTGACTGGTTGCGGTGGCCTGGCTTGCCGTCATTGATGATCAGAATCTGTTTCACGCGCACCCACTTTGCTGTTTCCCATACGCTCGGCCCAACAGACCAGACGCTTGCCATAGGCGTCAAATGATACCATTGCAGCCGCTGTGCAACGAAGGCTGCAACACTATTTATCCGCCAGGCAATTCCATTTTTTCGCTGAATGCATACAATCTAAGGGTCTGAATTTCTCGGATCGCTCGTGTCTGCTGGCTCCGCCCCGCCAGCCTTCGGTCTTAGCCCAGCTTGTTAGGAAGATGATATGTCTGCTTTTGGTTCCGTTTTCATGCCTGAAATGGCAATTTCCTGGTTCGACGGCTCACAGTGGAGCAACGCCGAGGTGGTATCGAGCGACAGTATTCAGCTGCACCCCGGGGCACACGTACTGCACTACTCCAGCAGTTGCTTCGAGGGCTTGAAGGCATTTCGCCATGAGGATGGCTCGGTCAAGATTTTCCGCATGGACCGTAATATCGCCCGCCTGCAGCAAAGCTCAGACATTCTGGCACTGCCGGAGTTTGCACCTGAACAGCTGGAGCAGATGATTGTTGATATCGTCACGCGCTTCGCCGATCAGGTACCTGAGGCGCCTGGCTCCATGTACATTCGCCCAACTCATATCGGTACCGAGCCCGCCATCGGCAAGGCTGCCGTGCCGTCCCTGACTTCATGCCTGTATGTATTGCTGTCACCGGTAGGTGATTACTTTACCGGTGGTGACAAGGCGCTACGCCTGCTGCTGGATGATGAAGGCATGCGCTGTTCGCCGCACATGGGCGTGGTCAAAAGTGGCGGCAACTATGCCAGCGCACTGCAGCCAATCATGAAAGCGCGGGCGGAGTATCAGGCCGATCAGGTACTGTTCTGCCCGGGCGGTGATGTTCAGGAGACCGGTGCGGCCAACTTCCTGCTGATCGATGGCGATGAGATCATCACCAAGGCGCTGGATTCGACTTTCCTGCATGGCGTCACCCGCGATTCCATCCTGACACTGGCTCGAGACATGGGCATGACCGTGTCCGAGCGTCAGCTTACCGTTGAAGAGCTGCTTGAGCGCAGTGCACGCCCAGGATGCGAGGCCGCGCTGTCCGGTACCGCTGCGGTTCTGACAGCGGTAGGCACGTTCATTTACAAAGGCAAGGAGTATGAGGTCGGTAACGGCGGCATTGGCGAAACCACCCTGCGCCTGCGCCGCGCTCTGAACGATATTCAGTGGGGCAGAGCCGAGGACAAGCACAGCTGGCTGACCAGCCTCTGATCGAACAACACGGCTCTTGATTCTGAACAGCCGGCCCGGCATACCCCGGGTCGGCTTTTTCGTGCCAAATTACGACGCCAGCAGCCTCTGCCAGAGTTCGGCCACACCTTCACGATAGGCGGCCATCTCCTGATCGCCCAGCACACCGGAGAGGTTTTGCATCGTCTGACGGTGGCCGGCGGCACGATAGGCCTTGTAGGCTTCCCGCAGCAATTCCACCTCATCGGATGCCAGCAACCCTTCGGCTTCAACACTGGCCAGAATGCGGATGTTGTCAGTCCAACGCATCAGAGCAGGCATCTCGGCTGCGTGGCGCAGCACCAGATATTGCACCATGAACTCGATATCGACGATACCGCCACGGTCCTGCTTCAGATGGAATACACGACTTTCTTCATCGGCCGCAGGTTTGCTGCCCAGATGCCCGCGCATCTTCTCGCGCATCGTGGTCACATCCGTTTTGAGTTTTGCTTCTTCCCGAGGCTGTCCCAATATTTCACGGCGCACGGACTGGAACCGCTCCGCCAGGGCCGGGCTGCCGGCCACCACACGCGCCCGAACCAACGCCTGATGTTCCCAGGTCCAGGCTTCCTTCTGCTGATACTCCCGGAAGGCGTTCAGTGAGCTGACCAGCAGGCCGGAGTTGCCGGACGGGCGCAAGCGCATGTCCACTTCATACAGAATCCCGGATGGGGTGAACGTGTTGAGGATATGGATGATCCTCTGCCCCAACCGGTTGAAGAAGACGCTGTTGGCGATGGGCTTGCCACCATCGGTTTCCAGGTTACCAGCCGCATCGTGCAGGAACACCAGGTCAAGATCAGAACCATAGGACAGCTCTATGCCACCCACCTTGCCATAACCGATGATGATAAAATCGGGATCACAGGGCACGCCGGGGCTTTTCTGTGGCACGCCGTGTTTCTCGGTGAGGTTGCGCCAGGCGATATCCAGCACCGCTTCAAGCACGGCTTCCGCCAGCCAGGTCAGGTAATCACTGACCCGCATCAACGGCAATACTCCGGTAATATCGGACGCAGCCACCCGCAACATGTGTGCATGCTTGAAGTAGCGCAGGGTCTCCATCAACTGCTCGATGTCATCTTCCGGTATACGCAGCAACTGCTGGCGTAGCTCGGTACGCAGCGCCGTCAGGTTCGGCGGCGTGTAAAGTGTGCGTGGATCGATCAACTCATCCAGCAGAACCGGCTGTTTCGACAGCTGCTCGGCAAACCAGGCACTGGCAGAACAGAGCTGAACCAGCTGTTTCAACGCAGCAGGGTTTTCGTTCAACAACACCAGATAGGCGGACCGGCGCAATACCGCCTGAATCAACACCAGCACCCGCTCCAGCGTAATCTCTGGATTACTGCACTGGCCAACATTCTCCAGCAGAGCCGGCAATACCGCTTCCAGTCGCTCCAGCGCCACTTTCTGCAGCATCTGTACCGTGCGCAACCCCTTGAGATCCTGCAGCGCTTTCAATGCCTGCTCAGGAGCCTGATAGCCCTGTTCGGCCAGAAACTCCAGCGCACTGGCATCCTCCATCAACCCCTGCCAGAGCGCCAGCCAGTCACCACGCAGGTCATCAGGTTGCTCTTCTCCCTCATCCACCGGAGCGATCACATCCGCAAAGTGACGCGACACATCCGCCCGACATTTCTGCAACGCCTGGTCCAGCGCATCCCAATCGGCAAAGCCCTGGGCAAAGGCCAGACGCTCCCGGCCCACGTCATCTTCCGGCAACTCCTGCGTCTGCTTGTCGGCGATCGCCTGAATACCATGTTCCACATTGCGCAGGAAGGTGTAGGCATCGGTCAGGTCAGTCACGGCCGCTTCAGGCATACCCACCTTTTCCGGCAGCTGCGGCAGGATATTGAGCAGTTCACGCTGCTGCAGCTCATGATCGCGACCGCCCCGGATTAATTGGAACGCTTGCGCAATAAACTCCACTTCGCGGATGCCACCGGCTCCCAGCTTCACGTTATGGCTCAACCCCTTGCGCCTCACTTCACGGTTGATCATGCCCTTCATGTCGCGCAGTGATTCGAATGCGCTGAAGTCGATATACTTGCGATACACAAACGGACGCAACAGCTGGATCAGCTCCTCTCCTGCCTCCTGATCACCGGCTACAACGCGTGCCTTGATCATGGCATAGCGCTCCCAGTCACGGCCCTGATCCTGGTAATAGCTCTCCATGGCTCCAAAGCTGCACGCCAGCGGGCCAGCCGAGCCGAATGGACGCAGGCGCATGTCGACGCGAAACACAAAGCCATCGATGGTCAGGTTATCCAGCGCCTGGATCAGCTTTTGCCCCAGCCGGATGAAAAAGTCCTGATTTTCCAGATTTTTGCGCTCGCCGTCGGTTTCGCCATTGGCCGGGAAGGTAAAGATCAGATCAATATCGGATGACAGGTTCAACTCATGCGCACCCAGCTTGCCCATCCCGAGCACCACCATCCGCTGTGGATATCGCTGCCCGCTGGCATCCGGGCACGAGTGCGGCACGCCCCAGCGCTGGCAGGCCTGCTGGTACAACCACTCCAGCGTGCGATCAATGCAGGCATCCGCCAGCCATGACAACTCACGGGTGGTACCGCGCATGTCGCTGAGCCGGTTGAGGTCACGCCAGATCAGGCGGATCATTTCGCGCTGACGGAACAGGCGCAACTGGCGGTACAGCTCCTTCTCGTCCTCAATCGGTGTCAGCAACGCCTGCAGTCGTTCGGCATACTCGGTTTCGCCGTAAGCCTGTTGCAGGTCTCCGCTACGAATCAGCTGAGCCAGCCAGTCAGGGTGACGCTGCAGCTGCTCGGCAACAAAATCACTGCCAATCAGGGTGCGCTGCAACTCGCCCGTCAGCCAATCCGGCTGACCCTGCAACTCACCGAGGGCGGCTTCGATGCGGGCAAGGTTATCCTGCAGCAGAGGCTGCAATTTTTCCGGCACGTTCTGCAATTTCTGTTCATCAATCGACATTCATGCGTCTCCCCTGCAATCCATTGAGTGCTGGCTACACTGACTGAACAGTCGATAGCCGCGCTGTGCCTTACTGATATCGCCAGGCTGCAGTTCTGCCTGTTCGGCCAACCAATGTGCCAGCGCAAACAGAGCATCGGCAGGGCCTGATTTGAGCTCCAACTCCAACTCACTGATCGGATCTGTCAGGTGACGACCATCCCCGCAGTCGCACACCACTTCACCCAGATCCAGTGCCACTTCGATCTCGGCACCCTCAAAAGTCAGCCACCAGAGACGTCGCATGAAGTCAGTGGTAAACACCGGTATCAGTGCCAATTGATCCGGCGCAATCAGCTCGGCGGGCCAGATGTCGGCTTCAAGCAGGGCGGGATCGAGCTGTTCGCTGGCCAAATCCCACTCCCATTCACCCCGCTGGTGCAGTCCATCGATGCTCTGCCCCCGTGTTTTCAGCGTCTGAATAAACCGCTCCCCCTGACGCCGAACCCGCAGTGCCACCTTTGCCCGGGCCAGGTCAAGGGCCGCTGTATCATAGTAAGTGTTATGCAGCAGTCGGGGCGCCTGCCCGACTGCATCGCTCAGCAGTGGATGCCGGCTCAGCTGTTCCATCGCTGCCGGTTCGATCAGCAGCTTGAGTTCTGTTTCTGTTGCCATCCTACCCTCCGCAGGGTACCCACATCGATGGAGATGCGGGGTGAATGTGATGCAGCCGCCAGACGGCTGATACTGTCATTTTATACAGCATTATGTGCTATATTGTTTTCATGATTATACGCCAAGGCTTCAAGTTCCGTCTCGATGCCAGCCCTGGGCAGGATGCGCGCTTGCGCGTGCTGGTCGGGCATGCTCGGTTCGTCTGGAACCAGGCCTTGGCACGGTGCAATGACGCGTATCAGGCTGAGAATCAGCGCGTCCCGCGCTATGAGATAATGGCTAAGTGGATCACGGCGTGGAAACGGGAGCCAGAAACGGAGTGGCTGAAAGAGGCCTATACCGATAACTTGCAGCAGAAACTGAAGGATCTGGACGCGGCTTGGCAGCGTTGTTTCGATCCGAAGCTGCAGGCGCAGCGGCCTCGCTTCAAGAAAAAAGGTCGTGACCGCGACAGCATCCGTTTCGTCAACTTCGCCAAATACTGCCAACTGGATGGGCGGCGGGTAAAACTGCCCTCCAAGTTGGGCTGGATCAAATTCAGGCAATCCCGCCCAATCGTCGGCACAATCAAAAACTGTACCGTTAGCTGGGAGGCTGGCCACTGGCACATCAGTTTCCAGACCGAGCGCGAGGTGTCGGCACCGGTGCATCCAAAACCGGCATCGTGGATTGGGATTGATCTGGGCATTGTCCGCTTCGCCACCCTGAGCGATGGCACCTTCACCGCACCGCTTGACAGCTTCAAGCAACATCAACAAGCACTAGCCAAGGCGCAGCAGCAGATGAGCCGCAAGGTCAAATTCTCTAGCAACTGGTACAAAGCTAAAGCCCGTGTCCAGCGGCTGCAGCGCCGGATCGCCAATGTCCGCCGAGACTATCTGCACAAGACCTCAACCCGCATCAGCCAAAACCACGCGATGGTGGTGATTGAGGATCTGCAGGTGACCAATATGTCGGCATCGGCAAAAGGCACACTCGATACACCCGGGCGCAACGTGCGCCAGAAAAGCGGTCTGAACCGGTCGATACTGGATCAGGGCTGGTTCGAGTTCCGGCGCCAGCTGGAATACAAAGCCGGCTGGGCCGGCGGTGAAGTGCTGGCGGTGCCGGCGCATCACACCAGCCAGACCTGCCCCGCGTGTGCGCATGTCTCGCGGGACAACCGTCTGAGCCAGGCGCAATTTGCCTGTACCGACTGCGGCTATCAAAATAATGCCGACGTAGTCGGTGCCTTGAACATCCTCGCACGGGGGATTAAAACCTGTGCCAAGGGCGGGACATCGCCCGGGTCGCCTGTGAGTGCCTGAGCATACTGGCTCAGGCCCAGTGAGCGGTGCAGTGAGGCCGCCAGCAGCAGGAACCTGCCCCCTGAGCGATTAGGTGGCACCCGGTAACGGGAATCCCCTTCCTGAGTCACCTACAGGTGCGAAGGGAGAGGAGGAGGTCAACGTTCAGACACCTTGATTCAAACACCTTGTTGATCTGCCACCAGTGTACCCAATCCAGAGCACTGATCATCATCAGAATCGCGCAAATTTTGTGACACTTTTTATGACACTATCACTACAGATCTGTGACAGCAGCACGTATACTTGCGCCCAGTTTTTTCCACCTGCAACAGGAACGCAACATGGTTAATAGCCCAATTATGCAGATGTTCGCCCGTTCCCCGTTCAAGCCGATGCAGGAGCACATCATCAAGGCGCAGGCAAGCGCCGCAGAACTGATCCCCTTCTTCGATGCGGTGATCGCGAACGACTGGAACACGGCATCCGAATGTCAGCACCGTATCGCTGCCATTGAAGGTGAAGCGGATGACATGAAACGAGATATCCGCCAGCGTCTCCCTGCCAGCATTTTTCTGCCTGTCCCCCGCACCGATTTGCTCGACCTTCTGCGCATGCAGGACAAGATCGCCAACCGAGCCAAGGATATTGCCGGTTTGATGCTGGGTCGCCAGATGCAGATCCCGGAACCGATCCAGGACGAGCTGCGCGAGCTGCTCCGCACCGCTTTGCAAACGATTGAACAGGCCGTACTGGCACTGAGTGAGCTGGACGAGCTGTTGGCAGCGGGTTTCCGCGGCCATGAAGTGGATATCGTTGAACGCCTGATTACCGAGTTGGACCGACTGGAGCACAAGACCGACGAACATGAGCGCGAATTGCGTGCATCACTGTTCCGTGTTGAACGCGACCTCTGGCCGATCGATGTCATGTTTCTCTATCAGATCATCCAGTGGGTTGGCGATCTTGCCAACCGTGCCCAGCAGGTTGGCAGCCGACTGCAGCTGCTGCTGGCCCGTTAACTACACAGACGACCAAGGCTTAAACCTATGGAAATCATTGCTCAGTACGGCACCATCATGGTGGTTATGGCCTGTATCTTCGGCTTCTTCATGGCCTGGGGTGTAGGTGCCAACGATGTAGCCAACGCGATGGGGACTTCTGTCGGGTCCCGCGCCCTGACCCTGAAACAGGCCATTCTGATCGCCATTCTGTTCGAATTCGCTGGTGCCTATCTTGCCGGCGGGGCCGTAACCGACACAATCCGTAAAGGTATTATCGAGCCCTCCATGCTCAGTGCCAACCCGGAACTTCTGGTCTTCGGCATGATGGCCTCGCTGCTGGCAGCGGGCATCTGGCTGTTGATTGCGACCCACTTTGGCTGGCCAGTTTCCACCACTCACTCCATTGTCGGCGCCATTGTCGGCTTTGCAGCCGTTGGTATCTCCATGGAGGCCGTACACTGGAACAAGGTCGGCAATATTGTGGCCAGCTGGGTAGTATCGCCCGTCACGGCCGGCGTCATCGCTTTCTTCCTGTTCCGCAGTGTACAAAAGCTGATTCTTGATACCGAGAATCCCTTCGCCAATGCCAAACGCTATGTACCCATGTATATTTTCCTGGTGGGCTTCATCATCGCCATGGTGACCTTCACCAAGGGCCTCAAGCATGTAGGCCTGCACCTGAGCTGGGGCGAAAGCGCTGCGGTTTCGGTGTTGATCGGCTTGGTCACCATGGGTATCGGCATATTTATGCAGCGCGGCATCAAGCTTGACCCCGAAGCCAATCGCGACTTCCATTTCACCAGCGTGGAAAAGGTATTTGGCGTCCTGATGATGTTCACCGCCTGCGCCATGGCCTTTGCTCACGGCTCCAACGATGTGGCCAACGCCGTCGGCCCGCTGGCCGCCATTGTCGGCATTGTCAATGCAGGTGGTGAGGTGGCGCAAAAAGCGGCCATGCCCGCCTGGATTCTGTTGCTCGGTGGTGCTGGCATTGTTGCCGGCCTGGTGATGTATGGTCATAAGGTGATCGCCACCGTCGGCCAGAACATTACCGAGCTGACCCCGAGCCGCGGTTTTGCGGCCACGCTGGCGGCCGCCAGCACCGTGGTGGTCGCTTCAGGTACAGGGTTGCCGATCTCCACCACTCATACGCTGGTGGGTGCGGTGCTGGGTGTGGGCCTTGCCCGTGGCATGGCTGCGCTCAACCTGCGCGTTGTAGGCACCATTTTTGTATCCTGGATCGTGACACTGCCGGCCGGTGCCATCCTGTCGATCATGTTCTTCTTCATGCTCAAGGGCATGTTCTCCTGACAGCTCGCCCGGGGTGGTCAATCTGACCACCCCTCGCTTCACACTCATGGACCCGCAACCGCAAAGGTAGCAAAATGGGTCAAACAGTGGAGCCCATCATGACCACACACTCGACCCGACACTCGCTCAGTACCCTTGAAATGATGCGCCGGCTTATCGCCGCGCCCTCCGTCAGCTCTGCATCTGTACACCATGACCAGAGCAACCTGGTTGTAATCGAACAGCTGCATGAATGGCTTGAAGCGCTTGGCTTTAACACTGAAGTGATGCCGGTGCCGGGACATCCTGAAAAGGCCAACCTGATCGCCACTCTGGGCAGCGGCCCGGGGGGGCTGGTGCTGTCAGGGCATACCGATACCGTCCCCTGTGATCCGGAGTTGTGGCGCTCGGACCCTTTTTTCCTGACCGAGCGTGACAACCGGCTGTACGGGCTGGGTACCTGCGACATGAAAGGTTTTTTTGCCCTCGCCATTGAGGCCGCCAAGCACTTCCTCGATCAACCCCTGAAGCAGCCGTTGATCATTCTGGCCACCGCCGACGAGGAAAGCTCCATGTCCGGTGCCCGCGCGCTGGCCGAAGCGGGTCGCCCGCTGGCCCGTGCCGCCGTGATCGGCGAACCCACCCGCCTGCAGCCGATCCGAATGCACAAGGGAATCATTATGGAGTCAGTGCGCATACAGGGCCGATCAGGCCACTCGTCCGATCCTTCACTGGGTGCCAACGCACTGGAAGCGATGCATGCAGTGATGAGCGAACTGCTGACCCTGCGCAGCGAGCTGCAACAGAAACACCGCAATGCCCAGTTCCGGGTCGACATACCCACCCTGAACCTGGGCTGCATTCATGGTGGCGACAGCTCCAACCGGATCTGTGGTCGCTGTGAGCTGGAGTATGATTTGCGGCCACTGCCCGGCATGTCCATTGACGGGTTGCGCAACGCCATCAGTGAGCGGTTGCGACCGCTGAATGACCGTTTTGGCGTTAAAATCGAGACCCACTCCCAGTTTCCGGGCATTCCACCCTTCGAGACACCAGCCGACTCGGAGCTGGTACGGCTGGCCGAACGCTTGACCGGCCACCGCGCCGAAGCGGTAGCTTTTGGCACTGAAGCCCCCTTCCTGCAATCGCTGGGGATGGATACCATAGTGATGGGACCAGGCAGTATTGATCAGGCCCACCAGCCGGACGAATACCTGGCACTGGATCAGATCAGCCCCACGGTGGAGTTGTTACGCAACCTGATTGCCCACTACTGCCTTTAATACAGAACAGCAGGAGCCTGACTTGAGCGCCGTGACTTCCGAATACGTTAACTGGTTTCGCCACTCGTCACCCTACATTAATGCGCACCGGGGCAAGACCTTCGTACTGATGCTCAGTGGCGAGGCGATTGCCGATGCCAACTTTGCCAACACGGTGCATGACATCGCTCTGCTCAACAGCCTCGGCGTACGACTGGTGCTGGTGCACGGCGCTCGTCCGCAGGCGGAGCAGCGGCTGCAGGCACGCGGGGTGGAAACACGACTGCACCACGACCTGCGCGTCACCACACCGGAAATACTGGAGTGCGTGATCGAGGCCGTAGGCAGCCTCAGAACCGAAATCGAAGCCCAACTGTCAATGGGGCTGGCCAACACGCCGATGCACGGGGCACGTATCCGTGTCTGCAGCGGCAACTTTGTCACGGCCCGACCGGTGGGTGTACTGGATGGCGTAGACATGGGCCACACCGGCGAGCTGCGGCGGATCGATCATGAAGGTGTGCGCCGCCTGCTGGACCTGAATCAGATCGTATTGCTGTCCAATCTGGGCTACTCGCCTACCGGCGAAGTATTCAATCTATCGGTAGAGGAAGTCGCCACTCAGGCTGCGATCGCCCTCAAGGCCGACAAACTGATTCTGTTCGGTTCCCGCCCCGGCATTCAGGACAGCCAGGGTGAGCTGCGCAGCGAACTGCTGGCGTCAACCGCCGCGCGCCTGGTACAGCAATATCTGGCCAAACTGGATGACCCCGAACAGCCTTACAGTGAAACCGCCTGCCTGCTGGAAGCCGCCGCGACCGCCTGCCAGCAGGGCGTACCGCGCTGCCACCTGATCAGTTACCACGACGACGGTGCACTGCTGGCAGAGCTTTTCACCCGCGACGGCCAGGGCACCATGGTCGTGAGTCATTCCTATGAGCAGGTGCGACCCGCCAATATTGAAGATGTGGGAGGTATTCTGGAGCTGATCGCCCCACTGGAAGAGAAAGGAGTACTGGTGCGTCGCTCCCGCGAGCGACTGGAAGCCGAGATCGAGCGCTTCACGGTCGTAGAACGTGATGGCGCCATCATCGGCTGTGCCGCGCTCTACCCCTTCCCGGAAGAAGCGATTGGAGAGCTGGCCTGTGTCGCCATCGACCAGACCTACCGGGGCGGACAGCGTGGTGACATGCTGCTGGAAGCAATCGAGGATCAGGCCATTGCGCTGGGGTTGAAGCGACTGTTCGTACTCACAACCCGTACAGCCCACTGGTTCCTTGAACGGGGCTTTGGCAATGCACCGCTGGATGAGCTGCCGGGCGAGAAAAAGGCGCTCTACAACTTCCAGCGCAACTCCAAGGTGTTCTTCAAGCGTCTTGGCTGACCGGCCCACCCGGCAGCTCAACCCGGAAACAGGCACCACCCAGCGTTGAGCTGCTGACCTCCAGCGCACCGTCATAGCTGCTAACAATATCCAGCGCTACGGCCAACCCGATCCCCTGTCCAGGGGTTTGGCTGTCCAGACGGGCGCCACGCTGCAGAATCACCTGCCGCTGCGCCGGTGCCACACCTGCACCGTTGTCGCTGATGCTGATCACCAGCTGGTCCGCCTCCAGACCCGCTTCAACCGCCACCTGTCCATTGCCATACTTGAAGGCGTTATCCAGTAAATTCCCCAACAGCTCCATCAGGTCGCGTTCGTCACCGGCAAACCCTGCATCCGGCTGCAACGACAGGCTGACTTCTGCCGGCTGGGCGGCGTATACCTTCTCCATCACCCGCACCAGTCTTTCCAGCAAAGGAGCGACTGCCACTGCCTGTGCCAACACCCGCCCCTCACTCTTGACGGCTCGAGACAGCTGGTACTGTACAATTTGCTGCATGCGCTGGGTTTGCTCTTCCACCAGCCGGCGATAGCTGTGTTGATCGGCGCAGTCGTCACCTGCACCGCGTATCACCGCCAGAGGGGTCTTCAAACTATGGGCTAGATCGGCCAGCGTATTGCGGTAGCGCTCGCGCTGACGCCGCTCGGACTCAATCAACCGATTCAGGCTCTGCGTCACTCCCTGCACTTCCTCCGGGTAGCGTCCATCCAGATGATCGGTCGTGCCCACCTCGATGCGTTGCAGGTCAGCCGCCAGCTGATCCAGTGGCCGTAACCCCCATCGCATGATGAAATATTGCGCCAACAGTGCCACCAACCCAACCCCGCTGAGCCACCCCAAAAGCTGCAGACTGAAAGCTTTCATCTCGGAGACTACATGGCTATCGCTGCGCAATACCGACACCAGAAAGCGAATATCAGTACCGTCTGCTTCCCAGATCACCGGATACTGGAACAGATACAACCCCTGCTGTGGCAGGTGACTGAACAGTGCCTGTCCCGGCTGCAGCAATGAACTCGGCAGCCGCTGCACCACATCCGGATCGATGCTCTGACTGGAGCGGGAGCGCCATAGCAGACTGCCGTCTGCGTTATGAATAAAGCCATAGACACCCGAGCCATCACGACTGAACCCTGGTTCGAGCACAGTGCTGGGCAGTTTGAGCTGGTTGCCATCCACTTCAACAGCCCCCAGCAAGAGGTAGACATGCAGCCGCGCCTGTGACGCTTCAGCATTTTCAAGACTGCCATGAAAGGCTTTAAGCAGCGCCACCCCCGCCAAAATAATCACAAGCGGCAGTATAACCGCCGAGGCCCGCAGCAAACGTGCACGCAGTGACAGGGATACGGCGGCTTCTGAACTCACGCGGCGGATCCGCCTCCAAGGGCAAAGCGATAGCCCAGGCCACGCACGGTGGTAATCGGTTGCAGACTTTGATCCGGATCCAGCTTTTGCCGCAGGCGTCGGATGAACACCTCCAGCACGTTGCTGTCTCGGTCATAGTCCTGATGATAAAGATGTTCGGTCAGTTCTGCCTTGGAGATGGTTTTGCCGGCGTTGAGCATCAGATACTCAAGCGTGCGGTACTCGTAGCTGGTCAGTCTGACCTCAGTGCCGTTCAGGCTCACCACCCGAGCCGCGGTATCCAGTTCCAGAGGGCCATAGCGCAATATCGGACTGGCATGGCCGGATGCACGGCGCACCAATGCATTCAGACGCGCCAACAGCTCTTCGGTGTGGAAGGGTTTGGCCAGATAATCGTCCGCACCGGCTTCCAGACCTTCGACCTTGTCCTGCCAATCACCACGCGCCGTCAAAACCAGTACGGGCATGGTGTGTCCCTCTTCCCGCCACTGCCGAATCAGGTCCAGAC
Organism: Marinobacterium iners; assembly: GCF_017310015.1. NCBI lineage: Bacteria > Pseudomonadati > Pseudomonadota > Gammaproteobacteria > Oceanospirillales > Oceanospirillaceae > Marinobacterium > Marinobacterium iners. The sequence continues at coordinate 3,892,377 of NZ_CP022297.1, forward strand.
CGGACATCTCCGGCAGGCCGATATCAACCACCGCGATATCGTATTCATACTCCTGACCGAGATAAAGCGCTTCACGACCACTGCCGGTCTGCTCAATAGTGTAACCCCGCTGCTCCAGCAGGTTGCACAACTGCCTTCTCAGGTCGGCATCATCTTCAACTATCAGGGCCTTCATCAGTCAGCTGCCTCCACTATCTCATCAGGTAACAACATCTTGCCACTGGCGGCGTCCACCAGTACTTCACGGATACGTCCCTGTTCCAGCAGGCGGATGGTATAAACAGGCACCCCCTCGTGTTCAATCAGTTCCGCCTTGATCACCTCCCCTCCCAGCTCATCGCGTACACGCTTGGAAGCCTGCAGTAAATTAACCGCCACAGGGGTACGAGCACCGGAACCCTCGACAGGCTCCGCCGACAGCAATGGGCTTACACTCCAAAGCTGCAGGGTAATCAACAGGGCTGTAATCACAGCGGTATGTACAGAGCGGTGATGACGCTCGGCTGGCATGGTTCTACCTCATGTGACCTTCTATGGTCGGCGAACGGTTGCGGCTGAACCGCAACCGATTTCACCCGTCAATGGATGCATAGGCTAAAGATCCTGATCTGAATCGCGCGTGAACGTCAGCCGCACTTACGACAGGTGCGCATGCCCAGCAGGCTGTAAAGAGGGCAGGTTCCGGAGATGGCGATCGCGATGATCGGCACGCCAATCAACCCCCACCATGTCTGAGGTCCAAAAAAGATCAGTACAATCAGCACCAATCCAATCAGGATTCGCACCAGTTGATCCAGTACACCGATATTGCGTTCCATATTGCAGTCTCCTCGATGATATTTCAGCTCTGCCGGGTACGCTTGCGACGTTGTACCAGCAGCAGATACCTCAGGTTATAGGCAAATCCGATCAGCAGTACCAGCGGTGCACTGAGCACAAACAGCCAACCCAGCGCCGGTACACCAAATGTCTGCCCCAGCCACAGGCTGAGAATACAGATCAGTGCCAATGGAATGCCGGTTTTCATCAACCGTCGCAGCCAGATATCAGAGCCGATCCTGTTATTTTCCTGCATCAGATACTCCTTATATCTGTGTCGAGCATAGAGCCGCCGGCGGTTTGGTTCAAGCGCTGCCCAGTTCAATCTGGGGCGGGTTAAAGGGCATATCAAAGGCCGCGGCTACCCCGGCACAGGCAACACGACCCGAATGGATGTTCAGCCCGTGAATAAAGCCCGGGATATCCTGCAAGGCCCGGCGCCACTCATGCTGTGCCAGTGCTTCGATATAGGGCAGGGTTGCATTGGTCAAGGCCAGCGTGGCGGTACGGGCAACCGCCCCCGGCATGTTGGCGACACAGTAATGGATGATGCCATCCACTTCGAACACCGGGTCGGCATGGGTTGTCGGGCGGCTGGTTTCGAAACACCCACCCTGATCGATCGCCACATCCACCAATACTGCACCTGGCCGCATCAGCCCCAGCATACCGCGTGTCACCAGCTTCGGCGCTGCCGCACCGGGCAGCAGCACGGCCCCAATAACCAGATCGGCCTGAGCCAGCTGCTGCTCAATATTTTCCTGCGTAGAGTAAAGGGTGATCAGCTCTCCGTTGAAACGCTCATCCAGCTGCCGCAGTCGGGCAATGGACTTGTCCAGCAGGCATACCTGTGCGCCCATACCCAGCGCAATTCTGGCCGCGTTTTCGCCCACTACTCCGCCGCCAATAATCATCACCCGCCCCGGGCTCACGCCCGGTACACCGCCGAGCAACACACCACGTCCGCCCTGTGCCTTTTCGAGACAGTGAGCACCCGCCTGCACAGCCATTCGCCCGGCTACCTCGCTCATCGGCGCCAGAAGTGGCAGGCCTCCGTGCTGATCTTCTACGGTTTCATATCCGATGGCGGTACAGCCACTGGCCAACAAGGCATCCGTCAGCTGGCGATCTGCGGCAAGATGCAGGTAGGTAAACAGCACCTGATCGGCACTGAGCCAACTGCATTCATCGGGTTGCGGCTCTTTCACCTTGACGATCAAGTCGGCCCAGGTAAACACGGCACGTGGATCATCCACGATCACGGCGCCGGCCTGCTCATAATCCGCATCGCTGAAACCAACGGCTGCACCAGCATTCTGCTCCACTTGCACCTGATGGCCCTGCTCGGTCAGCTCCCGCACGCCCATGGGGGTCATTCCCACCCGGTACTCGTGATTCTTGATCTCTTTAGGCACACCGACTCGCATGGTCTTCTCTCCTTTGTGCACTGAGTTTTGCTCTTCAGTCTAGCTGAAAAGACTCGGCTTTTACTCCCCTCGGCGCTAGGCGTTTATCTGATATACTCAGGCTTGTTTGCACAACCGAATTCCGAGGGGAGCCCCATGCCTGAGTATCGTTCCAAGACCTCCACCGCCGGCCGCAACATGGCGGGTGCCCGCGCACTGTGGCGCGCCACTGGTATGAAGGATGAAGATTTCCACAAGCCGATCGTCGCCGTGGCCAACTCCTTCACCCAGTTCGTTCCCGGCCACGTCCACCTGAAGGACATGGGCCAGCTGGTTGCTCGTGAGATCGAGAAAGCCGGTGGCGTAGCCAAGGAATTCAACACCATCGCCGTGGACGACGGCATCGCCATGGGCCACGACGGCATGCTCTACTCGCTGCCGAGCCGCGACATCATCGCCGACTCAGTCGAATACATGGTCAATGCCCACTGCGCCGATGCGCTGGTGTGCATCTCCAACTGCGACAAAATCACCCCGGGGATGCTGATGGCCGCCATGCGCCTGAACATCCCGGTCATTTTTGTGACCGGCGGACCGATGGAAGCCGGCAAGACCAAACTTGCCGAGCACAAACTGGACCTGGTCGATGCGATGGTACTGGCTGCGGACCCGAATGCGTCTGACGAAGAGGTCGAGGCTGTCGAGCGCTCCGCCTGCCCGACCTGCGGTTCCTGCTCCGGCATGTTCACCGCCAACTCCATGAACTGTCTGGCTGAAGCGCTGGGTCTGGCGCTGCCGGGTAACGGCACGGTTGTAGCGACCCATGCGGATCGCAAGCAGCTGTTCCTGCGTGCCGGCCGTTCTATCGTTGAGATGGCCAAACTCTACTACGAGCAGAATGATGCTCAAATTTTACCCAGAGCCGTAGGCCTGAAAGCGTTCGAAAACGCCATCACTCTGGATATCGCCATGGGCGGTTCCACCAACACCATCCTGCACCTGCTGGCCATCGCCCAGGAAGCTGAAATCGATTTCACCATGAAAGATATCGACCGGCTTTCTCGCACCGTTCCCCAGCTGTGCAAGGTGGCACCCAATACTCAGAAGTACCACATTGAAGACGTACACCGCGCCGGCGGCATCATGGCGATCCTGGGTGAACTGGACCGTGCCGGCAAGCTTCACACAGACGTACCCACCGTCCATGCCCCGACAATGAAAGACGCTCTGGACCAGTGGGATATCATGCGCAACCCCACGCCAGAGGTGATCGAGTTTTACAAGGCAGGTCCTGCCGGCATCCCGACTCAGGAAGCGTTCAGTCAGGCCACGCGCTGGCCAACACTGGACGGTGACCGAGAGCACGGCTGCATCCGTTCCATCGATCACGCCTTTTCTCAGGAAGGCGGCCTCGCCGTGCTGTACGGCAACATCGCTCTGGATGGCTGCGTGGTAAAAAGTGCCGGTGTCGATGAGTCAATTCTGGTGTTTGAAGGGAACGCCAACGTGATGGAATCACAAGACGAGGCGGTCCGGAAAATTCTCAACGATGAGGTGAAGGCCGGTGATGTCGTTGTAATTCGCTACGAAGGCCCGAAAGGCGGCCCGGGCATGCAGGAGATGCTGTACCCGACCTCCTACCTGAAATCCAAGGGACTGGGCAAGGAGTGTGCTCTGCTGACCGACGGTCGTTTCTCCGGCGGTACCTCCGGCCTGTCCATTGGACACGCTTCGCCTGAAGCCGCTGCAGGCGGTGCCATCGGTCTGGTGAAAAACGGCGATCGCATCCGCATCGACATCCCCAACCGCACCATCAACGTGCTGGTGTCCGATGAGGAGCTGTCGATCCGTCGCGCCGAGCAGGACAAGCTGGGCTGGAAGCCGGCCGAAGAGCGACCACGCAAGGTATCTGCAGCCCTTAAGGCCTACGCCCTGCTGGCCACTTCGGCCGACAAGGGTGCCGTGCGTGACCTGAGTATGCTCGACTAAGCCCAACCCCGCTGTATCCGTCGGCAGGCGCCCGCCTGCCGACGTCCTCCACTGATCCAAATCCTTCTGTCGGCAGTAACAAGACCCATATTTTGCAGCCGGCACCTGTCCTCCTCCCTTATCCGGCTGTCTATACTGAACTGACGTTACCGTCGTTAACCGGATCAGGACTGCACATGGAACGCCTTAACCGTACCCCTCGGCTGGACAACCCGGACAGTGACACCTTGCGTCACGAGATACTGGACTATTTTCATACCACCTTCGATCGCTACGAGCAGCTGTTCGAGGTATTGACCTGTGACGAAGCCTTCTTCGTCAAGCCGATCGCCCTGCGCCATCCGCTGATATTCTACTATGGCCATACCGCCACCTTTTTCATCAACAAGTTACTGCTGAGCGGACTGGTGGAACAGCGAATCAATCCTCACTTCGAGTCGATCTTCGCCATCGGCGTCGATGAGATGAGCTGGGATGATTTGAACGATGATCACTACAACTGGCCGTCAGTCGCTGAGGTAAAGGCCTACCGTGACCAGGTGCGTCAGACACTGGATCGGATCATTCGTGAAGCGCCGCTGACATCCCCGATCAACTGGAACCATCCCTGGTGGACCATTGTGATGGGGATCGAGCACGAGCGTATCCACCTGGAAACCTCATCCGTGCTGATCCGCCAGCACGAACTCAGGTACGTACAGCCCCACCCTGCCTGGCCAGTGTGTCGCGACTCAGGGCCAGCACCTGCAAATCAGCTGATTGAAGTGCCGGCCGGCAAGGCAGTTTTGGGCAAGTCACGTGAAGACTCCCGCTACGGCTGGGATAACGAATACGGCCATCGCGAAATCATGCTGGACAGCTTCAAGGCGGCACAGATGTTGACCTCCAACCAGGAGTTTCTGGCCTTTGTAGAAGCAGGCGGTTACACCGAACGCCGCTGGTGGAGTGAGGAAGGCTGGAATTGGCGTGACTTCACCGGTGCCGTATATCCGACCTTCTGGGTTGAATCGGAGGACGGCTGGCAACTGCGCCTCATGTGCGAGCAGGTTTACATGCCCTGGGACTGGCCAGTCGAGGTCAACTGTCACGAGGCGGAGGCGTTCTGCCGCTGGAAATCGGAGCAGACCGGCGAGTCGATCCGTCTGCCCAGCGAGGATGAATGGTATCGGCTCTACGATTTGGCCCGCGTGGCCGAGCCGGACAGCACAGCGTCGGTTAATGCCAACTTGCATCTGGACCACTTCGCGTCATCCTGCCCGGTGTATCGTTTTGCCCAGGGTGATTTTTACGATGTCAGCGGCAATGTCTGGCAGTGGACGCAAACACCGATCTACCCGTTTGAGGGGTTTGAAGTGCACCCCTGCTACGATGATTTCACCACACCCACCTTTGACGATCGCCATAACCTGATCAAGGGCGGCAGCTGGATCTCCTGTGGCAACGAGAGCCTGCGCAGCGCCCGTTACGCCTTTCGACGCCACTTCTTTCAGCATGCCGGTTTCCGCTATGTGGCCGGCGCACCTCCAAAGGCAGTGCCCTCATCACGGTATGAAAGCGATGCACTGGCGTCCCAGTACGCCGAGTTCCACTACGGTGACGAGCAGTTCGGTGTTGCCAACTTTCCGCAGGCGCTGGCCCGACTGGCGATTGAGCTGGTTGGCCAACGCAGCGGCAAGGCTCTGGACCTGGGCTGCGCCACCGGGCGCGCAAGCTTCGAACTGGCGCGCCATTTTGAGCAGGTAGACGGTGTCGATTTCTCTGCCCGCCTGATCAATCTGGGCGTACAGCTACAGCAGCAGGGCCGATTGCGCTATACATTGCCAGACGAAGGTGAACTGGTCAGCTATCACGAGCGAGACCTGACTTCACTGGGGCTGGCTGATACGGCTGATCGCGTCAGTTTCATGCAGGGGGATGCTTGCAACCTCAAGCCGATCCTGAAGGGCTATGACCTGATTCTGGCCGCCAACCTGATCGACCGTCTTTACAGCCCGCGTCAGTTCCTGTCACAGGTGCATACCCGTCTGAACCCCGGCGGCCTGCTGCTGATCGCTTCGCCCTACACCTGGCTGGAGGAACACACCCCCAAAGAGGAGTGGCTGGGAGGTTTCAAGCGTGACGGTGAGAATGTCACCACACTGGACGGTCTGCATGAAGTGCTGGACGAGCACTTCGAACTGATCCGCGAACCTGAGGCTGTCCCGTTCGTAATTCGCGAAACCCGGCGCAAGTTCCAGCATACGCTGTCGGAGGTTACCTGCTGGCGGTTACGGGGTTAATGACTAACCCTGTGGCCAGACCTGCTTTCGGTCGCTAGAATCGAGGCAGGTTTTCCACAGGACGTCCTCCATGCTGCACCGGATCTGGCTCGGTTTCTTTCTGATCGCCTTTGTCGCGGCACTCTGGCAGTGGCTGGTCATGGGTGACTCTGCCGTGTTCCAACGCCTGATCCAGAGCAGTTTCGACATGTCGAAACTCACCGTGGAGCTGTCCATCGGCCTGATCGGTACGCTGGCGTTCTGGCTGGGGATGATGAAACTGGCCGAAGCCTCGGGATTGGTAGATCGCATCGCTCGTCTGCTCGGCCCTCTGTTTACCCGGCTGATGCCGGAGGTGCCGCCGCGACATCCGGCGATCGGTTCCATGACCATGAACCTGTCCGCCAACTTTCTCGGTCTCGACAACGCCGCCACCCCGCTGGGGCTGAAGGCGATGCAGGATCTGCAGAGCCTCAACCCTGACAAGGAAACCGCCAGCAACGCCCAGATCCTGTTTCTGGTGCTCAACACCTCGGCGGTCACCCTGTTCCCGATCACCATTTTCCTGTATCGCGCCCAGCAGGGCTCCAGCGACCCAACCGCCGTTTTTATCCCGATCCTGATCGCCACCAGCTGCTCAACACTGGTGGGGTTGCTGGTCACCTGCTGGATTCAGCGCATCAACCTGCTGCAACGCACCCTGCTGCTCTGGTTCGGGGTCGGCTCAGCCCTGTTGCTCGCCTTCGTCGGCTATTTCGCCACGCTCAGTGCCGAAGAGCTGCAGCGCCAGTCAGCACTGACCGGCAACCTCCTGCTGTTCAGCGTCATCATCCTGTTCCTGTTGCTGGCGCAGCGACGCGGCGTCAACGTGTATGAAACCTTTATCGAGGGGGCGAAGCAGGGGTTCGAAACCGCCATCATGATCATCCCCTACCTCCTGGCGATGCTGGTGGCGATCGGCATACTGCGCGAGAGCGGTGCCCTGGAGGGCTTCATCTGGCTGCTGCGCGAAGGAATCGGCCTGCTCGGCCTGGACACCCGTTTTGCCGATGCTTTGCCCACGGCACTGATGAAACCCCTGTCCGGCTCCGGTGCCCGCGCCATGATGCTGGAAACCATGAACACCCATGGCGTTGATTCCTTCGCCGCTCAGGTGGCCTCTATCGTGCAGGGCTCTACCGAAACCACTTTCTATGTACTGGCGGTCTATTTCGGTGCAGTCGGCATCCGGCGTACACGGCATGCCGTGCTGTGTGGCTTGAGCGCTGACCTGGCCGGGGTGACGGCTGCCATCGCCTGTGGCTACTGGTTTTTTGGCTAAGCCTTTCTACACTTCCAACAAGGCCCTGCGACTAAAGTAGCCCACTGATAGACAACTGTGTAAAATCCGCGCTCTTTTGCAATCAACCCTGGAGACACCCATGCCCGGAAAGTGGATCACCTTCCTGCTGGCGGTACTGGCAGGTGCCGGTATCTGGTGGCTGGCGCCACTTGAGCCTCAGCTGCGTACCGGCCTGGCCATTCTGGCCGTTATTGCCATTCTATGGATGACCGAGACCTTCAACATTACCGTAACGGCACTGCTGATTCCGGTGCTGACTGTGGTGGCGGGCGTGTTCAGCGTCTCCGATGCGCTCAAGAGTTTCGCCAACCCGATCATCTTCCTGTTCCTGGGTGGTTTCGGCCTCGCGGCGGCACTCAGCGCACAGGGGCTGGACAAGTACATCGCCGGTCATGTGATCCGTCTGGCGCAAGGCAAGTTGGGGATGGCAGCCGTGTTGCTGTTCCTGACGTCCGCGGGCCTGTCCATGTGGATCTCCAACACTGCAACCGCTGCCATGATGCTGCCACTGGCACTGGGCCTGCTGCGCCAACTGCCCTATGAAGGGCATGAGCGTACCTACTGGTTCGTGCTGCTGGGCGTGGCCTATTCCGCCAATATCGGCGGCATCGGTACGCTGGTCGGCTCGCCCCCCAACGCCATCGCCGCCGCTGAAGTGGGTCTGAGCTTTGCCGACTGGCTCCGGTTCGGTATTCCGACCGTTGCACTGTCACTGCCGCTGATGATTGTGGTGCTTTGGGCGCTGCTGCGGCCTGAACTGAACCACCGTTTCCCGGCGATCCACCGCCACGAGCCGCTCACCAGCAAGCAGTGGATGACGCTGGGTGTATTTGCGCTGACCGTTACACTGTGGCTGTTCAGCAAGCCGGTATCAGGTTTCTTGGGCATCAAGGGCGGCTTTGACTCGATCGTGGCAATGTTCGCCATTCTGCTGTTGTGCATGCTGCAGCTGGTGAACTGGAAGCAGATCGAGAAAACGGCCGACTGGGGCGTACTGTTGCTGTTCGGGGGAGGGCTGACTCTGTCGGCCATGCTGTCGACCACCGGTGCCAGCCTGTTCCTGGCCGAGACTGTCAGCAGTCTGATGAGTGGTGCATCGGCTCCGCTGTTCATTCTGGTCGTCGCGGCTTTTGTGGTAATGCTGACCGAGATAGCCAGCAATACCGCCAGTGCCGCACTGCTGGTGCCGATTTTTGTCGGTATTGCCGGCTCCATGGGCCTCTCCACCGAAATCATGGCGGTGGTCATTGCCGTGGCCGCGTCCTGCGCCTTCATGCTTCCGGTGGCAACCCCCCCCAATGCCATCGTGTATGGCTCGGGATTTTTGCCTCAGGGTCAAATGATGCGCGCAGGCATGGTACTCAACGTGATGATGATTGCGATCATCGCAGGCGGCGCCAGCCTCCTGATCTGACCGGCCAGATCCGGCTGTCGCAGTGGCAGCCGGAACCTTGCATCAGTCCTGCTGGGGCAAGCTGCGGATATGCCCCTGACGATCGATGGCGACCTGTACACATTCGGTGCTGGTCACTTTGCGCAACTCACTGCCGTCCGGGCAGCGCCCCCAGACTTCAACCTGAATCCGCAACGAGCTGTTACCCCGCTCCAATACCCGAGTGTAAAAACTCAGCACCGTGCCGCACATAACCGGCGACATGAAGCTCATGCGTCCAACCGATACCGTGGCAATGCGGCCCTGCGCCTCCTGACCGGCACGGATCTCACTGGCGAGCACCAGCTGTGAGGCTACCCAACCGCCATACACATCACCAAACATGTTGACCGCCTCATGACCGGCAGGCAGCTGCAGTGTCAGCTCTCCTGCGGGTTTCAGCACCTCTGTGTCATCACTGCAACTCATGCTTGTCTCCTTTTATTATTCGGTAGAGCGAACGACGCGCTCTTTGCTGCAGTGCACATAATAGAGAATCTGGCCGCAAACGGCACTAGCTCAAGCTCTCTGAAAAACTTTTTTACGCTTTGTGACAACTGTCATAAATCAGTCATCTTTGCCCCCTATAGTGGGCCACATCAAAAAACGATCAGTTCAGAGAGGGTAACTCAATGAAATTGCGCACCAAAGCTCTTGCACTTGCCATGACTGCCGCTGCCGGCATCAGCCTGGCCGCACCGGCTGCCGCCCGTGACACCATCAGCATCGTGGGCTCTTCCACTGTTTACCCGTTCGCAACCGTAGTTGCCGAACGTTTCGGCAGTAACACCGAATTCAACACGCCGAAGCTGGAATCTACCGGCTCTGGTGGCGGCATGAAACTGTTCTGTCAGGGTATCGGTACCCAGCACCCGGACATCACCAACGCTTCACGTCGCATGAAAACCTCCGAGTTTGAGTTGTGCCAGAAGAACGGCGTGACCGATATCACTGAATTCCGCATCGGTTCTGACGGCATCGTTATCGCCAGCTCCAAGGATGCCGAGAACCTGAATCTCACCCTGGAGCAACTGTTCCTGGCGCTGGGTGAAAAGGTGCCGGTCGATGGCAAATGGGTTGCCAACCCGAACAAGAACTGGAGTGACATCGACGCTGGCCTGCCGAACAAGCCGATCCGCGTAATGGGTCCGCCGCCGACATCCGGTACCCGTGACTCCTTCAATGAACTGGCACTTGCCGCTGGCTGTGACAAACTGCCGGAAGCCAAGGATCTGAGCAAGGACGAGCACAAGGCTATCTGCGAAAGCATTCGTGAAGACGGCGTTTTCATTGAAGCAGGCGAGAATGACAACCTGATCGTTCAGAAACTGATCAGCGATACCGGCATGTATGGCGTGTTCGGTTTCAGCTTCCTGGAAGAAAATGCTGACCGCCTGCAGGCCGCTACACTCGATGGCATGGTACCGACCGCTGAAGATATCGCAGCGGACAAGTACCCTGTAGCTCGCTCACTGTTCTTCTACGTCAAGAAGGCACACGTTGGCGTGGTTCCGGGCATCGCTGAATACGTGGGTGAGTTTGCCAGCAACTCTGCGCTGGGCCAGAACGGCTACCTCAAGGATGTGGGTCTGATCATTCCGCCGCGTGACCAGCTGGCCGTGCTGATGGACAAGGCCGAAAACATGCCGAACCTGACCATTGACGAGCTCAAGTAAGCGGGTCGCATAGGCAAAACTCGGGGTGCGGTCCTGAAAACGGGGTCGCGCCCCTTTGCACGTCTGGACAATATTCGATTCATTTACCGAAAAATCGCAGACAGGAACACTCATGCAACCGGCAAATCTGCTTCTTTTCACGCTGGCATTCGCTGCGATCGCCTACTGGCTGGGATATACCCGTTCGCGCACGCTGGCCATGCCACTGGGCGGAATTCGACACCTCAAATCACTTCCGTTCTACTATGGTGCCCGCGCCGCACTCTGGTGCGGTATTCCGGCACTGATCATATTGGCGCTCTGGGTCGGCTTTCAGGGCAAGGTAATCCAGACACTGGTCGTCAGTTCGCTGCCACAGGAGATGATCCCCGACAGTGCGGGCCAGGCCAGTCTGTTGCTGAGTCAGATCGGTAACGTGGCCAGTGGCGCCCTGCCGCGAAACTTTGCTGAGCCCGCTATTGTCGAAGCAGCGGACCGTCTGGTACAGCTACGCGAACAAAGCCGGCTGTACATGAACCTGCTGGTAGTGGCCGTCGCAGTGCTGGCCGGTTTTCTGGCCTGGCTGCGTATCCATCCGCGGCTTAACGCCCGGGTTCAGGTCGAGATCATTCTGAAGTGGGTGTTCTTTGCCTGTGCCGGCCTGGCCATTCTGACCACCGTCGGTATCATCTTCTCGGTCGCTTTTGAGACACTGCGATTTTTCCAGCAGATATCCTTCATTGATTTTATTTTCGGTTCTCACTGGAGCCCCCAGACCGCCTTGCGTGCGGATCAGGTCGCGTCTCAGGGTGCGTTCGGGATGATCCCCCTGTTTACCGGTACTCTGCTGATCTCAGGCATCGCCATGTTGGTCGCCGTTCCCGTGGGGCTGATGTCAGCCATCTATCTATCGGAATATGCCAACCCGAAAGTTCGCGGTGTGGTCAAACCGTTGCTGGAGATGCTGGCCGGCATACCAACCGTGGTATACGGCTTTTTTGCCGCGCTGACAGTGGCGCCGTTCATCAGTAACCTGGCCGCATCCTTTGGCATTGAAGCCTCATCACAGAGCGCTCTGGCTGCCGGTGCGGTCATGGGCATCATGATCATTCCGTTCGTATCTTCCCTGTCGGACGACGTCATCAACGCCGTACCCCAGTCACTGCGCGACGGCTCGCTGGCGCTGGGTGCAACCCAGTCGGAAACCATGAAGAAGGTTGTCTTCCCGGCGGCGCTTCCCGGCATCATGGGGGGCATTCTGTTGGCGGTATCCCGTGCCATCGGTGAAACCATGATTGTGGTGATGGCAGCAGGCCTTGCAGCCAACCTGACCGCCAACCCGCTGGAAACCGTGACTACGGTAACCGTGCAGATCGTTACCCTGCTGACCGGGGACCAGGAGTTCGACAGTGCCAAGACGCTGGCGGCTTTCGCACTGGGCGCCATGCTGTTCCTGGTAACACTGGTCCTCAACATTATCGCCCTGCATATCGTACGCAAGTATCGGGAACAGTATGACTAAGCAACTTACACAGGCGGAAATCGTCCGCAAGTCATTGAAAAAACGCTACCGCAAGGAGAAGCGCTTTCGCGCCTACGGCATTCTTGCGATCGCCATCGCCTTGTCGGCCCTGCTGATTCTGTTTACCGACATCATCGGCAAGGGGTACAGCGGTTTCATGAAGACCAGCCTGAACCTGGAAGTGGTGCTGGATGGCGAGGTAATGTACCTGGATGACCCGACAGATCCTCGTCAGGTAAAAATGGCCGACTTCGTCGAGCCGCTGGTTCAGGCCCTGATGCGTGAAATTCCGAACGCAACCGACGCCAACCGTGAAGCGGTACGCAAGCTGATCAACCCCTATGCGTCTGCCGATCTGCGCGATGCGCTAAAAGAGAATCCGGAATGGTTGAACACCACTCGCAAGATGAGCTTCCTGGCTCACAGCGACGTGGATGTTTATTCCAAGCACGCCGGTGACAAGGCCTACTCGATCAAGCTCTCACCACAGCAGCAGGAATGGGTGAACATGCTGAAGGAAAAGGGCGTGATCGAGACCTCGTTCAACGATGTCTTCTTCAAGGGAGGCGATTCTCGTGACCCCGCCAAGGCCGGCATCATGGGCGCAGTAGTCGGCTCGCTGCTGACCATGTTTGTCACGCTTGTGCTGTCGTTCCCGATCGGCGTGGCCGCGGCAATTTACCTGGAAGAGTTCGCTCCCAAGAACCGTCTGACCGATTTTATTGAGGTCAACATCAATAACCTGGCAGCGGTGCCGTCGATCATCTTTGGTCTGCTGGGTCTGGCCGTATTCATCAATCTGTTCGGCATGCCCCGCTCGGTTCCGGTGGTGGGCGGCATGGTGCTAACTCTGATGACACTGCCCACCATCATCATTTCCAGCCGGGCCGCAATCAAGAGCGTACCGCCCTCGATCCGCGAAGCGGCGGAAGGGATTGGCGCCTCGAAAATGCAGGTGGTATTGCACCACGTCCTGCCGCTGGCGATGCCGGGCATGCTGACCGGATCCATCATCGGCATGGCGCAGGCACTGGGTGAAACCGCCCCGCTGCTGCTGATCGGCATGGTGGCCTTTATTGTTGACGTGCCCGGTGGCTTCTTCGACTCGGCCACCGTATTGCCGGTACAGGTATTCCTCTGGGCAGGCAGCCCCGAACTTGCCTTTATTGAACGTGCTTCAGCCGCCATCATGGTGCTGCTGAGCTTTCTGATCGGAATGAATGCATTGGCCATCTGGCTGCGCAAGCGTCTTGAGCGCCGTTGGTAAGGAGAACAGATATGAACATGACCGCAACTCTGAGTGATAACGCAGCCATGACCAAGACTACAGCCACGGCCACTGAGTCCACTGCCATCGAGAGCAGCTCGGATGCCGGTATTGAAGAGGGCAAAACCGTTGGCAAGCCCTATGCAGCCAAGGAGCCTAAGTTCAAGCTGCGTGACGTGGAAGTATTTTACGGCGCAGATCGGGCAATCAAAAATGTCAGCCTGGATATCGGCAAGAATGAAGTCATTGCCTTCATCGGTCCATCCGGTTGTGGCAAGTCCACCTTCCTGCGCTGCCTGAACCGAATGAACGACAGTATCGACATCTGCAAGGTCAAGGGCAGCCTGCAGCTGGATGATCAGGACATCTATGATCCGCGCCAGGACGTGGTTGAGCTGCGTGCCCGCGTAGGCATGGTGTTTCAGAAGCCCAACCCCTTCCCCAAATCGATCTACGACAACGTGGCCTATGGCCCGCGTATTCATGGTCTTGCCAACCGCAAGTCGGATCTGGACGAAATCGTCGAGAACAGCCTGCGCAAGGCCGGTCTGTGGGATGAGGTGAAGGACCGTCTGGACTCCACTGCCACCGGCATGTCCGGCGGTCAGCAGCAGCGCCTGTGCATTGCCCGTACCATTGCGGTCAACCCGGAAGTGGTACTGATGGACGAGCCCTGTTCGGCACTGGACCCGATCGCCACGGCGAAAGTGGAAGAGCTGATCTCGGAGCTGTCCGAGAGCTATACCATCGTCATCGTGACACACTCCATGCAACAGGCATCTCGTGTATCAGACCGTACAGCCTATTTCCATCTTGGCCATCTGGTTGAGGTCAACGATACTGTGAAGGTGTTCACCGCACCGGAGCACCATATGACCGAAGCCTATATCACCGGTCGTTTCGGCTGATCCGGCGGTGCCGCTAAGTGTACAGCCTGGCTGCCTGCGGCCAGTGCTGTACAATCAGCCACTGACTTGACCCAGCCAGGATTCAGACATTGAAGCACTCCGGACTCTTACTGTTGTTGGGCCTGCTGTTGCTGGCGACAGGAGCCCGCGCGGACGTGAGCAATACGGCCACCGAACTGCAGCCTTACCAGCGCGTTGCCGGCATTTCCGGCAACCTGTCGAGTGTCGGCTCCGATACCATGGCCAGCCTGATGCTGCTCTGGTCACAGGAATTCAATCGTCTGTATCCCAATGTGAATATTCAGCTGCAGGCCCCGGGCTCATCAACGGCTCCGGTAGCCCTGATCGAAGGGACCGCAAGTCTTGCCCCCATGAGCCGCCCCATGCTGGAGCGAGAGCTGTTGGCATTTGAACGCCGACACGGCTACCCCCCAACAGCGATTACCGTCGCAATGGATGCTCTGGCAATCTTCGTACATCAGGACAATCCGGTAGCAGGTCTGAACCTGCAGCAGCTGGATGCGATCTTTTCAGCCACTCGGCGCTGCGGGGGAAAGCTCCGGATTGATCGCTGGCAACAGCTGGGTGTAGAGGGGCAACTCGCAACCCAGCCACTGCTGTTGTACGGCCGCAATGCCGTGTCCGGCACCTATGGCTTTTTCCGTGAACAGGCATTGTGCCGCGGCGACTTTCATAGTCGAGTCAACGAACAGCCAGGGTCGGCCTCGGTGGTTCAGTCGGTGGCAACGGCGTTGAACGCGATCGGTTACTCCAGCATCAACTACCGCAACGCCTCGGTGCGCGTGTTACCGCTGGCACGACTGGGCAATGATTATGTCGTACCTGAGCCAGATAGCTTCATTGATGGCCGCTATCCGCTGGCTCGTCCCCTGTATATGTACATTAACCGACCACCAGGGCAGCCACTTCACCCTTTGGTGCGGGAGTTTCTGCATCTGGTGCTGTCACGTGAAGGGCAGGAAGTGGTCTTGAAAGAGGGCTACACACCATTGCCCGCCAGTGCCATCGCTCGTCAGCTGGGGAAGATATCGGATGTCGACTAGCCCGCTGCCACCGCCTCCAGAGTTGCGTCTCACGACACCACTGCGCAAGCGCTGGCTACAGCTGCGCCGCTACAAGGATCGACTGGCCACGCTGTTCATCATGCTCGGTGGACTGGGCGTGATCCTGTCGGTGTTGATGATCCTGTTCTATTTGTTGTATCAGGTGGTTCCTCTGCTGACATCGGCCCGAATCGTGCCGCTTCAACAGCAGATCGAGCAGCCTTTGACGGGGCAGAGTCTGTACATGGCCCTGGATGCCGAAGGTCGGATCGGCGTACGGCTCACGCAACAAGGTGAGCTGCAATTTTTTCAACCAGCCAGCGGCGCGCTTCTGCAACAACAGAGAATTGCCCTGCCCGACAACAGCCACATTACCGACCTGGCCGATGCCGGCGACGGCCTGATGGTACTGGCACTGAGTGACGGACGCGTGTTGCCGGTGCAGCGACAGTACTCTGGCACGAATAATCTTCAACCGGTTTTACACTACCCACTGGGTATCGAACCCCTGAGCCTGCAACCGGCTCCCGCCGGCCCGCTGGCGGCGGCCGTTAACCAGAAACAGCTGCTGCTGATCAGCTTCCATGACGGCCAATTACATCAGTTCCGCTTTGATCTGAGCCAACCCGGGCCTGCCCCTATACAGTCTGTCAGTCTGCCCACACCTGGTTTCGAGCCACGCAAACTGCTGTTGATGCCACAACAATCCCGATTGCTTGCACTGGGCCCTGAGGGTCGCATTGGTGTAATCCCCCTGCAGGGAGAGGGCCAAACCTACGAAGTGATCCGCGCCGCTCGGGAGGAGATAACGCTGTTTGAGCTGCTGCCGGGGCGGCGCAGCCTGATGCTGGGTGATCAATCGGGTGCCTTGTCACAGTGGTTTTTCGTTCCGGATGAATATAACAGCCTGAAGTTGCAGCAGATCCGTCAATATGACCCCCTGCAGTCAGCACCCAAGCGGCTGGCCGGGCGAGAGCAGGACAACAGCTTCATAACGCTGGAACAGAGCGGAACACTAAGTGTGTACAGCCTGACATCCAGCCGCGCCTTGCTGCGCACCAATCTGCTCGGTGACGAGCCTGACGCGCTGGCGCTGTCTGCGTACAACAGCTTCCTGCTGATGGAGCGCAACAACCGGGTCAGCAGCTGGCAGCTGCAGGCCCCCCACGCCGAAATCACGCTGAGCAGCCTGTGGAGCGAGATCTGGCACGAAGACTACGACGAGCCGGGCTACATCTGGCAGTCATCCACCAATGGCACGGACTCAGCCGCCAAATACAGCTTGGTGCCGCTGGTATTCGGTACGCTCAAGGCTGCACTCTATGCCATGCTGATGGCGACCCCCATGGCGATCTGCGGCGCCATCTATACCGCCTATTTCATGGCGCCGTCCCTGCGCCGCAAAATCAAACCGATGATCGAAATGATGGCCGCCGTTCCTTCTGTGGTTTTGGGTTTTCTCGCCGGTCTCTGGCTGGCGCCGTTCATGCAGGTTCATCTGGCCGCCATCCTGTTACTGGTCCTTCTGCTGCCGATCAGCATTCTGCTGTTCGCCTTCGGGTGGGAAAAAATGCCGCAACGCATCCGTTTCCTGTTGCCTGAAGGCTGGGACGTGATCCTGCTGCTGGGGGTGATTCCGCTGGTGGCCTGGCTGGCCTTCCTACTGGCAGTGCCTATTGAGGCATGGCTTTTTGATGGTCAGCTGGTACTCTGGCTCGGCAATCAGGTGGGTATCAGTTATGACCAACGCAACGCACTGATCGTCGGTATTGCAATGGGGTTTGCCATTATTCCCACCCTGTTTTCCCTCACCGAAGATGCCATTCATGCCGTACCGCGCCACCTCAGTAACGGTGCTCTCGCACTGGGGGCTACCCCCTGGCAGGCGCTGACCTGGATGATCCTGCCTGCTGCCAGCGCCGGTATTTTTTCGGCCCTGATGATCGGCTTCGGGCGTGCCATCGGTGAAACCATGATCGTTCTGATGGTCACCGGCAACACCCCGATCATGGAGATGAACATCTTCGAGGGAATGCGAACCCTCGCCGCCAATATCGCCATCGAAATGCCTGAATCCAGCGTCGGCAGCAGCCATTACCGCGTGCTGTTCCTGACCGCACTGCTGCTGTTCCTGTTCACACTGGTCGTTAACACCATCGCCGAATTGATCCGTCAGCAGCTGCGGAGGAAATACCGTGCGCTCTGATAACCGACTGATGCGATGGTTTCATACCGATACCCCTTGGGTTTGGCTCAATGCCGGTGCCGTTGCACTATGTCTGCTCACCCTGCTGGGTATTCTGCTGCTGATCAGTATTCAGGGGCTGGCCCACTTCTGGCCCAAAGGCCTGTTGCAGGCAGAGGTGACGGCCGACAGTCAGAGTCGGCGCGTCATTGGTGCAGTCATCCGGCATGAGCATGTGAGCGTACGCCAGCTGCAGGAGGCCGGCCTGTCACTCGACTCGGAACAGGCTGAAGTACAGCGCACCCTGATCCACAGCGGCAATCGGGAATTCAGCGACAGCGACTATTTTTGGGTACTGGACAATGCCCTGTCAGAGCGGCACTACCCCGATCATCTGGCTGTATTCGAGCGCACTCGTTGGGGACAGCTGTATGGCTATCTGCGTGGATTGAGCGAAAACGGCACCCTGCTGCAGCAGGGCCCGGACATCGATCAGGACATGCTGTGGCGTGAATTCGAGCAGCGCCGGCAGCGTACCGAGGCACTGCAGCAGGAAATTGATCGCATCGAAAGCAACATGCTTGGGCAGATCAACCGCACGCTGGAACAGTTGCGTCTGGAGCAGCGCCGGCTTGAGCTGCTCGGCCCACTGAAGGTGCCTCAACTGGAGGTTCTGGCCCGGGAACGGGCCGACCTGGAGCAGGACTATCATCTGCTGCAGAAACGGCTGACCCGCCTGCAGCAGCAGGTCACCCGTGACCACTTCCACGTTGAAGTGGCTGATGGACGGGTGCTGGAATTCGCCATGGTGGACGTTATTCGCGCTTACCGCCCGAACGGCATGAGCCTTGTCGACAGGCTGGAACACGTTGGCATCAAGCTGTGGGAGTTCCTGTCTGACTCACCCCGCGAGGGCAATACCGAGGGCGGCGTCTTTCCCGCTCTGTTCGGCACCGTGCTGATGGTGTTGCTGATGTCACTGCTGGTCACGCCATTCGGCGTGCTGGCCGCCGTATACCTGCATGAATACGCTTATCAGGGACGGCTCACCCGAATCATTCGCATCGCCGTCAACAACCTTGCCGGGGTACCTTCCATTGTATACGGCATTTTCGGGCTCGGCTTTTTCGTCTATTTTCTGGGGGGCAGTATCGATGCGCTGTTTTTCCCGGAAGCCCTGCCAGCACCGACCTTCGGCACTGGCGGCCTGCTATGGGCATCGGCCACCCTGGCCCTGTTGACACTGCCGGTGGTGATCGTGGCCACCGAAGAGGGGTTGCGCACCATTCCGTCCAGCCTGCGCGAAGGCGCCCTGGCACTGGGTGCAACCCGGGCGGAAACCCTGTGGAGAGTCGTGTTGCCCATGGCCAGCCCGGCCATGATGACGGGAGTTATTCTGGCGATCGCCAGGGCTGCTGGTGAGGTCGCGCCACTGATGTTGGTAGGAGTGGTCAAGCTGGTCCCCCAGCTGCCTGTAGACGGACATTTCCCCTATCTGCACCTGGACCAGAAATTCATGCACCTTGGTTTTCACATTTATGATGTCGGTTTCCACAGCGCCAACACTGAAGCCGCTCAGCCACTGGTCTATGCTACCGCTTTGCTGTTGTTGCTGGTGATCCTGCTGCTGAACCTGTCAGCAATCCTGATGCGCAACCATCTGCGGGCCCGATTCAGAACACTGGAACCGGAACTCTAGCGTGCAACCTTCATCAACGGAGCTATGCCTTGATACGCCTGGACACACAGATATCGGCCGATCCGGCTACCACCAGCCCTGAATCTGACCTCCCGGACACCCGGCTGCAAGTGCGGGACCTCAGCCTGCGCTATGGCGATAGCCGTGCGCTGAGCAATATCAATCTGGATCTTCCCGGCAACCGAGTAACCGCCTTTATAGGCCCGTCCGGCTGCGGCAAGTCGACTCTGTTGCGCTGTTTCAACCGCATGAGTGAGCTGGCAGCAGACTGTAATATTTCTGGAACAATTCTGCTGGATAATGAAGATATTTACGCTCGATCAGTCAATGTGGCAGAGCTGCGACGTCGGGTCGGCATGGTGTTCCAGAAGCCCAATCCGTTTCCGGCTTCGGTGTATGAAAATGTCAGCTTCGGCCTCAAGATTCAGGGCATCCGCAAAAAGCGAGTGGTGGATGAAACCGTTGAATGGGCGCTGCGTTCGGCAGCACTCTGGGACGAGGTCAAGGACCGACTGCACGAGAGTGCGTTGGGACTGTCCGGGGGGCAGCAACAGCGCCTGGTGATCGCCCGCACCATCGCCATTCGCCCCGAGGTCCTACTGCTGGACGAACCGGCCTCGGCACTGGACCCAATCTCGACACTTAAGATCGAGGAACTGATTCATGAACTGAAACGTGACTTCACCATCCTGATTGTCACACACAACATGCAGCAGGCTGCCCGCGTATCCGATTACACCGCCTTTCTGCATCAGGGGCGTCTGATCGAATTTGGCGAGACCGAGAAGCTGTTTACCCGGCCGTCCAGACGACAGACTGAAGATTACATCACCGGACGCTATGGCTAGGCCAGCTGTCCGTAACGGAGACAAACACTGTGGAACTGGAAAAAGACAACTACTCAACCCACATCTCCCAGCAGTTCAACGAAGAGCTGGAAACCATCCGTACCCAGATGCTGACCATGGGCGGCATGGTGGAACATCAGGTCAATGACGCCATCGAAGCGCTGCTGACAGCGGATGTGGATCGTGCCGAGGCGTCACGCAAGGTCGACCAGCAGACCAATGCCATGGAGCTGATGATCGATGATCTTTGCACCACTACCATCGCCCGACGTCAGCCGGCAGCCAGCGACCTGCGTCTGATCGTGTCGATCAGCCGTGCCGTATCCGATCTCGAACGCATTGGTGATGAAGCGTCCCGCATCTGCAGACAAGCAATCGAACTGGCACAGAGCGGCACTTCGCAACGCGGTCATCAGGAAGTGCGCCACATCGGCAATCTGGTGCGCGACATGGTACGCAACGTCCTGACCGCCTTCGCTCGCAATGATATCGAGATGGCCTACCTGGTCGCCAAACAGGACAAGGAAGTGGACCGTGAATACCGCACGGCCATGCGCTCACTCGTGACCTATATGATGGAAGACCCGCGTGCGATCTCTTCCGTACTGAGTGTCATCTGGGCTCTTCGCAGCCTTGAACGCATCGGTGACCATGCCCGTAACCTGGCCGAGCATCTGATCTATCAGGTCAGCGGTACCGACGTGCGCCACCGCAGCCTGAAGCAGATCCGCCAGACCGTTGAGGACGAAGCCGACACACTGCTGAGCGATGAAAGCAGCACAGAAGAGTAACCCGCACTACAGCACTTGAGTGGGTGAAAATGCTAGACTTGGGGCCGTCTCACTAACGGAAGCCCTTCAGGTGTCAGCACGCGAATCTCTGCTCATCCATTCTCCCCACCGGCACTGGCTGCTTGCGGGCAGCAGCAGTTTCCAGGTGCCGGCACACTGGCGTCCCTGGCTTTATGACTCGGGCTCGCTGAGCCAGCGCCTGCAGCGTGCGGCCGGGGGCGAGTTCAGCGTTCGCGTGCTGAGCGAATGCTGGCAGTATCCGAGCGCCGACGAGGCACGGGCACTCGGGATCAGCCCACGACGTCGCGCTCTGATTCGGGAGGTTGAGCTGCTGGGCCGTAATGCCGAACCCTGGGTGTTCGCTCGAACGGTCATTCCCGCCACCACGCTGACCGGGGTGGAGCGACGCCTGCTGCGACTGGGCTCGCGTTCCCTCGGTTCCTACCTGTTCCGTGACCCCAGCCTTGAACGTGCCCCGCTGCGCGCCTGCCGGCTGCAAGACAGCGGCGGGCAGCACTATTGGGCACGACGCTCCGTGTTCCGTCTGCACCACAAGCCCTTGCTGGTATGCGAAGTTTTTCTCCCGGCCATGGAGCACGTACAATACCCGCTCTGACCGCTCAGGAGTGATCATGCAGGCAACGACCCCGTCACAGCACCCATTAAAGCAGAAGCTGCAGGCCTATGTGCACCTGATGCGTGCCGACCGACCGATCGGCACCTACCTGCTGCTCTGGCCGACCCTGTGGGCACTCTGGATCGCATCGGAAGGCCTGCCGGCGCTGGATCTGCTGCTGATCTTTTGTCTGGGTGTGTTCCTGACCCGCTCTGCCGGCTGTGTCATCAACGACTTTGCCGACCGACATATTGATGGCCACGTCAAACGCACCCTCAATCGTCCACTGCCATCAGGCCGAGTCCGTGAGCGTGAAGCGATCTATCTTTTCTGCGGTCTGATGCTGGTCTCGTTTCTGCTGGTGCTGATGACAAACGGCATGACCATCCTGATGTCCTTCGGCGGCCTTGCATTGGCGTTTATCTACCCGTTCATGAAACGCTATACTCACCTGCCACAGCTGGTGCTGGGAGCGGCTTTTGGCTGGGCCATTCCAATGGCGTTTACCGCCACTCAGGAAACACTGCCGCTGACCGCCTGGCTGCTCTACCTGGCCAAGCTGCTCTGGACCGTGGCCTATGACACCCAGTATGCCATGGTGGATCGTGACGATGACCTGAAAATTGGCGTCAAATCCACTGCAGTGCTGTTTGGCCGCCACGACCGTCTCATCATCGCCCTGCTGCAACTGGCCACTCTGGTAGTGATGCTCTGGGTAGGTCAGATTGAGCAACTGGGGCTCTGGTATTGGCTGGGGCTGGCCGGTGCCGCCACCCTGTTTGTCTACCAGCACTGGCTGATCCGCGCCCGCGAACGGATGCCCTGCTTCCGCGCCTTCCTCAACAACCACTATGCCGAGCTGTTGGTGCTGCTCGGCCTGATACTGGAATACGCGCTGCGCACCTGAGCCGACACTGACAAGTGAAAGAAAATCTGCCAATGTCATATTTGT
The DNA here is from genome assembly GCF_017310015.1 of Marinobacterium iners. Taxonomy (NCBI): domain Bacteria; kingdom Pseudomonadati; phylum Pseudomonadota; class Gammaproteobacteria; order Oceanospirillales; family Oceanospirillaceae; genus Marinobacterium; species Marinobacterium iners. The sequence continues at coordinate 3,915,130 of NZ_CP022297.1, forward strand.
GTAACCAAAACGTCTTGTAATACCAGACTCTGATTAAATGTCTGTAAAAGAGGCAGAAACATGTCTGCGTCCAAACGCGTACTGATCGTTGATGACGAAGCACCGATCCGCGAAATGATTGCGGTAGCATTGGAGATGGCAGGTTACGAATGTGATGAGGCAGACAGTGCCCAGTCCGCTCATGCCCGCATCGTCGATAACAAACCCGATATGCTGTTGCTGGACTGGATGATGCCCGGTACCAGCGGTATCGAGTTCGCCCGCCGCCTGCGCAAGGATGAAGTGACGGCTGACATCCCGATCATCATGCTGACTGCAAAGGCCGATGAGGACAACAAGATTCAGGGGCTGGAAGCCGGTGTGGATGACTACATCACCAAGCCGTTCTCGCCACGTGAGCTGGTCGCACGACTCAAGGCCGTGCTGCGCCGCGCCACACCCAAGGGGGTGGAAGAGCCGGTCACGGTGGACAGTCTGACTCTGGACCCTGTTTCGCATCGCGTTACTGCAGAGAGCCGACCGCTGGAGCTTGGGCCAACCGAATTTCGCCTGCTGCAGTTTTTCATGACACATCCGGATCGTGCCTATACCCGCAGCCAGCTGCTGGATATGGTGTGGGGCGGCAATGTATATGTGGAAGAGCGTACCGTCGATGTCCACATTCGCCGCCTGCGCAAGGCGTTGGGCGAGCGTCACGACTATCTGGTACAGACGGTACGTGGCACCGGATATCGTTTCTCGGCACAGGTGGCCTGATCGGCTTCGGTCACCACATTCACAGGATCGGAATGGAATGACTTCATGCACATAGCGCGGCACTCGCTGCTGATGAGCCTGCTGCTCAGTGCCGGTCTGGGCCTGATTCTGGGTGCGGTGCTGGGCTTCCCGATTGCCGGCATCACCCTTGGCATGATCGTGTGGGCCGTGATTCAGATCCGTCGCTTCAATGTCCTGCGTGAGTGGCTGGTCGGCGATACATCTGAAGAGCCACCCGAGCTGCCCGGTGCCTGGGGCGAAATTCTGGACGCGTTGGCACGCATGCAAAAGCGCACTCAGGCACGCGAAGCTTCTTTGCGCAACGTCATCTCACGCTTTCAGCAGTCTTCAGCGGCCCTGCCCGATGCAGTCATCATCATCGATCGCAACAATAACCTGGAATGGTGGAATCTGGCCGCCGAGCGGCTGCTTGGGCTGCGTCATGCATCCGACCGAGGCAAGCCGCTGCTGAATCTGGTACGTGATCCCGTATTTGTGGATTACTACCGCAAGGGCCGCTATCAGGAGCCGCTGGAGCTGCCATCACCGCTGGGCGGTGATACCCGACTGCAGTATCAGATCAGCCTTTTTGGCGCGGATGATCGCCTGCTGGTGGCCCGTGACATCACCCGACTGACCCAGCTGGAGCAGACTCGGCAGAACTTCGTGGCCAACGCATCGCATGAACTGCGCACCCCACTGACGGTCATTCGGGGTTACCTTGAAACCTTCCTCGATCAGGACCTGCCCAAACCGCTGATGCGGGGGCTCAGTCAAATGCAACAGCAAGCGCGACGAATGGAAAACCTGGTCCAGGATCTGTTGCTGCTGTCGCGACTGGAGGCCACCTCACGTCAGGCCGCCACGCTCAAGCCAGTGCTGATCCAAAGCCTGATCAGCCATATTCATGAAGATGCCGTTACCCTTTCAGGAGAGCGCCAGCATCAATTCGAGCTGCAGATAGATCCACAACATGACCTGCTGGGTGTTCCGGCAGAGCTACAGAGTGCGCTGTCCAATCTGGTGTTTAATGCCGTGCGTTATACGCCCGATGAGGGCCATATCCTGATCCGCTGGTGGGCTGATGCCAAAGGCGGCTATTTCAGTGTGACCGACAGCGGTATCGGGATAGAGGCACGCCACATTCCTCACCTCACCGAGCGTTTCTATCGCGTGGACGACAGCCGCTCGTCCGCCAGTGGCGGTACCGGGCTTGGGCTGGCCATCGTCAAGCATGTATTGATGCGCCTTGGCGCCCGGCTGGAGATCGACAGCAAGCCTGGCAGGGGCAGCTGCTTCAGCTGCCATTTCCCCGCTGAGCTGGTAGTGCCGCCCCGGGATTGATATCCCTGGCTTCGGCGGCATACTCCTCCACCCAGAAAATAGTCGCGCCCACAACCGCCGCCGGCATCAAAAACAGATTCAGCACCGGCACCAGCATACCCAGCTGAACCAGCCCGCCAAACCCGATCGATGTTACTCGACGCGCCTTCATCAACTGCTTCATCTGTGGAAAGCTGACCTTGTTGTTGTCCATCGGGTAATCGCAGTATTGAATCGACATCATCCAGGCCCCGAACAGAAACCAAAGCAGTGGCGAGAGCAGATTCAGGCCCGGTATAAACGTAATCAACAGCAACAGCAGAAAGCGTGGCAGATAGTAGCCCAGCTTCTGCAGCTCCCGCTGCAGCGCCCGTGGAATCATCGCCAGCACCGCGCCCCAGCCCTCATCCACCAGCGGGGCACCGCGCAGCCTATGCTCCACCTTTTCGGCCAGAAAGCCGTTAAAGGGCGCTGCTATCAGATTGGCCACGATGGAAAAGCCGTAATACACCCCCACCATCACCACCAGGGCGAACAGGGGCCAGAAAAGCCAATAGAGAAAACCGGCCCAGTCAGGCAGATATCCCAGCCCATACTCGACCCAGTGGGTGAATTGCTGAATCAGCAGCCAAATGGCGGCAATGAACAGCAACAGGTTGATCAGCAGCGGTACCAGCACAAAACGCCGAATACCCGGTTGCGGCAGCATGGCCGCTCCACGCAGCAGATAACTGCCGCCACGTATGGGGTTTCCCTTCATCTTGCCTCCTGAAGGTGATCACATAGCATTTGCCGACATGGCAGGATCACTTTACTCTTGGTATCAGTTAACGTTTGATGACGGCGGCTCACACCAGCCGAACAATCCGGGGAGAGTACACATGAAAGCGATCCGTATCCACGTCTTTGGCGGGCCCGAAAACCTGCAGCTCAACGAGCTGGAACAGCCACAACCGGGGCCGGGTGAGGTACTGATCCGCAACCACGCGGCCGGAGTGAACCCGATCGACTGGAAAACCTGCTCCGGTGGTGGCGCCAGCAGTTTCATTGAAGCCCTGCCCTTTTGCCCCGGTTGGGAGTTCGCCGGCCGTGTTGAAGCTCTGGGTGACGGCGTCAACAACGTGCGTCAGGGTGATGAAGTCATGGGGTTTATCCGCTTTCCGCAGCCGGCCGGCTGCTATGCCGAGTATCTGATCGCCCCGGCTGACCAGATCTGTCAGCGCCCCAGTGCACTGGATTCGGTAACCGCAGCAGGACTCGGACTGGCGGGCCTGACCGCCTGGCAAGCCCTGTTTGAAGTCGGTGAGCTAAAAGGAGGTCAGTCGGTTCTGGTACTCGCAGCTGCGGGCGGCGTCGGCCATCTGGCAGTACAACTGGCGAAGTGGAAAGGCGCCTATGTGATCGGCACAGCTTCACATGGCAACAAGGCATTCCTGCAAAGCCTGGGCTGTGACGACATCATCGATTACCAGCGTCAGCAGGTAGACAACCTGATTCATGACGCTGACCTGATTATCGATGGTGTTGGCGGTGAAACGGCCATCCGTGCCCTGAGCTGTCTGCAGCCCCATGGCAAAATGATCACCCTGCCTTCCGTCACGGCTGCCGAGGTGATCGCAGCCGGTGAGGCCAAAGGGCTTAAAGTGAGCGGCATTCGTGCCCGACCGGATGCCGGCCAGTTACATGAGCTGGCAATGCTGGCGTCCAGCGGCAAGGTGATGTTGAACCTGACCGACAACTTGCCGCTGGATCAGGCAGCCGAGGCACACCGCCTGAGCGCCACCGGGCATGTGCGCGGCAAACTGGTGTTAACCATCTGATTCGGGTTTAGGCAGGGATGCCGCCGTTTCATCTTCTGCCGGGCCACAGAACAGCTGCTGCTGACGCATCAGCAGGCGGCAGCCTTCGCCGCGGATGTTGCGGCCCCAACACTCATCCTTGGCCCAGGCCTTGTCATCTTCGGTCGGCTCTTCACGAAAACCCGGTACCGCTTCGCAGAAACCCTCGCTGGTCTGTGCGGTTTCCAGGCAGGCCCGGAGAAAGCGGCCATAGTTGACAGTGCAGTCAAACCCAGTGCAGCCGTCAAAGTTGCTCAGGCTTTGCTCCAGACAGGTTTGCTGATTATTCAATCGACCGAACGCCAGCCCATCATTGCGCCAGTTGGTAGCCGCCTCGGCACGTTCGGCATTGAATTCGGCCAGCCACTCGGCCTTCATCGACTGCCACCAGCTCGGGTTGACCTGCCACAAAAACAGAACGAACAGCAGGGGCAGCACGACCAGTATCAGCAGAATTTTTTTCCACATGCAGAAACTCCTGAGGATTAACGACGCCGGTACAGGCCTGCGATACACAAAAGCAGCCCCAGCACTGAAAGCAGCATGCCACCGTTAACCAGCAGTGGGTGCCGCGCCATATAGGGTACAAAAGGGTGCTGCCGTTCGGTGTCACAGCGCGCTTCGATATAGTCCCAAGAGCCGCCACTGTCGAGACAGGCCTCGACCAGCGACAGGTCATACAGGTAAGCACCCATCAGCAGCATACCCGGCAACACCAGCAATAACAGACCGAGCTTGAGCATGATCAGTCGTCTTCGTCGCTGATGCCGATGTTGCTGACACCCTCATTGCGCGCCAACTCACGCAACTCGCGCACAAATGCTGCACTCGGCTGTTTTTGATTCTGCAGCCGTTCGATCACTTCGTCACGAAAGCCATCTTCGGCCTGCATCAGCTCATGGGTATTGATTAGCCTGACCAGATCCTCGTCAGACAGCTCGTCATCACTTTCGGTGACTTCGATAAAGGTCGCCACACTTTCGCGGGACAGCTGGCCCACGTTAGCAGCCTCTGAGCGGTCTTTTTCCAGCAGGCAGTTGATAGTGGCATTCAGTGCTACGATTGCGTCCAGTGCCGGCAGGGCACCATACATGTCGTACTCATCCAGGTCCGGCATGTTGGCTTCCACCTGATCCAGCTGGACCTCAAAGTTTACCCTGGCACCGGTGCCAGCCAGGCTATCCCAAACGCCATCCAGCAGCAGACGCATTCGAGCCGGGTCACCAAAGTTGACCAGCCGGGCAAAGAGGGCAAAGTTGGGGAACATGCGCTCCGTCAGTGCCGCGGAAAAGGCGGTCAACTGCCAGGGTTCAAATGTCTCCAGCTCGCGCTCCAGGTTCAGCATTTCGCTCATCAGTGTCTCCGCTTGGGATGTGTTGAGGTCTATTGTACGGCACAGCCGGCTCAAGCTGTAGTCATCTGCATTAATGCCATACCAGACTTTACTGATATACTTTCGCACCGTTGTCACACTCACAGAATCGAGAAATACAATGAGCCAATCTCATCCCGCTGCAGTGCTGGTGCGCTGCCTGGACTGCTTCAGTGAATGGACCGGGCGCACGGTCGCCTGGATGACCCTGCTGATGGTATTGGGTACCTTCGTTGTCGTCGTACAGCGCTACGTGTTCAATCAGGGCAATACGGCACTGCAGGAATCCATCATTTACATGCACAGCCTAGTGTTTCTGCTGGGAGCTGCCTACACCCTGAAGCACGACGGCCACGTGCGCGTGGACATCATTTATCGTCCGCTGGGCGAGAAGGGCAAGGCCTGGATAAACCTGTTCGGCACCCTGTTTCTGCTTATGCCGGTGTGCATTTTCATTTTCTGGATGTCCTGGGACTATGTAGCATCATCCTGGTCCATCAAGGAAGCCTCGCAAGAATCAGGCGGTCTGGCCTATCGCTATCTGCTTAAAACCGCACTACTCGTCATGCCTGCCATGATGATCCTGCAGGGACTGGCAGAACTGCTGCGCAGCCTTCTGGTGATCAGCGGCAACGCCCATCTGCCCGCTGCTGAAGAGGAGCACGCACTGTGATCGAGTATTTGCCTCTGCTGCTGTTTGTCGGCGCCATTTTCATTCTGCTGATGGGCTATTCCGTTGCCTTCGCGTTGGCCGGCACAGGCCTGTTGTTTGCCGGCGTCGGCATTTTGACCGGTCACTTTGACAGCGTGTTTCTGCAGGCTGTGCCCAACCGCATCTTCGGTGTGATGTACAACGAAGTCCTGATTGCGGTGCCTCTGTTCGTATTCATGGGAGTAATGCTGGAGAAATCGAAGATCGCCGAAGAGCTGCTGGATACCATGGCGGCGCTGTTCGGTTCCATGCGCGGCGGTCTCGGCATCTCCGTGACATTGGTGGGAATGCTGCTGGCCGCCAGTACCGGCATCGTGGGCGCTACGGTTGTGACCATGGGGCTGCTGTCGCTGCCAACCATGCTGCGCCGGGGCTATGACCCGGCCGTTGCCACCGGTACCATCTGCGCCTCGGGCACGTTGGGCCAGATCATTCCACCCTCAATCGTACTGGTGCTGTTGGGGGATGTGATCTCGTCTGCCTACCAACAGTCGCAGATCGATCGGGGCATTTTCTCGCCGGATACTGTCACCGTGGGAGATCTGTTCCTTGGCGCGCTGATTCCGGGCCTGCTGCTGGTGATCGCCTATATCGGCTACATGGTGTTTGTAGCGATCACCCGCCCAAAGGCGGTACCGGCCATTCCCGCTGAAGAGTTAAGCCAGATCACCAACCTCTGGATGCGTGCACTGAAGGCTCTGCTGCCGCCTGTGCTGCTGATCGGGCTGGTACTCGGGTCCATTCTGGGCGGTTTTGCGACGCCCACCGAGGCCGCCTCGGTGGGTGCTGTGGGTTCCATTCTGTTGGCGATGATGCGTCGGGCATTCAGCCTCAAGACCCTTCACGCAGTAATGCGCTCCACCACTCAGGTCAGTTCCATGGTGTTCATGATCCTGATTGGCGCATCAATCTTTTCGCTGGTGTTCCGTGGCTACGGCGGTGACGAGATGGTGAGCGACTTCCTCACAGACCTGCCCGGTGGCGTTGTCGGCGCCATGGCGGTAGTGATGTTGATCGTGTTCCTGCTCGGCTTCTTCCTCGACTTCATCGAGATCACTTTTGTGGTGGTGCCGATTGTGGCGCCGATTCTGCTGAGCATGGGGCTGGACCCGATCTGGCTGGGTGTCATGCTGGCGATCAACCTGCAGACCTCTTTCCTGACACCGCCGTTCGGCTTTGCCCTGTTCTATCTGCGCGGGGTGGCGCCCGACAGCGTGTCCACCGGACAGATCTACAAGGGTGTGGTGCCATTCATCATGATTCAGTTGCTGGTACTGGCGCTGATTGCTTGGCAGAGCGGGCTGGCCACCTGGCTGCCTCACGCCGTTTACGGCTGAGGCGGAGGGGCTGCTCAGAGGTCATCCAGCAACCCCTTGAGCCCGCTCAGTGTCGCACGACCGCGGGCCCGGTTCTGTTCCGGGCTCGCTTCACCCAACCCCTCACGCTCCAGATCTTCCTGCGGCAATTCATCAATGAATCGACTGGGTGTGCAGTCCATCCATTCGCCAAACTGCCGCCGCTGTTTAGCCAGCGTCATGGTGAGTGTTTTCTGCGCCCGGGTAATGCCCACGTAGGCCAGCCGGCGCTCCTCCTCGATGGTATCCATTTCGATGCTGTTACGGTGCGGCAGCAGCTCCTCTTCCATACCCAGCAGAAATACATGGGGAAACTCCAGCCCCTTGGAGGCATGCAGGGTCATCAGCTGTACCCGATCAGAATCGTCTTCTTCCTCCTGCCGGTTGAGCATGTCCAGCAGCACCAGCCGAGCAATCGCATCCTCAATACCTGCGCCTTCGTCTTCTTCCTGCAGCCGCTCCAGCGTGGACTGCAGCGACTCGATCAGAAAGTAGACATTCTGCATCCGCTTCTCGGCCACCACATCGCTGGAGGCGTTCTGACGGATCCAGCCAGGGTAATCGATCTCGTCCATCAGTTCATGGATGGCAGCGATGGGGTCACCGTCACGGCAGCGCTGATACAAACGGTCGATCAAATCACAGAAGCGGCGCAGCCGTTCCACCGCCTGTGCCGGCAAGACCTGCTCCAGCCCCAGCTCGCCACACGCGTCGAACAGACTGACTTCACGCCCGGACGCGTATTCGCCCAGACGTTGCAGGGTACTGGGGCCGATCTCGCGCCGCGGCAGGTTGATGATGCGCAGGAAAGCGTTGTCATCATCGCGGTTGATCAACACTTTAAAGTAACTCATCAGGTCTTTGATTTCGGCCCGGGCGAAGAAGGAGGTCCCACCGCTAAGTTTGTAGGGCACCTGATAGTGCTGCAGCTTCATCTCAATCAGACGAGCCTGATGGTTACCACGATACAGCACGGCAAAATCACGGAAGCCGATCCGTTCACGCAGATGACGATCGAGAATTTCGGTGGCGATTCGCTCCGCCTCGGCATCATCGTTGCGGGTATGAATCACCCGGATCGGGTCGCCGTAGCCCATCTCGCTCCACAGAGTTTTCTCGAACACATGCGGGTTGTTGGCGATCAGGGTGTTGGCCGCTTTCAGAATGCGGCTGGTGGAGCGGTAGTTCTGTTCCAGCTTGACCACCTTGAGGCTGGGAAAGTCGGTCTGCAGCTGGGCCAGGTTCTCCGGCCGAGCACCGCGCCAGGCGTAGATCGACTGGTCATCATCCCCCACTACGGTGAGACCGCTGCGGTGCCCCACCAGCAGGCGTACCAAACGGTACTGGGACAGGTTGGTGTCCTGATATTCATCCACCAGCAGGTACTGAATACGGCGCTGCCAGCGTTCCAGCACATCGGAATGGTTGCTGAACAGTTGCACCGGCAGCAGGATCAGGTCGTCAAAGTCCACCGCGTTGTAGGCTCGCAGATGGCGGTCGTAGGCCTCGTAGGCGCGTGCTGCCAGAATATCCTGTGGCAGCTGAGCCTCTGCCAGCGCCTGATCCGGCGTCAGCATGTCATTTTTCCAGTTGGAGATCCGGTGCTGCACCTCATTGAGCTGGTCGGTATCTTCGTCATTCTGCAGCATCAGATCACGCAGCAGTGCCTTGCTGTCCTGATCATCAAACAGCGAAAATCCGCTTTTCAGTCCCAGATGCTTGCGTTCACGGCGAATGATCGACAGCCCCAGGGTATGAAAGGTAGACACGGTGAGGCCTCGCCCTTCCTGTTTGCCAAGCAACTGGCTAACGCGCTCCTTCATTTCACGCGCGGCCTTGTTGGTAAATGTGACGGCGGCGATGCGACGCGCTTCGATGCCCGCGTCCTGCACCATCCAGGCAATTTTCCGCGTGATCACACTGGTTTTGCCAGATCCGGCACCGGCCAGAACAAGCAGAGGGCCGCCGATGTAGTGCACCGCCTCGCGCTGGCGTGGATTGAGTCTGCTCATGTCACCTCGAAAAAATTAAACCCGGATCGATACCGGCCGATACAGTTTTGATACAGCTGTTTGCTGTAATACTGCAAACAGAAGGCTGGATCGCGTACTTCTGGCCATCACCAAAGCGTGATAACCTCGAACGTCGATCATGGCAATCGCCTATTATGACATGGCCCCCTGATGAAATTCAGACCCTCTGCGGAGGTATTATTCAGGTGTAAAGGGGAAACAGTACCATGCTGGCAGATGATGAGCCGCTAAACCCGACAGAACCCGGACACCCAGCTCTGGTACTGATCAGCGAGTCTGATGTACTGGAAACAAGCTGGCGAAGCTGGCTGGAACCCTGGTGGCAAGGGCACCTGTATCGCTGCCGCTCCCCAGAAGCCGCCGTCCCCATCCTGCAACAGTTTTCTTCTTTGATCATCCTGTTGGAAACCGATTGCCCAGAGCACGCCAGCCGCACACTGAACCACCTTCGCAAGCACTGCCCCATTGCCCCTTCTGTATTATTGCTGAAAGAGCCGCCTGACCAGCGCTGGCAGGCGTTGCTGACGGACCCCTGTAACGATCACATTCTGTCCTCCGGAGCCTGTGAAACCACATTGCACCGCGTGCTGCGCTACTGCAGCAACCTGCTGCAGTGCCATGATCGATTGCGCAAGCTGGAACAGCTGCAGAACCCTGAACCCACATCCAGCTATAACCCCGAACTCTGGCGCGCTCTGCAGCGGGAAGAGTTTGTGCTCTTCTATCAGCCACGCATCGACCTGCACGAAGGCAGTATCTGCGGCGCCGAGGTATTGATCCGTTGGCAGCACCCCAAGCGCGGTCTGCTCACTCCGGATCATTTTATTCCCGACTGCGAGGCTTCAGGGCTGGTGGTGCCACTCGGCTACTGGGTCATTCAACAGGTGGGCAAGTCACTGCCGAACATGCTGGCCTCTGGGTTGAAGGGTCGTATTGGTGTCAACCTGTCGTTCCGACAGTTTCAGGATCGCTTTCTCGCGACCACCATTGAACGCCTGATCAAACAGCACTTGATCGATACCCGAACCCTGGAGTTCGAGTTGACCGAAACGGCACTGTGCAGTGACGAAGAACATGTACGTGAATCGATCACCCAACTCAGCGCGCTGGGTGTGGAATTTTCACTGGATGACTTCGGTACCGGATACTCTTCATTCAGCCTGCTGCAGAAGCTGCCGGTGGCCACGCTCAAGATCGACAAGTCCTTCGTTGCCGGCATACCCGGTAACACGGACGATGAGGAGATCGTGCGTGCCATGATCAGCCTGGCTCACAACCTGAACAAACAGGTGATTGCAGAAGGGGTCGAAAACCGCGAGCAGCTGGAGTTTCTGATTCGGCATGAGTGTGATCAGGTTCAGGGCTACTTCTTCAGCCGCCCCATCTGCGAAGAGCAGTTTCTGGCCCTGCTTAGTCGCAGTCAGCGCCAGCAAGCCCCCTGAAAGCCAGTGCCTCCAGCAGTTGTTCCTGACCCACTCGTTCTTCTCCCGCCAGATCTGCCAACGTCCTGGCCACCCGCAACAAACGATGACAGGCCCTGGCCGAAAGCTGGGTCTGCTGCATCACCCTGACCAGCAAGGCGCGAGTCGCATCATCAAGCGCACAATATGCTTCGAGATCACGGCCTCCAAGTTCTCGGTTCATGCAGCCCTGCCGCTCCAGCTGCCGTACGTGGGCTGCTACCACCCGCTGACGCACACGAGCACTGGACTCCCCCGGCTGATCCGGCTGCAGCAGTGCTTCGGGTGGCAGTGCCGGCACCTGCAGCTGCAGGTCGACCCGATCCAGCAAAGGGCCGGAGATCTTTTGCTGGTAGCGCCGAATCTGGTCGGGGGTGCAGATACAACGGTCCGTCCCATCGTCATGATAGCCACAGGGGCAGGGGTTCATCGCCGCCACCAGCTGAAATCGGGCCGGGTAGCGGGTCTGCCGCGCTGCACGGGAGATCAGTATCTCGCCTGTTTCCAGTGGCTCACGCAAGACCTCAAGTACACGGCGCGGATACTCGGGCAATTCATCCAGGAACAGAACCCCCTGATGCGCCAGCGATATTTCACCGGGACGGGGGTGACTGCCACCACCCACCAGCGCAATCGCCGAGGCCGTATGGTGTGGTGCCCTGAAACTGCGCACGCCATGACAGGCTGGTCGAACATCATGCCCGGCAACGGAGCAGATTGCGGCCACTTCAAGCTGCTGTTCAGTCTCAAGTGGCGGCAATAATCCCGGCAACCGTGCCGCCAACATACTTTTACCGCTGCCGGGCGGCCCGGAAAACAACAGGTTGTGTCCCCCTGCAGCCGCCACCTCCAGCGCCCGACGCGCCTGCAGCTGGCCTTTCACATCGGCCAGATCAGGCCCTTCCTCAACAGGTGTAACAGAGAGCGAGCCCAGCACCGGCTCCAGCCGCTGCTTGCCGGTCAGATGCGCCACCAACTCCAGCAAATGGCCCACCGCAAACACTTCCGTGCGCTGTGCCATCACTGCTTCAGCCGCATTATCAAGTGCCACTATCAGGCTGCGGCCGCTGCGACCTGCCGCCACGGCAGCCGGCAGAACTCCCCTTACCGGTCGTACCGCACCGGACAGCGCCAGCTCACCGATCATTTCGGTTGCTTCGCTGCCCTTCCAGCGCTTCAACTGGCCGGATGCCAGCAGGATACCCACGGCAATCGCCAGATCATAACGGCCACCTTCCTTGGGCAGATCAGCCGGTGCCAGGTTGATGGTGATACGGCGCTGAGGAAAGTCGAATCCGGCCGTAATAAGGGCACTGCGTACCCTTTCACGGCTTTCCTTGACCGCCGTTTCCGGCAGACCAACGATCGACATTGAGGGCAGGCCACCCGACAGATGCACCTCAACGGTGACCGCTGGCGCCTCGATTCCGAGCTGGGCTCGGGTATGAATAACAGCAAGTGACATGACACGATCCTTGTGTCGCTGGAAAGGGTTCAGAGTTGAGTATCGTTATCCGTCGCTGCCGGAGCAGGGTTCTCCACCGACGGTTCAAGTGCCGCCAGGCGCTGCTCAAGCTGTTCAAGCTTATCGCGAGTGCGCATCAGCACCGCCTGCTGTGCTTCAAACTCATCCCGGGTTACCAGATCCAGTTTGGCAAAGGTTCCCTGCAGCATGCTGCGCACCTGGCTTTGCAGCTCTTGCTGACCGGGAAGGTCCGGGCGTCCGGCCAGCAGCTGGCTAAACTGGCCGGAGAGGCTATCGATCAATTTCTGGTGGATCATCCGGGGCTCCTGCACAAGGTTGCATCTCAATGCCGCTACTATAAACCAGATCGGCCTCGGCGTCAGATTCCAGAACGTGCACCAAAAGAGCACTTGCACCAAACCAGTGCATAAAAACAGACCTGTATCACCCGCATATCATTCGAAAATGCCCTTTCAGTCCTCAATACAAATCGCAACCTTCTGTTTTAAAAAGATAAAAACAAATTGGCACAAGCTTCGCTTAGTCAGTACACACGGCCTGACAACCCGCTCCCGAGGACGCAGGCCTTATGAGTACTGAGAAGAGGACCCAAAACATGAAACTGATCTCAGCCATCATCAAACCGTTCAAGCTCGATGATGTTCGTGAAGCACTTTCGGAAATCGGTGTGCAGGGCATCACCGTCACCGAAGTGAAAGGATTTGGCCGTCAGAAAGGTCATACCGAACTCTACCGCGGCGCAGAGTATGTGGTCGACTTCCTGCCCAAGGTTCGCATTGATGCAGCCGTAGCAGATGACATTGTCGATCAGGTACTTGAGGCGATATCCAAGGCAGCTCAGACCGGCAAGATCGGCGACGGCAAAATCTTCGTCACCAGTCTGGAGCAGGTGATCCGCATCCGCACCGGCGAGTCCGGTCACGACGCGCTCTGAACCTGCCTGACAATCGACGTTTTTTATCTCTCTGGAGGATAAAACAATGGAAGAACTACTCAATGCGACAGCCGGGGATTTGACCCAGCTGAAATATGCGGTCGATACCTTCTACTTCCTCATGTGCGGTGCACTGGTGATGTGGATGGCGGCCGGTTTTGCGATGCTGGAAGCGGGCCTGGTGCGTGCCAAGAACACCACCGAGATTCTGACCAAAAACATCGCGCTCTATGCCATCGCCTGTACCATGTACCTGCTGTGTGGCTACTACCTGATGTACAGCTCTGACGAAGGCGGCATCATTCCAAGCCTTGGCGCCCTGATCGGCGACGAGAACGGTGTTGATGCGGTGTTGGCCGGTGGCGATGATGCGCCCTACTACTCAGCCCGCTCCGACTTCTTCTTCCAGGTAGTGTTCGTGGCTACAGCCATGTCCATCGTCTCCGGTGCTGTTGCAGAACGCATGAAACTCTGGGCATTCCTGGCCTTCGCTGTGGTCATGACCGGTTTCATCTACCCGACGTCCGGCTACTGGACTTGGGGTGGCGGTTTCCTGAGTGAAGCGGGCTTCTTCGACTTCGCTGGCTCCGGCATCGTACACATGGCAGGCGCCTCCGCTGCACTTGCTGGTGTATTGGTACTGGGAGCTCGTAAAGGCAAATACGGCAAGAACGGCGAGATCAATGCGATCCCGGGTGCCAACCTGCCGCTGGCCACGCTGGGTACCTTCATCCTGTGGCTGGGCTGGTTCGGCTTCAACGGCGGTTCCGAACTGAAACTGTCTGATGTGGGTGAAGCCAACGCAGTCGCTCAGGTCTTCGTGAACACCAACGCAGCTGCTGCCGGCGGTGTAATTGCAGCCCTGATCCTGGCCCGCCTGTGGTTCCGCAAGGCTGACCTGACCATGGCGCTGAACGGTGCACTGGCTGGCCTGGTAGCGATCACTGCTGATCCGCTGAGCCCGTCCGCTCTGGCATCCAGCCTGATCGGTGCGGTCGGTGGTGCACTGGTGGTGTTCTCCATCGTAACCCTGGACAAGCTGCGTATCGACGATCCAGTCGGTGCCATCTCCGTTCACGGTGTAGTGGGTATCTGGGGTCTGCTGGCGGTACCGCTGAGCAACGCTGATGCCAGCTACGGTGCACAGCTGCTGGGTATCGTGTCCATCTTCGGCTGGGTCTTCATCGCCAGTCTGGTGGTATGGTTCATCCTCAAGGCGATCATGGGCATCCGTGTCAGCGAAGAGGAAGAGTACGAAGGGGTTGACCTGGCCGAGTGCGGCATGGAAGCCTACCCCGAGTTCTCCGGTGGCAAGAAATAAGATCAAAACTCCGGGAGGCAAGCATGCCTCCCGCGTGTTTTTCAGGCTGCGCCGATATGCGCGGCCTTTTGATTATGGGTATACTGACGCCACTGGTTTCTCCGCCGACCTTTCGGCCGGAGCTCCGTGGGATTACCACAGATCATGAGGACTTGAATGATGAAACTCGTCACCGCGGTCATCAAGCCGTTCAAGCTGGATGACGTTCGTGAAGCCCTGTCCGATATCGGCATTCAGGGTGTGACCGTCACCGAGGTCAAGGGTTTTGGCCGCCAGAAGGGCCACACCGAACTTTACCGAGGCGCCGAATATGTTGTCGACTTCCTGCCCAAGGTCAAGATTGAAGTGGCCATTGATGACGACATGCTGGATCAAGTGATTGAAGCGGTCAGCAAAACCGCCAATACCGGCAAGATTGGCGACGGCAAGATTTTTGTCATGCCGCTGGAGCAGGTGATCCGTATCCGTACCGGTGAAGCAGGCCCGGACGCTCTCTGATAACCAATGCCCGACATTATTGTCGGGCATTCAATACACTACCAAGATCATCCCTCCTCATAAACGTCTCTATTCTGAATCACCATAACCGTTGCCAACCCCGCTTTCTCCTGCCATGATGCTTTTTTATACAAAGACTAGGGGTATTCTGATGGACCAGCAGCAAATGGCGCCCTGTCATGGCCAACACGCTACCTTGTAACTCGGCGCTTGTCGCACAGCTACTGCCGGCTCTGGAGCACTCACCAGCCGGCATTTGTCTGCTCGACCTTGATGGCTGCTGCCACTATAGCAACCGCACACTGCGGCGTCTGTTGCACCATACAGAGGGCGAGCTGCCACAGGATCTTTTCCTGCAGGCACCGTTGGGATCGTTGCTGAAAAAGAACCTGGCCCATTTGGCCAGCGGTCGCCAGCACGCCTTTTCCCTGTCGCTGTTTCGCGGTCGGCATCAGCACCATAGCTTTTCTCTTCAACTAAATGCTTCCGTGCTGTACGACGAGCAGCGCAAAGTGTGCGGCTGCCTGGTACTGGCGATTGACGAACAGCAGTATCATCAGCGTGAGCTGGAGCTGCGCCAGCTGTCCAGCGCGGTCGAGAACAGCGGCAGTGCCGTGGTCATTACGGATATCAGCGGCCGCATCGAGTACGTCAATTCCCGTTTCTGTGACATCACCGGCTACAGTCTGCAGGAAGTACTGGGCCAGACACCGGCACTCCTGCGCTCGGGCGAAACCGACCCCACCACCTATCGTGATCTGTGGCGCACCATTCGCGCCAATCGCAAATGGCGCGGCACCCTGCGTAACCGACGCAAGGATGGCTCGCTGTACTGGTCGATGCAGTCGATTGCCCCGATCAGCAATGAAAAGGGTTCCATTACACACCTGGTTTCCGTAGGGGATGACATCACCCAGCTGAAGGAGTACCAGAGTCAGCTGGAGCAGCTGGCCTATTTTGACCCACTCACAGAATTGGGCAATCGCCGCGCCTTCCGCCAGCATCTTGATCAACTACTGGAACAGCCCTCAGAGCAGTATCGTGCTCTGCTGCTGATCGATCTTGATCACTTCAAGAAGGTAAACGATACAATGGGACATGAGGCGGGCGACTTGATGCTGAAAACCGTGGCCAACCGGTTGCGCTTCTGCATTCCCGAGCAGGACCGGGTATTCCGCCTTGGCGGCGACGAGTTTTCAATTCTGATTGATAATCTGGACAGCCTCGATACCCTCCGCGAGCGGGTCAGTGAAATGATCGCGCTGCTGTCGCAGCCGATGGATATCGGTACCCATGAGCTGCAGACCAGTGCCAGTATCGGCATCACCCTGATCGGTATCGACGCCTGCGATAACAGCGGACTGCTGCGCAACGCTGATCTGGCCATGTACCGGGCCAAACGTGCGGGTCGCAACACCTTTGCCTTTTTCAATCACAGCATGAACACGGAAGCACGACGTACGCTGACACTGGAACATGACCTGCGCCACGCACTGGAACAGGGCGAGTTACACCTGCACTATCAGCCTCAGGTTGACCTGAGCAGTGGACAGATAATCGGTATGGAAGCACTGCTGCGCTGGCAGCACCCAATTGATGGCAACATCCCCCCTGACGAGTTCATCCCCATCGCCGAAGAAACCGGCATGATTTTGCCCATCGGGCGCTGGGTGCTGGAGCAAGCTTGCCAGACCGCCGCGCGCATCCGCCGTCTGTACACGCGCCCCTTTCGTATGGCAGTAAACCTTTCGGCACGGCAATTTGAAGACTCTGAACTGATCTTGCAGGTCGACCAGATCCTCGCTGATACGGGCCTGCCCGGGAATTATCTTGAGCTGGAGATTACCGAGAGCCTGTTGGTCAACAATTTCGGTCATATCAACGATATTCTGCGCCAACTGCGCCGTCGTGGTATTACCATCGCGGTGGACGATTTTGGCACCGGCTACTCATCACTAAACTATTTGAAGAAGCTTGAGGTCAACCAGCTCAAGATCGACCGCTCGTTTGTGCAGGATATTCCGGGGGACCGTGATGACGTGGCGATCACCTCCACCATCATCCTGATGGCCCGCCAGCTGGGGCTGGACGTGATCGCTGAAGGTATCGAGACCGAACAGCAGCAACAGTTCCTGCTGCAGCAGGGATGCCGCACGGGACAGGGCTTCTATTTCAGTCGCCCCGTGCCCTTTAGCCAGCTACAACAACGTTGGTCACACGGGACCTGACCAAGCATCACTGAGACTTGCGTGCTGCTTCCTTGATTGCCGAACCGGCTTTTTCAATATCCTTGCCTGCACCTTCAATGGTGCTGCAAGCGGTCAGTGCGCTGGCACCGGTGAGTACCAATAAAGCACCGAACAGCATGCCAAGTATTGTTTTGCGCATAGTGAATCCTCTTGCTGCAGTCTTGTTTATCATAGCGCCCCCAAGCCCCCTGCACCATGCAGGGACCTGACCATTGTGTCCAGGCTGACTATACTCAGGCTGAACGGTACCATGCTGGAGGCTCGATGCTCAGAATAAGACCCATCGACATGGATGACCATGCACTGCTGCAAACCGTGGCAACCGAGTCAGGCACGGGGTTCACCTCGTTGCCCAATGATGCTGAACTGCTGGCACAAAAAATCGAACGCTCGGTCGAGGCTCTGCGCAGCACGGAGAAAAAGCCGCTGCCGGTCACCTACCTGTTCGTAATGGAGGAAACCGGCACCGGCGAGGTACTCGGTACCTGTGGCGTCACCGCCGCTGTTGGTCTGGACGCACCCTGGTATCACTATCACATTGGTACCATTGTGCATGCGTCACACCAGTTCAATATCCACAACGAATTTCAGACCCTCTATCTGTGTAATGACTACACTGGCAGCAGCGAGCTGTGTTCGCTGTTCCTTCGACCGGATTACCGAGGCCGTGGTGGCGGCGGGCTGTTGTCGCGGTCCCGCTTTCTGTTCATGGCCGAACACTCGCAGCGCTTTGCAGATCGGATCATTGCCGAGATGCGCGGTTTTACCGATCAGCATGACAGAAACCCTTTTTGGGAGGGGCTGGGGCAGCACTTTTTCTCCATGCAGTACCAGCAGGCAGATTTCCTGACCGGTTCTGGCAATAAGGTGGTGATCGCCGAGTTGATGCCAAAGCACCCGATCTATATCCACCTGCTGCCTGAAGAGGCTCAGGCGGTAATCGGCCGGGTACACCCCAATACCGAACCGGCCTGCCGCCTGCTGCAATCTGAAGGCTTCCGTTATGAAAACTACGTAGATATTTTTGATGCTGGCCCGACACTGGCGGCCCGGCCGAACGAAGTACGGGCCATCCGTCGCAGCCGCCGAGCCGAAGTAGTCATTGATACGGCTCCGGTACCGCCTGATGCTCGCGATTTTCTGATCAGCAATACCCGTTGCCAAGGCTTTCGCTGTACTCAGGCACGCCTTAATCCCAGCCTTAACCGGGTCCGTGTCAGCCCCGAGTTGGCGGCCTGCCTGGAGGTAGAGGCTGGCGAAACCGTCAGGCTGGTCAGTTTGCCAGCACACTCAGGGGCAGGCGGATAATCAGCTCCAGACCTTCGTCCGGGTGATTGTGCGCCTGCAGCTCTCCGCCCAGTTGCACGATGGCTCGCTGAGCAATGCTCATCCCCAGCCCATAGCCCTCGCCATGCCCCCCACTGCCCCGCACAAAGGGCTCAAACAGTTTCGGCAGCAAGTCGGGGCTGACACCTGGCCCCCGGTCTCGCAGCCGAATTTCGACCGTATCATTGTTAAGGCTGGCGCTGATCCTCAGTGCCGCCGTTTCCGGTGTATGCCTGAGTGCATTATCAATCCCGTTGTGCAGGGCCCTTTGCAGCAGCGAGCGTTGCAGGTGCAATTTCAGTTGCGGGGGCTGTACTGCGATCTGCACGGGACGGTCAGGCTGCCGAAAATGCACATCCGCAGCCAGTTCGGCAAACAACGTCTCTACACTGAACACCTCTGTGTCAAAGTTGCTGTCTGCCTGCTGCAGTCGGGTGTAGCCGACAATTTCCGCAATCAGTCCATTCAAGCGCTCACACTCACGGTTGATTCGACGTGACAGAGGGTTGTCATCGCCAAGGCGCTGTTCAGCCAGCCCTGCCGCAGCCTGCAGCCGGGCCAGGGGTGCCCGTAATTCATGTGACACGTCCTGCAACAGTCGTTGCTGGTTCAGTAGCGTCGTTTCAACATATTCCGCCATCTGATCAAACTCGCGACTCAGTTCACCGAGTTCATCTCGGCGCCGACTGAGCCGGTCATCGGCCCTGAGACTCAAGTCCTGTTGCCGGTGCAGGTTATGCACATGTCGACTCAACCGTCGGATCGGTCGAACCACCAGTGCACTCAACAACAGCCCGGAGAGTGAAGAAACTACCAGTATCAACCCCATCTGCAACGAAAACAGGCGTCCCAGCAGGCGGTCAGCGAATACCCCAT
Organism: Marinobacterium iners; assembly: GCF_017310015.1. Taxonomy (NCBI): domain Bacteria; kingdom Pseudomonadati; phylum Pseudomonadota; class Gammaproteobacteria; order Oceanospirillales; family Oceanospirillaceae; genus Marinobacterium; species Marinobacterium iners. The sequence goes on from NZ_CP022297.1 coordinate 3,934,669, forward strand.
CGGGAGGACGTGGCACATGCACGCGGTACTCCCTCCCGGCGTCCGATGTCAGGTTGAACACATAAGCATCAGCCGGTGGCTCACGCCGCCAGGTTGTGATCGGTTGATCACTGCCCTGCGGATAGATCCACAACCGCACACGATGGTGGTCCCGTCCCTCTCGCAGCCAGCGTGGGTCATTCTCTTCATACCGCTCCAGCATCAGCTGCGCCTGACCCCGGGCACGCGCTTCCAGCACCTCCAGCCGATGCACCGAGTCCACCCGACTGCTGAGGTAAAGAAATACGCTGGTCATGCCGATTGCACTCACCAGCCAGATCACCAGAAACATTTTCCAGAACAGCTGCCGAAACCAGCCTTTGGCCAAGACCCGCGACAGGCCAGACTGCAGACGCTGAAAGAGGGTTGTCACAGCTCCTCCCGCACAAACTGGTAGCCCTGACCGCGTACTGTCTTGATCAGATCGCACTCCTCACCAAAGGCCGTCGCCAGTTTCTGCCGAACCCGACTGACGTGAACATCCATCGCCCGGTCATAGGCCGTCAACTTGCGGTGCAGTACCCGTTCTGTCAGCAGTTCCTTGCCCAGTACCTGTCCGGCGTTTTGCATCAGCAGTGCCAGCAGGTTGAATTCCGTGCTGGTCAACTCCAACGCCTCATCATTGACTTTTACTTCACGCAGGCCCGGGTCCAGACAGATCCCCTGCATCGACAATACGTGTTGCGGCATACTGCCGGTCGCTGTGCTACCTTGGCTGCGCCGCAGAACAGCCCGTATGCGAGCCAGCAGTTCACGCGGATTGCAGGGTTTGGCCAGATAGTCATCGGCACCCATCTCCAAACCGACAATACGGTCGATATCATCGCCGCGCCCGGTCAGCATGATAACCGGCAGCTTGAATCGCGGTCGCATCTGCTGCAGCAGCTCCAGCCCACTCTGGCCGGGCATCATGATATCGAGCACCATCAGGTCAGGCACGCCCTGTGCCAGCCTGGCCAGTGCCGCCTCGGCATCATGCACCGACTCCAACTCAAAGCCTTCATGGCGCAGGTAGTCCGCCAGCAGCTCGCACAGCTCGACATCATCATCAACCAGCAATATCTGTTTCGACTGCATCATCCTGTCCTCCTGCTGACATCATAATGCCCCCGCCCTGCCAACCGGAAAAGCTTTACCCAACTTTACGCTTCAGGCACACAACTTTGCCTGTCACAGCGCCATACTGCAGCCATCTGAATGCAACAAGTGGAGAACAAACATGAAAGCACGTTCCTTGATTACCAGCCTGATCGCCGGCTCTCTGGTGCTGGGCAGCAGTGTCGCGGTGTTTGCAGGCCAGAAGGGCAACTGTGACCGTGACAGCCGACAAGAGCAGCGGGCGGAAAAACGGCTTGAGCGAATGACCGAAAAGCTCGCACTTACACCTGATCAGCAGGCCGCCATCAAGACACTGTGGCAGCAGCAGACCAGACCAGAACGTTCAGCGATGGCACGCAATGGGCTGCAAGGGCTGGATCCGAATGCGGAAGACTATGGTCGCCAGGTGCAGCAGCATATTGAGCAGGCACAGCAGCAGATGGCGAAGCACATGCAGGCTCGCGCTGATCACAAGGCAGCACTGTATGACATTCTGACCCCGGAACAGGAGCAGAAACTGGAGCAGATGCGTGATCGGAGTGATCGGCACAATGGCAAGGGATATCACGGTCGGGGAGTTGAATAAGCCTCCCTGATCCGGGCGAAGCCGACTTCAGTCGGCGTTCGCTCCGAGCGTCCCCAGCGCCGCTTCTGCGCAGGCGATGTCCTCTGCCTGAGAGGCTCCCGATACACCCACGGCACCGACACATTCGCCATTGAGGATGATCGGCAGACCGCCACCCAACATCAGCAGATCAGGGTGGGTATCCAGTGCCGCCAGCAGATGTACATCATCCGAGTTGTTGTCACGGAAAAAGTTGCTTGGCACCTTGAAGCCGGCGGATGTTCTCGCCTTGCGCAGCGCCAGCAACGACGTCTGCGGCGGTGCATCGTTCAGGCTCAACTGCGCCAGCGGCTGGCCGGAACGCCCTACCAGAGCAATGCTCACATTCACGCCCAGCGCTTCGGCCTGCTCGGCAGCGGCCGCAACCGCCTTCAATGCCGCACGATAGTCCAGTGTTGCTCGGTTGACGGTCAGATTTTCGCTCATCATTGCTCTCCCGTACTGCGCTCAATCGACGCGCTCAAAGATCAGATCCCAGACACCATGTCCCAGACGCTCACCGCGGCTTTGAAACTTGGTTACCGGGCGCCACTGCGGCTGAGGTGAATACTGCCCTGTACCGGCGGCATTGCGATATCCATCGGCTGCAGACATCACCTCCATCATGTGCTCGGCGTAGTTTTCCCAGTCAGTGGCCATGTGAAAACAACCACCGATTGTCAGCTTCTGCCGGATTTTCTGCGCAAATTCAGGCTGTACAATGCGGCGTTTGTGGTGACGTTTTTTCGGCCATGGGTCAGGGAAGAACAGTTGCAGTGTATCCAGGCTGGCATCGGGGATACAGCGCTCCAACACCTCAATCGCATCATCGCAGTACACGCGAATATTGCTCAGCTCCTCTTCGGCCGCACGGGCCAGCAGGCGTCCCACACCTGGTGGATGCACCTCAATGCCGATAAAGTCCTTCTCCGGAGCCTGGCGTGCCATTTCGATCAGGGAATCTCCCATGCCAAAGCCGATCTCCAACACCACCGGTGCCTCGCGACCAAACACTTCGGCATAATCCAGGCGACCATCCGCCAGCTCAAGTCCATAACGGGGCCAGTTTTGATCCAGTGAACGCTGCTGACCTTCGGTCATGCGCCCGGCACGCACGACAAAGCTGCGCACACGGCGCAGCGGTTTCTGCTCTTCAGTCATTTTGTATCTGTCTGTTGCGGGCGCCCCTGCAGGCACCCGGATTCGGTATCAGTTGCTGATCACGCCATCCAGCGGTGATGAAGCACTGGCGTAGGCTCGACGCGGCATACGCACGGCCAAGTGAGCTTCACGACCGGCCTGCACCGCTTTCTGCATCGCTTTTGCCATCAGTATCGGGTTTTGTGCACCGGCAATGGCGGAGTTAACCAGCACACCGGCACAGCCCATTTCCATCGCCATGGCCGCTTCCGAAGGCGTACCGATGCCGGCATCGACCAGGATCGGCACCCGCGCCTCCTCCATGATCAGGCGAATGTTGTGCGGGTTCTGGATCCCCAGTCCAGAGCCGATCAGCGAGCCCAGCGGCATTACCGCCACACAGCCGATCTCTTCCAGGCGCTTTGCCACAATCGGGTCGTCGTTGGTGTAGACCATCACCTTGAAGCCATCATTGACCAGGGTTTCGGCCGCCTTCACCGTTTCGATGATGTTGGGGTAGAGGGTTTTCTGATCACCCAACACCTCCAGCTTGACCAGATCATGGCCGTCCAGCAGTTCACGGGCCAAACGACAGGTGCGAACGGCATCGTCAGCGGTATAGCAGCCTGCCGTATTGGGCAGCAGGGTGTAGCGTTCGGGGCTGATCACGTCGAGCAGGTTGGGCTCGTCCGGGTTCTGGCCCAGATTGGTGCGGCGTACGGCCATGGTGACGATCTCGGCACCACTGGCGGCAATCGCCGCACCGGTTTCAGCCATATCCTTGTATTTGCCGGTACCAACCAGCAAACGGGAGTTGAAGGATTGTCCTGCAATGATCAGCGGATCGTTGTGTTCCAGTTCTGACATCATCTGTACCCTGATATGAAAATGGTTATGTACTGTGCCGTTGCAAGGTTATTTCATCAGCCGCCGCCGATCGCATGCACGATCTCGATCCGATCACCCGCCTTAAGTGGCGTATCCGCATGTGAGCTGCGTGGAATGATCTCCAGATTCAGCTCGATCGCGATACGCTTGCCACTTAGCTCCAGTTGAGCGACCAGATCACTCAGATTTGACTGTTCTGCCACCTCAAGCGGTTCACCGTTCACCTGAATCTGCATTGTTCTTACCCTGTTGATAGATCGAAAAGGCCAGTACCAGCCAACCGGCAATGAAGGCGCTGCCGCCAAGCGGTGTGATGGCTCCCAGCCAATGTACGCCGCTCAATGCCAGCACATACAGGCTGCCACTGAAGATCAGAATACCCAGCAGGAACAGCACAGCAGCCCAACGCAGACCTCGGCTATCATCTCGCTGCAACAACAGCCCTACCAGCAAGAGTGCGAACACATGGTAGAACTGGTACTGCACACCGATCTGAAACACCTCCAGTAAGCGCTCACTCAGCTGACTGCGCAGGCCATGTGCGGCAAAGGCTCCCAGTGCTACAGCCACGGCTCCCAGCACTGCAGCGATTGTCAGTGTAAAACGCGCGGACATCGGACTCTCCTGAGCAGACATTATAACGGTTTGGCGCCACCTGCCTGAAATGAAAAAAGCCGCACAGCGGCGGCTTTAAGATGGACACGAAACCGGGGCTCATGCCTCCAGCATCGCACCTCGAATTTTCTTCATGGCATTTTTTTCCAGCTGGCGGATGCGCTCGGCCGACACACCATATTCAGCTGCCAGCTCATGCAGGGTGGCCTTTTCGTCAGCCAGCCAACGTCGAGCCAGAATATTGCGACTGCGCTCGTCCAACCCCTCCATGGCGCTCATCAGCCTGCGCTGGGACTCCTGCTCCCAGTTGGACTCTTCCAGCTGCATGGCAGGATCCGCCGAGTGGTCTTCCAGGTAAGCAGACGGGGCCAAGTAACGGCTGTCTTCATCCTCGCTTGCCAACGCGTCAAAGGCGGTGTCATTGGAGGCCATGCGGCCTTCCATCTGGCGTACTACCTTGGCATCAACACCCAGATCAGCTGCGATGGCATCCACTTCTTCGTTATTCATCCAGCTCAGTGACTTCTTCTGTGAGCGCAGATTGAAGAACAGTTTGCGCTGCGCTTTGGTGGTCGCCACTTTAACGATGCGCCAGTTGCGCAGGATGAACTCATGCATCTCGGCCTTGATCCAGTGCACCGCAAAGGACACCAGACGAACACCCATGGTGGGGTCGAAACGCTTCACGGCCTTCATCAGGCCCACATTGCCTTCCTGAACCAAGTCACCCAGCGGCAGACCGTAGCCGGAATAGCTGCGTGCAATGTGTACGACAAACCTCAGATGCGACATGACCAGCTGACGTGCCGCTTCAAGATCGCTCTGGTAATGGAGACGCTCCGCCAGCTCCCGTTCCTCATCTGCAGTGAGGATCGGAATCGCACTCACAGTCTGAACATAGGCATCGATATTACGGCCCGGTGACAGATGTTCAATAACTTGCAAGCTTGTGCCCATCTAGGAATGACCTCGCAAAATACGTTAATCCCAAGGATTGATTGCTCGTTACAGTGACCTTTTATAGCCGCGAAAGTTCCACTGCGCCACTGCCATAAACAAGCGGCCGAAAAACTTAACGTGAAATGGTCCGCAGAGCAAGCCCTGCAGACCTGCTCCAGACGCGATCAGTTATCTCCCGGTTCGATCTCGTTCAGGTGACGCGTGACCGCAAGCCATGACCCGGTAAGCCCCAGCAGTGCAGCCGTTGCCAACAGGCTCAGCGTCCCGACCAATCCCAGCCCTCTGACTTCAAACCGGTTCAGATACAGATCGGCCAGGGCCTGCGCCGGTGCGGTCAGCATCAGCAGCGCCAGCTGTACCAGCAGCCAGGCCAGCAGGCCTCCGATCAGTCCGTACCAAAAACCACTGTACAGGAAAGGCCGACGTACCCAAGCATCGGTCGCCCCAACCAGCTTACTGACGATGATCTCGTCACGGCGGCTCTCGATGGTCATGCGCACGGTATTGCCCACCACCAGCAGAACCGCCATTGCAAGCAGGCCGCCAAGGACATAGCTGCCGCGCTTGGCCAGGGCGATGATCGCATTGAGGCGCTGCACCCACTCCATATCCAGCTGAGCTTCATTCACGCCCGGCAACGCCTGCAGTTCGGCCTGCAGCAGCGGCAGCTGGACCGGGTCACTGGACAGGGGCGTCACCATGATTACCGCCGGCAGAGGGTTGTGATCAAAATAGTCCAGCAGGTCGGCAAAGGCAGTATAACTGCGGAAATCCTCAAGCCCCTTGTCCCGGCTGATCAGCTCAACCGAGCTCAAATCATCCCGCAGCAACAGCTCACGACTGAAACTGTCGATCGACTGATCACTCAACTCGGTCTGCATGTACAGGGCAATTCGTGGCTCCGGGTCCCAGCCTGAGGTCAGCGTCTGCAGGTTGCTCAGTGCCGTAAACAAAAACCCCGGCAGTGCCAGTGCAATCGCCAGTACCGCCAGTGTCATCAACGAAGCCACCGGTGTCTGCCGCAAACGCACCAGTGCCTGACGCGCTACAAGTGCATGATGGCGCCGCCAACTGCGGCTGCGGTCGGCAAACTGAATACGGTGCTGCTGCGCACCGCGTCGAGGGGGCTGGGCCTGTGTTTCTTTTCTAGCCATCTGCCACCAGCCTGCCGTTTCTGAGTGTGAGCATGCGATGTTTCATCCGGTTGATCAGCGACAGATCATGGCTGGCAATCAGAACAGTGGTTCCCACCTGATTGAACTGGCCAAACAGGCGCATGATATCTTCCGACAGTTGTGGGTCCAGGTTACCGGTGGGCTCATCCGCCAGCAGCAGCCGGGGCTTGTGCACAATTGCACGGGCAATGCCCACTCGCTGCTGTTCACCGGTCGATAGCGTGATCGGATTGTGTTTTTCTCGTGCCAGTAACCCAACCTTGTCCAGTGCCGCCCTGACACGACGGGCCGCATCGGCGGGGTCATAGCCGCTGATCTGGAGCGGCAGTGCCACGTTGTCAAAGATCGAACGGTCAAACAGCAGGTGGTGATTCTGGAACACCACACCGATCTGGCGCAGCAGATAGGGGATCTGCGAGCGGTGCAGCCGGGACAGGTCCTGTTGTCCCACCCAGATCTGACCTCGACTGGGCCGCTCCATCAGCATGATCAACCTCAGCAGGGTGCTTTTGCCCGCCCCTGAATGCCCGGTGAGAAACGCCATCTCGCCGGACTCCAGTTCGAAGTCCAGGTTGAGCAGGGCGTCCTGACCACTGGCATAGCGTTTGGAAACGTTACTGAACCGGATAGCTGCCATCGCGAAATCTCAATCGAACAAAGCGTGTACGAACTCGTCCGCTTCAAATGGGCGCAGATCATCGACTTGCTCACCCACGCCGATAAATCGGATCGGCAGGCCAAACTGCTTGGCGATGGCGAAGATGATGCCACCCTTGGCGGTACCATCAAGCTTGGTCAACGTGATACCGGTCACGCCCACCGACTCCTTGAACTGCTTGGCTTGGCTGATGGCGTTCTGACCAGTACCGGCATCCAGCACCAGCATCACTTCATGCGGAGCATCAGGGTCGAGCTTCTGCATCACGCGTACCACCTTCTGCAACTCTTGCATCAGGTTATCCTTGTTTTGCAGTCGACCCGCCGTATCCGCGATCAGCACATCGACTCCCTTGGACTGAGCGGACTGCAACGCATCAAAGATCACTGACGCGGAATCGGCACCGGTGTGCTGAGCAACCACTGGAACACTGTTGCGTTCACCCCATACCTGCAGCTGCTCCACGGCAGCAGCGCGGAAGGTATCGCCCGCAGCCAGCATCACCGACTTGCCTTCAGTCTGATACTTTTTCGCCAGCTTGCCGATGGTGGTGGTCTTGCCTACGCCATTGACACCAACCATCAGGATGACAGCCGGTTTCTTCTCTGGCAGACGCAACGGATGCTCAACACCACCGAGCAGCTCTCCCAGTTCCTGCTTGAGCGCCTCTTTCAGGGCTTCGGCATCCTTCAGCTGCTTGCGCTCGACGCGATCCGTCAGACGCTCGATGATTTCGGTGGTGGCTTCAACGCCAATATCCGCCATCAGAAGGGTGGTTTCGATCTCTTCGAGCAGGTCGTCATCAATTTCCTTGGCACCGAGAAACAGATCACCCAGCTGCTCGGTCAAGTTCGCTTTGGTACGGCTAAGGCCAGACTTGATGCGATCAAACAGGCGCTTTTTCTGCTGTTCGGGTGCTTCTGCCGCCAGCTTTGCTGCTTCGGCAGCCTCAGCGGCCTGACGCTCTTCTTCGGCCTGCATTTCCGCTTGCGCTTGCGCAGCCCGCTCAGCTGCCGCCTGGCGCTCGGCCTCGGCGGCGACTTCTGCAGCCTTCCGAGCAGCTTCTTCCGCCTGACGAGCCACTGCTTCAGCTTCCTGCTGACGCGCAACTTCACGTGCCTGTCGAGCCGCCTCCTCTTCTGCCTTGAGCGCCACCTCTGCAGCAGCCTGCTCTGCCTGCTGTTTGGCCTCCGCTTCGGCCTTCTCGGCCGCACGGCGCTCAGCCTCTGCAGCCGCCTCGGCAGCAGCCTGTTCTTTTGCTACCTGCTGTTCAGCCTTTTGACGCTCGGCCTTTTCAGCCGCTTCGGCCTCACGCTTCGCAACCTTCTCGGCTTCTGCCACTTCGGCGGCACGGGTCTCTTCAATCCTGCGCTGAGCATCCGCCTGAGCCTGCTGCTCCAGCCGTTGCGTGCGGCGTTTTGAAACCTGAGCAATCACCAGTACCAAAACGACCAGAAAAACCCCTGCAATCCAGGGCAAAGTGGCAGGGTCAAGACCGCGATCGGCCATCCAGGTGTAGAGCGCTTCCATAGTCTGTAATATCCACCGTAACAGCCCGTCTGACGGGCATGAATGAAACGAATCAACAAGGCTGGCTATCTTAGCACAGAGCCAACGCCGACAAACCCGGAGATGCATGATGGAAAGCAAATCCCGCCGTTCAGCCCTGTTAAGCCGGGGCCAGCTGCGACTGCTGATCTGGGTCCTGCCGGTTGTTATCCTGTTGCTGTCCCTGTTGGGACCAGAATCACAGCCAGAAGCTGTCATCAGTGCCGACTCGGATCGGCGTATCTATCAGCAGGTAATCCCACAGCAGACACTGTTCCGCCTGCACCTGATCGCTCCGCACCCACCCGCACTCGACGCCAGTACCCAGCTGCGACAGCGTCTGATCACACAGGCCTGCATCATGCGCCTGCAAAAACCGGATGAGCTGGGTGACTGGCTGTCAGCTCAGGGCTGGGAGGTACAGGTGCAGTCGAATGCCGGCTACCGGTTGCTGCAGCTGAAAAGCGGCAGACCCTTTGCCGATAGTGACGTGCGACAACTGCTGCAGCAACTGCAAACACCTCCCACAGTTGACTGGTCGGCGCTGTTGCAGCGTACCCAGGCCGAACAGTACATGATGAGGCAGAATGCAGAGGTCTGGCTGGCCAGTCCACCTTCAAGCAATGAGCACCTTTCGCTGGATCCGCTGGCTGATTATGCACGGCAGCTGCAGCCGTCAGACTGGCGAATAACCCTGACCGGGCCTAAATACCAGTCATTGTCGTCCGTCATATTTGACCCGGCACCATCATCGGCACCCTTTGAGGATTTGATGCTGAGCCCGAAGCCGCTGCCGGTTACGCCAGCCGCAGACGCCCAGCTACAGCTGCACCGCTGGACTTTGCCTCAGGTGAAATCGATACAGGACTTCGCACAACTGCTGTTGGGGCGGGAGCTGGTTGTCCAGCCGCTTTCACGATGGTTGAAACAGCAACTGGCAGACGCACCCGCTCATCAGGCCGGGTACAGCCTGCGCTGGGAAGCGACTCAAAGCGGTGGGCTCGTGACATTACTGCTGCAAGGCGAACAGTGGCCCGAGATCCCTGCCTGGCTGCCACAGCAGCTACAGCCAGAAAATGTGGAAACAGCACGCCAGACCCTGCTGAAACAGCTGGAGGGCAATACTGGGCAGCAGCAATGGATGGACCTGCTGGCCCTGTATCAACTGCCTCCGGACAGCCTGCAGCGCTTGCCCACACAGCTGGAAGTACTGGAATTGTCCGCCATGCAGCAGTGGTTGCAGTCACAGCTGCTGTCTGATTACTATCACACCCTTTCTCTGCCGCACTAAATTTCAAGGACTCTGCCCATGCCGCGCCGCAACAACCACCGCCCACAAAAAACCAGAGTTACCGATACATCCACGGTGCGTATCATTGGCGGTGAATGGCGCGGACGCAAACTGAATTTTCCCGAAATAGAAGGACTGAGGCCAACACCGGATCGAGTCAGAGAAACCCTGTTCAACTGGCTGCAGGGCTACCTGCCGGGGGCACGCTGCCTGGACCTTTTCAGCGGCAGCGGCGCGCTGGGCATCGAGGCTCTGTCTCGGGGTGCCGCCTCGGTAACCTTTGTGGATCAGGCCACGGAAGTGGTGAGTCAACTTAGAAGCAATATCAATCTGCTCAAGGCGCAAAACGCCGAGATCATCGCCGCATCGGCTCTCGACTGGCTCGACAGGCGCCAGCCGGATCAGGAACCCCGCTACGACCTGGTATTCATGGACCCGCCCTTTCACAAGGGGCTGGTGGCACCAATCTGTGAAATGCTGGAACGTCGCAGCCTGCTGCGTGAAGAAGCGATGATTTATATTGAGACGGAAAAATCGCTGACACTGGATACATTGCCGGCCAATTGGGTTATACACCGGGAAAAAGCTGCCGGCCAAGTCGCCTATCGTCTATTTGTAAGGCAGCCCAGCGAATAGCAGCTCTACCAGCTGCTCCCCTCGCGCCTTAAGGCCAAAGCTGCGACTGGTTCTTAACCATTCATGCAGCAAGCCGTTCATGGCCTGTTGCAAGGTGAAGGCAAGCTCGACAGGGTCTGGCTTTTTTCTGAGCTGCTTCTGCTTGCGTGCCTGTTTCAGAAATCGGCGCAGCTGGTCAAGCCACAGTTCACGATTCTGTTCCAGAGAGTCAGACAAAGGCTTCAGGTCATTACACAGCACCACCGGCTGATAGAACACTCGATACAGGGCACATGCCTCGGCATCCTGCTCAAATCCGTCCAACACGCCAAGCAGATACAGCTTCAGGGCCGCCAGCGCATCCTGTTGCAGCGCCTGACACTGCTCCAGCCAGACCGGCTCGAACGGCAGCATCCAGGCATGGTGGATCTGCTGCAGCAGATCAGCTCGATTGCGAAAATGCCAATACAAGGCTCCGTGGGTCACGCCCGCTACCTGTGCAATCTGCTTCAAGGTTGTGGCTTCAACCCCCTGTTCACTGAACAGCTTCAGCCCCGTTGCCAGCAGCTGCTGCCGCGTCTGTTCCGCTTCTTCCCGTGTACGCCTGGCCATGGTCGTTGTACCGCTCCCTAACACTTTTACATTTGAGGGGGTATGGATAACAAGCTAACCTAAGTGTAGTCGTACTGGCACGCAAGCCGGTTACGAAGGGTTTAACAAAAGCGTCATAATTGACATGGACGTATATAACCCTTAAAAATAAAAAGGTGAATTTTAATAACCTTTTTGTTATCTATCATTCCTCTAATCTATTTGTGTGCCCCCCGCAATTGGGCTAACATCCGCTCGAACAGTGTTGCCACATGATGCAAAGGTCAGCAACCGATATGAATACGGCGATCTATCCAGGCACCTTCGACCCGATCACCAATGGCCACTCCGATCTGGTTGGGCGCGCTTCGCGTCTGTTTGACCGGGTTGTGGTGGCTGTAGCCGCCAGCCCCAAGAAAAAACCGTTGCTGTCTTTGGATGAGCGGGTTGAACTGGCCAAAACCGCGCTGTCCCACCTGCCCAATGTGGAGGTGATCGGCTTCGATTGTCTGCTGGCAAATCTGGTCCGCGATCAACAGGCCAACATTATCCTGCGCGGACTGCGAGCCGTATCCGACTTCGAATACGAGTTTCAGCTGGCCAACATGAACCGCAAGCTGGCCCCTCAGGCTGAAAGCCTGTTCCTGACACCGGCGGAGCATCTATCCTATATCTCTTCCACCTTGATCCGCGAGATTGCGGCACTGGGTGGCGATGTGGATCAGTTTGTACACCCGGCGGTTGCCAGTGCACTGAAGCAGCACCAGAGCCAGAAATAACGAACCTGTCAGAGCGAGTGAGGTAGCCAGTCATGGCATTGATGATTACTGACGAATGCATCAACTGTGATGTATGCGAGCCGGAATGCCCCAACGAGGCAATCTCTCCGGGTGATGAAATTTACGAAATCGACCCGGGCAAGTGCACAGAGTGTGTCGGTCACTATGACACGCCGCAGTGCGTTGAAGTATGCCCGGTTGACTGTATTCCGAAAGATCCGGACCACGTCGAAACCGAAGACATGCTGATGGACAAGTACCACAAACTGACCGGCAACTGAGGTCAGGTGCAGGGCGTGAGTTCATACACGCCAGCAGCATTGTTTACAGCCGGATTTCGGTCCGGCTGAGTTCAAATTCCTGCTCCAGCCTTTCACCGATTACGTTGTCCCCTTCCGCCAGCCAGTGTGCATACTGCATGTGCAGGCAGCGTACCTTGTCCCACTGTGCAATACCGCCAATGCCATAGCGGGTATACAGCTCGGCAAGCCCCTTTTCCTCTATGCGCGCCCGATCTTCCGGTCGCATCAACGCCTGCCGACGCTCCACATAGCGCTGCTGCTGGGCGTAAAAGGCCTCGCGCAGTGTTTCATTCTGCTGCAGCTCTTCCTCGATCTGTTTGACCCAACCATTCGCCTCAATGCGACTGATCGCCACATCCAGGTCCTTCGAGCTGAGCCAGTAGAGCGTCGGGAAAGGGGTATCCCCCAGCAGGCTGCGCATCTGCAATACCAGCGGAATACCCGTTTCTGTCTGGCAGGCGATCGCTTCAATCCCTCGAGGCGTGCGTCCGATCTGGCGCTCAATCAGCAGCAGCTGTTCCGGGGTCGGTTGCGTTCGGGTGGTATCAAACCTGTGCATAGTCTTCTCCGCTGCCCAGCCAGCGCCGGATCAGGCTTTCATTCAGTGCTGGCAGCTGTTCAAGATCAGCTGCCAGCTGGTGTATTTTGGGCAACAGGTCGGCATCACGCTGCAGGTCAGCAATACGAAACTGCATCATGCCGGTCTGACGTGTACCCAGCACTTCGCCGGGCCCGCGCAGTTCCAGATCCTTTTCGGCAATGCGAAACCCATCGGTGGTCTCTCGCATCACGGCCAGCCGCTCGCGCCCCTGTTTCGACAGCGGCGCATGGTACATCAGGACACAGAAGCTTTCGACACTGCCACGCCCTACCCGCCCACGCAACTGATGCAGTTGCGCCAGCCCCAGCCGTTCAGGGTTTTCAATGATCATCAGACTGGCGTTGGGGACATCCACACCCACCTCGATCACAGTGGTCGCCACCAACAGATCCAGTTCGGCAGCCTTGAAGCGGGCCATGATCTCGGCCTTCTCGGCCGGCTTCATGCGACCATGTACCAGCCCGATGCGCAACTGTGGCAACGCTTCCTTAAGGCTCTCGGCCGCCACTTCCGCCGCCTGACACTGCAGTGCCTCCGACTCTTCAATCAGCGTGCAGACCCAGTAGGCCTGTCGCCCCTCTTCGCAGGCCTGACGCACCCGCTCGACCACTTGATCCCGGCGCGAGTCGGCAATCACCACAGTCTGAACCGGTGTGCGTCCCGGTGGCAGCTCATCAATGATGGAGCAGTCCAGATCGGCATAGGCGCTCATGGTCAGCGTGCGGGGAATGGGCGTTGCCGTCATGATCAATTGATGCGGACTGCGTTCTCCGTTACGCCCCTTTTCACGCAGACTGAGGCGCTGATGTACGCCGAAACGGTGCTGCTCGTCAATCACCACCACACCCAGATCGGCAAACACCACCTCCTCCTGAAACAGGGCATGGGTGCCAACGGTGATCTGTGCTTCGCCGGTGCGAATGGCCGCCAGCTGAGCCTCACGTGCCTTGCCTTTCACCTTGCCCGCCAGCCAGGCTACTCGAATCCCCAGTGGCTCCAGCCAATTGCTGAAATTCAGATGATGCTGTTCAGCCAGGATTTCGGTGGGCGCCATTACCGCCGCCTGCAAGCCGTTTTCCACCGCCTGCAGTGCCGCCAGCACAGCAACGACGGTCTTGCCGGAGCCCACATCGCCCTGTACCAGACGCAGCATGGGAAGCGGTTTTTGCAGATCGCGGGCAACTTCTCTGGCCACTCGCAGCTGTGCCGCCGTGAGTGAAAACGGCAGCTGATCAAGAAAGGGGCGACTCAACTCACCCGTAGCACGCAACTGAGGCGCCCCCTGCTGCTGCACCTGGCGACGTATTTTTTGCAGTGACAGATGGTGCGCCAACAACTCCTCCAGCGCCAACCGACGCTGCGCGGGGTGCTTACCTTCCAGCAACAATGCTTGATCCGCATCCACCGGAGGATGATGCAGATAGCGGATTGAGTGCTGTAGATCGGGCAGTTGCCAGCGCGATCGCAAGGCTTCAGGCAGCAGGTCATCCAGCCCCTCCCGTTCCATCCATTCCAGTGCCAATGCAATTAACGAACGGACACGGTTCTGCGTCATCCCTTCCGTCAGCGGATACACAGGCGTCAGGCTTTCAGCCATCCGCGCAGCGCCTTCAGTTTTCAGCAGTTTGTATTCAGGGTGTACCATTTCCAGCCCGGCGGGGCCGGGACGAGCCTCACCAAAGCAGATCAGTCGTTTACCTGTCGACAGGCTGTTTTTCTGCGCCGCATTGAAATGAAAAAACCGCAGCGTCAATGTGCCGGTACCATCCTGCAGCCGGCACAGCAGGCTGCGTCGACGCCCCTGTACAATATCTGCCGCACGAATCGTGCCTTCAACAACGCCTTCATCGCCAGGTCGCAATGAGCCGATCGGCAGAACGCGGGTACGGTCCTGATAGCGATTGGGCAGGTGTAGAATCAGGTCCTGCACCGTACGGATGCCCAGCCGCTCCAGCTTCAGCTCCAGCGCAGTACCGACGCCTTTCAGCTCAGTAACCGGCACACCGCCTGCCACACTCACGCTTTACCCTTGTCCTTGCTGACCTTGACGCTGCAATGATTAATTGCTTCCACCAGCACATCGATCGCCTGAGGTCTGGGGAAGCTGGCTCGCCAGGCCACTGCCACCGTACGCATCGGCTGGGGCTGCTTGAAGGGCCTGACTTCAATCAGTTCAGTAGTGGGGTGATTTTCGATGGCTGACAGCGGCAACACGCTGGTTCCCAGCCCAGACGCCACCATCATGCGGATGGTTTCCAGCGAGCTGCCTTCGGTGACTGTATGCTGATCATGAAAGGACTGGTTCAGCGTCGGACAGGCTTCCAATACCTGATCACGGAAGCAATGCCCTTCACCCAGCAACAGCATGCGAATTTCATTCATCTGTCGAGAGTCGATCTCCTGCTGTCCGGCCAACTCATGCCCCTTGGGCATTACCATCATAAACGGCTCATCATAGAGCGGACGCGTCAGCACATCAGACTCGTGGAACGGCAGTGCAACGATGATCGCATCCAGTTCACCGTTGCGAATTTTGGTACGCAAGTTCTCGGTAAAATTCTCTTCGATATACAGCGGCATGTTGGGTGCCAACCGTTGAATCTGCGGGATCAGCTGCGGAAACAGGTAAGGGCCGATGGTGTAGATGGCACCAATGCGAAGAGGACTGGCCAACTGGTCCTTGCCTTCACGCGCCAGCTCTCGCACCGCTTCGGCCTGCTCCAGAACAGTCTGGGCCTGACGGACCACCTTCTCGCCCACCGGGGTCACCCGCACGGCATTCTTGCTGCGTTCGAACAGCGCAACCCCCAGTTCTTCCTCAAGCTTCTTGACTGCAATCGACAGTGTCGGCTGGCTGACAAAACAGCGCTCGGCGGCATGGCCAAAGTGCTGCTCCTGGGCCAGAGTGACAATATATCGAAGCTCCGTCAGCGTCATCGGCGCGTACCTCTGTTAGGATGAACGTAAATCAATGAGTGGGGTAGTCATGCAGGAACAACGAGTGCTGATCGCGGGCTGTGGCGATGTCGGAACCCAGCTGGGGGTAAGGCTGAGTACGCAGGGAGCACAGGTGTTCGGGCTTCGCCGTACTATAAACCAGCTTCCCGCCGGCATCCATGGCATTGCCGCCGATATGACCGATCCGGATACGCTGGGGACTTTGCCGGCCTGCGACTGGCTGTTTTACACTGCTGCCGCCAAGAGTCGAGACCCCGACATATATCGCCGTACCTATGTCGATGGATTGAAACATGTGCTGGACGCCTTGCCGACGCCCCCACGCCACCTGTTCCTGACCAGCAGCAGCGGTGTGTATGCCCAGACCGAGCATGAGTGGGTGGACGAGCAGTCCGTCACCGAGCCGGACAGCGAGAGCGGCCGCATTCTGCTGGCCAGCGAACAGCTGGCCCTGAGCAGCGGCATACCCGCCACGGTGGTACGGTTCAGCGGCATTTACGGCCCTGGACGAAATCATCTGCAGCGACTGGTCGAATCCGGCATTGCCGCCCCCCGTGAGCCACTGCATTACAGTAACCGCATTCACAGCGCGGACTGTGCCGGTGTACTTGAGCACTTGCTGCAGCTGGCATTGCAGGGACAGACATTAAAACCGCTGTATCTGGCCAGTGATGACGCACCCACGCCGATACATGAGGTGATGGAGTGGCTTGCCGCTGAGCTGGAGGTCGAAGTTCGTGAGCGGCAGGCGGTGCGTCGAGGCGGCAGTAAGCGTTGCAGCAACCGCCGACTCAGAGCCAGCGGCTACCGCTTTCGCTATCCGGATTTTCGTAGTGGCTACGTGGAGCTGCTGCGAAAAGTGTGATCAGACCGCCAGCTCGTCCAGCAGCTTCTGCTGCGCACTGAAGCGCTCTTCCCCCTCTTTCGGCTGCACCAGGGTGTAACTGCCATCCGAGTGCAGCTCCCAGGCCTGGGCGTTGTCCTGCAGGTAGTAGTCCAGCTCCTTGCGAATGCGCTCAGCGTTCTTGCCGAACAGCTCGAAGCCGGTTTCCACTCGGTTGAGCATGTTGCGCTCCATCCAGTCGGCGCTTGAACCGATCACCACCGGCTTGCCGCCATCATTGGCAAACCAGTAGATGCGGGTGTGCTCCAGAAAGCGACCGATGATGGAACGTACCCGGATGTTCTCGGAGATCCCTTCCAGCCCCGGGCGCAGGCGGCACATGCCACGGATGATCAGATCGATCTGCACACCGGCCTGTGACGCCTCGTACAGCGCACGGATCAGTTTGGGCTCCGTCAGGCCGTTCACCTTGATGATGATGTGCCCCTGCTTGCCCGCCTTGACGTTGCGAATCTCGTTCTGAATCAGTTCCAGCATCTTGGCGTGCAGCGTGAACGGCGCGTTGTACAGCTTCTGCAGCTTCTGGATCTTGCCCATGCCGGTGAGCTGCTGGAAAATCTTGTGAACGTCCTCGCCCACTTCGTTGTCGGCGGTCATGTAGCTGTAGTCGGTGTAGAGCCGCGCGGTTCCAGAGTGGTAGTTGCCTGTGCCGAGGTGGCAGTAGCGCACCAGTTCGCTGCCTTCGCGGCGCACGATCAGCATCATCTTGGCGTGAGTCTTGTAGCCCACCACACCGTACACCACCAGACAGCCCGCTTCCTGCAGACGGCTGGCCAGCTGCAGGTTGCTCTCCTCATCGAACCGCGCCCGCAGTTCGATCACCACCGTCACTTCCTTGCCATTGCGTGCCGCTTCCACCAGCGCGTTGACGATGTCGGACTTGACCCCGGTACGGTACAGGGTCTGCTTGATCGCAATCACGTCGTTGTCTTTCGCCGCCTGACGCAGCAGGTCCACCACCGGAGTAAAGGACTGGAACGGATGCAGCAGCAGCTGGTCGTTCTTGCGCAGTGCGCTGAAGATGTCTTCGTTGTTCTTCAGCTTGTTGGGCAGGTTTGGAGTGAAGCTTTTCCAGCGCAGCTCTGGGCGCTCCACCAGATCCCGTACCGCCATCAAGCGTGTCAGGTTGACCGGCCCGTTAACTCGATAGACGTGGCTGTCCGGAAGATTGAACTCTGCCTGCAGAAAGCTGATCAGGCTCTCGGGCGTACGGCTGTCCACTTCCAGCCGCACCGCATCACCGAACTTGCGCGAGTGCAATTCGCCGCGCAACGCACGGGCCAGGTCTTCGATCTCCTCGAAGTCGAAGCTGAGGTCGGCGTTACGGGTGATACGGAACTGGTAGCAGCCATCCACCTTCATCCCCGGGAACAGCTCTTCGGCAAACTCATGGATAATCGATGACAGGAAGATCAGATTGTCACCGCCATCACAGAGCTCGTCCGGCAGACGGATCAGGCGCGGCAACGAGCGCGGAGCAGGAATGATCGCCATGCCGGTCTCACGGCCGAACGCGTCCTTGCCATCCAGCTCAACGATGAAGTTTAGGCTCTTGTTTACCAAGCGCGGGAAGGGGTGGGAGGGGTCCAGCCCAATCGGGCTGATCACCGGCACGATTTTCTCTTCAAAGTAGTCCCGCACCCAGGACAACTGTTCCGCCGTCCAGTCACTACGGCGGCGGAAGTGGATATTTTCTGCTTCCAGAGCCGGAAACATTATGTCGTTCAGAATCTTGTATTGCCGCTCAATATTGATGGCACAGATCTCGGCAATCTTGTCGAGCACCCTCTGCGGGTGCATTGCATCCGGCCCCACCGCCTCACGGCCATACTTGAGCTGTCGCAACTGCTCCGCCACCCGAATTTCGAAAAACTCATCCAGGTTGCTTGAAAAGATCAGCAGAAACATCAGCCGTTCCAACAAGGGGTAGCTTTCATCCAGCGCCTGTTCCAGCACTCGCACGTTGAACTGCAGATGGCTCAGTTCCCGGTTGATGTACAGCTCGGGCGCTTTCAGATCCACCGGCAGTTTTTCGATCGGATCAATGGTCGGCAGTATCTCCCGGCTCTCCAGCAGGGCTGCGGTGGCTTCGCTCTGCTCCAGCGTCACAGTCACATCCTGACTGATATCATTCATTGCACTTTCTCCCGGGTTGATACTGTCGTCCATTCGTTCCACTCGTTGGTTTAGCGCTGCAGCAACTCGGCAGCCCTGACCGCAAAATAGGTCAGAATACCATCGGCACCTGCGCGTTTGATGCATGTCAGGCTCTCCAGAATCACCGACTCCTCGTCGAGCCAGCCATTTTGGAACGCCGCCATGTGCATGGCATACTCGCCACTGACCTGATAGACAAAGGTCGGCACTTTCAGTTCGGTTTTCACACGGTGCACGATATCCAGGTAGGGCATCCCCGGCTTAACCATCACCATATCGGCCCCTTCGGCCAGATCCATCGCAACCTCGTGCAGTGCCTCATCGCTGTTGGCTGGATCCATCTGGTAACTGAATTTGTTTCCCTTGCCCAGATTGCCTGCCGAGCCCACCGCATCGCGGAAGGGGCCATAGTAGGCACTCGCATACTTGGCAGAATAGGCCATAATGCGAGTATTAACGAAGCCGTTACTTTCCAGCTCATCACGGATTACGCCGATACGGCCATCCATCATGTCACTGGGGGCCACCACATCGGCACCTGCTTCGGCGTGGGACCGAGCCTGCTGCACCAGTGTGTCCACGGTACGGTCGTTGAGTACATAGCCAGCCTCGTCGATGATGCCGTCCTGGCCGTGGGTGGTATATGGATCCAACGCCACATCGGTCATAACACCCAATTCCGGTACAGCGGCTTTCAGGGCACGCACCGCACGCTGTACCAGCCCATCTGGGTTGTAGGCTTCCTCGGCAAACTCGCTCTTGGCTTCGGCCGGCGTAACCGGAAACAGCGCAAGCATTGGAATACCCAGCTGATGCCAGTATTTTGCCTTTTCCACCAGCAGATCGATGCTGTAGCGCTCCACACCCGGCATCGACGACACCGCTTCCACCTGGTTCTCGCCTTCCAGCACGAAGACTGGATAGATCAGATCATCGGTGGTGAGGACATTTTCACGCATCAGACGACGCGAAAATTCGTCGGCGCGCATTCGGCGCATGCGGGTTTCAGGGTAGAAACGCTGACTGTTGGTAAAAGCCACGGCTCGATTCCTTTTTCAGGTGCATTGGACGACAAAAAGATGACATACAGGTGACAACGGCCCGTTTCACGGCACATCACCTGTTTGGTATTGGTCTCATCTTAACGTAATCTGTGACCAGTGCGACACGACCCCTGTGGGGCGAGTACGGAAAACACTCAATTGCATCGATGGTTACAGCCAAAAGGAGTTCAGCCCATGAAAAAGATCGCGGTGATCCTGTCCGGAAGTGGTGTATTTGATGGCTCCGAAATCTACGAATCGGTCCTTACCTTCCTGCGCCTTGAGCATAACGGCGTGGCGTATCAGTGTTTTGCCCCCAATGTGGAGCAGATGCACGTGATCAACCACCTGACCGGTGAAGTGGCCGAAGGTGAAAGCCGCAACGTACTGGTTGAAGCGGCGCGTCTGGCGCGCAGTGAAATCAAGGATCTGGCCGAGGCCAATCCGAACGAGTTTGATGCGCTGATCATCCCCGGTGGCTTTGGGGCCGCCAAGAACCTGAGTGATTTTGCCGTCAAGGGCGCCGACTGCACGGTCAACCCACAGCTGGTCACATTTGCCCGTGCCATCCATGACGCCGGCAAGCCCGTAGGCTTGATCTGCATTGCGCCAGCCATGACGCCGAAGCTGCTCGGTACCGGTATCCGCTGCACTATTGGCAGTGACGAGGGCGCTGCCGGGGCGATCAACAGCATGGGTGGCATCCATGAAAACTGCCCGGTGGATCAAATCGTGGTCGATACCGACAACCGGGTCGTGACTACCCCAGCCTATATGCTGGCAGGCTCAATCAACGAAGCCGCTTCTGGAATCAATCGCCTTGTGGATGAAGTGATCAAAATGGTTTGACCCGCAAAATTAGGAAAAATTCTTATATCCATAATTTTTGGACCCGGCATAATGGGTCTTGTGGATCTCCTGTTCAGGGAACGAATACAAGGACGGCCACGCAGCAGTTCAGGACGCACGGAGTGCACAGGCGAGAAGCCGCTTTTTACAACTGCAGGGATACGGATGCCAGAGAGAGGAGCCTGATGATGGATCATCGGCTCCTTTCGCTTTTTATGGGATTTGCAAAAGCCTCTATGGACAGCTGTTCAGCGTGCCGTCCACCCCCCATCAAGCGTGATGGTCTGACCGGTCATGTTGCGCGCCGCCGGGCTGATCAGAAACTGACACACGCCCGCCAACTCCTCTATACTGATGAACGCGCCCTTGGGCATCGGCTTGAGCATAATCTCGTCGATCACATCCTGCTCCGAAATTCCGTTGGCCCTGGCTTGTGCCGCGATCTGCTGCTCAACCAACGGTGTCAGCACATAGGATGGGCAGACCGTATTGATGGTAATGTCGGTATCGGCCGTTTCCAGCGCTACAACCTTTGAAAAGCCCAGCAGGCCATGCTTGGCCGCCACATAGGCGCTTTTATACGGTGATGCGACCAGTGCGTGTATGGAACCGACATTGATGATGCGCCCAAATCCCTGCTGGCGCATGCCGGACAGCAGCGCACGAGTCAACATGGCGGCCCCGGTGAGCATCACCTGTATCAGCTGATCGAACTTTTCCGGCGGAAAGTCTTCCAGCGGAGCTACATGCTGCAGCCCTGCATTGTTGATCAACACATCAACAGGCTCGCCATTCAGAGCCTCAATACTGCCGTGATCCGACACATCCAGTGCCAGCGCCCGGGCTTCTCCGCCTGACGCCTGAATTTCTCTGGCCACGTCGTCTGCAGCCTGTTGCCTGAGATTCGTCACCAGAATGGTATGGCCCTCGGTCGCCAGCGCCAGCGCAAGCCCCTTGCCTATGCCACTGCCGGCACCGGTAATCAATACGCGCATCTGCTCTCTCCTTCATAACGTCACTAAACGGGCATTTCAGACGAGTGCAGATAACTATAGCAGGGGTTGGCGCAACCTAGCATGAGAGGGTGAAAACTGACGGACATATTCCTGCTGCCAAAGCTCGCACCCCAGTGCATCCAGCGACTGTTGACGACCCGAGGCAATCCACTGCGCCAGTGCAGTTGCCACATCCGGCCAGGGCGACGGACTTGGAGACGACTGTGCCAACCATGCCTCTACCGACTCCAGCGCCAGCTCCGACATGGTATTGGCCAGCCCCATCTGTTTCAATACAGCGGCGTTGGAGCGCTGTTCCACCTGACTGTGCAGCGGTTTGACCAGCAGTTTTTTTCCCGCCTGAATCGCCTCGCTGCACAAACCAAAACCGGCATTGCTGATCACGCCGGCACAGCTGCACAAGTCACGCTGAAAACCGTCACGCGAGAAGGGTTGCAGTTCCAAAGGCCCGCGTTGCTCAGGTGTTGCAATATTGCAATAAACGCGAAAGCGATACTTCGGAAAGGCACTCAGCCAGTAGATAACCTCATCCATGGACTCAAACGGCAGATACACCAGAATTTTGTCCGGTTCCTCAGTCAACGGATAGGGCGGAGGGGCTACCAAGGGTGGCAAAATGGGAGCATCGAAGTGGTACCAGTGCACACCCACCGCATCATCTACAGGTGCGAACAGTTTGAGTGACGGTTTCAACCAGGGTTTGAATCCGGTCCCAGGAATGGGGTGATGGAAAGCATACTGGTGAGCAATACCGAGTGAGGGTACGCCCTGATGCCATGCTGCCCAGGCCGTGACAGGTTCAAAGTCACTCAGCACCAGATCGTAGCGGCTCAGATCCAGCTGGCGGTAATCGCGCCAGAACTGCACTGGCCGACTTTGCCTAAAAGTTTTCAGCCAGCCCACCCGCCCTGCAGAGGTGACAAAGGTAAAACCACGCCGGGTTTCAAACCGACCAAAGCACTCCATATTGAACAGTTGTTCAGGCGCCCGTCCACTCAGCAGCACATCAACCTCAACGCCTGCCGCCTGCAGCGCAGGCAGCAGCACCCGAGCCCGGGTGATATGTCCATTCCCGGTTGCCTGCACGCCATACAGAATACGCATCAGATCCACTCCCAGACGCCCAGCGCCAGCAGGGTCGAAATGATGCCAAGCAAAGCACCTGCGGCAATATCAGTCGGGTAGTGAACACCAAGCAGCACTCGGGAGCTACCGATCAACAGTGCCAGAATAAAACCAGGCAGCATTAGTGAAGGATAAAATTGCGCCAGCAGCATGGCAAATACGAAGGCGGCTGCGGTATGTCCGGACGGGAAGCTGAATTTGTCCGATGGCTCGATGGCCGCTCGAAACCCCTGCAGACGATGGCAGGGCCGGTCACGCCGGATGGTGTTTTTCAGCAGCAGGTAGAGCGGCAACTCAATGCCGTAGGCCAAAAGCCCGACCAGCAGAAAGGCCTGGCCATCTTCAGGCTCCCACACAGCCAGCGTCAGGCCCAGTATGAGATAGAGGCCGCCATCCCCAAGCCGAGAGACCCATCGGCTGCCCGCCATCACCGGTGCATGCTGACCGTAGCCGTTGCACCAGAAGAAGGCGCGGGTATCGAAGGCGTTAAGCTTCTGCAAACGGTTCATGGCGACCACCCCTTGTTGGCACTCAGGTGATCATTTTTCGTTCAGAGCGGTGAAAGTGCAGTTACATCAAGGTGAAGCTTTAATGACAGCCACTCAGTGCTGCAGCCAGTCAGTAATCAGTTGCGTCAGGCGATTCGGATTGTCCCAGGGCAACATATGCCCCTCCCCTTCCACATTGATCAGTTCAAATGGCTGTTTTAGCCATTCCTGTACCCGTTGGGAGTAACTCAGTGGCAATACCTCGTCTTCGCTGCCGTGGATGATCAGGCCGCGGAAGTTGAACGTCCTCGACAGGCTGCCGAAGCGGTGTGTGAACAGGCTGGACAGGGTGCGTAGCGGATAGTCGAAGACAATCAGGGGATCGCTGTTGATCTCTTCGCCGGCAGGGTGACCGGCCAGTAGACGATCGTAGTCGATGAAATTCTTCATCGGCAGCTGTAAGCCCGGCAGCAGCAACGCACTGCTCCAGATCCATGACCAGCCGACTTGATGCAGCATATCCGGTGCCATTTCGGGTACCAGCAGCGTACCGCAAACCAATCGTTCAATACGTGACTCCCGCTCGGCACAGGCCAGCCCCAGCAATGCTCCGATGGAATAGCCGTATAAGTATACGGGGCCACTGAAAGTCTGCTGGTAATAGTCGAGGATCTCGCTCAGATCGGTACAGACTTGGTCTACTGTGTACAGGCCACGCTCGCCACCGGAGTAGCCATGGCCACGCAGGTCCACACCGACCACATTGAGGCCCTGAGCGGAAAGATCGGACAGCAGCTCGGCGTAGAGCTCGGAATACGTGCCGATGCCGGGAATGAACAGCAGCAGGGGTGCCGTCTCATCAGCACAGGAGTATAGCTCGGTATGCAGCGGTAACGTGCCGATACGAACACATCGACGCAGTTCCAGCCGAGACTCAATACCCAGCTTTCGGCGCAGCTCGGTACGCTGAAGATCAACGGGCGGGTTATAGCAACTGTTCATGTAACTCCTCAACGCTGGCAGCGGCGACAGAATACAGTACTGCGCTGACCCAGCTTTATTTCGGTAAGGTGCTCGCCACAACCATTGCAGGGCTGACCACCTCGGCCATACACATCCAGCACCTGACTGAAGTAGCCAGGCTTGCCATCGCCCCCCACAAAGTCGCGCAAAGTGGTGCCTCCCTGTTCAATGGCGGCTGCAAGTACAGTCTTGATGGTTTCAACCAGTACCGACAGCCTCTCTGCAGAGATACGCCCCGCCGCTCGGCGTGGATCGATTCCGGCACGATACAGGGCTTCATTGGCATAAATGTTACCGACCCCGACCACAACCTGCGCATTCATGATCAGGGCCTTGATTGCTGTTCTGCGCCCTTTGCAGGCGGTCTGCAGATACTCGGCGGTAAAGTCCTCGCTCAGCGGCTCCGGCCCCAGATGGGCCAGCAGGCTGTGTTCGGTACCGTTTTCCTGCCACAGCACGGCACCGAAGCGACGTGGATCAGTCAGCCGCAGCAGCTGCCCGGACGCCAGCACCAGATCCACATGGTCATGCTTGCCCGGAACCGTCCCCTGCGGCAGGATGCGCAGACTGCCTGACATACCCAGGTGCACGATCATCTGTCCTCGACTGAAACTCAGCAGCAGATACTTCGCACGCCGCTCGACGCACCGCACCTCATCACCTTCAACCCATTGTGCCAACTGCTCGGGAATGGGCCAGCGCAGTCTGGATTGACGCACCTCCAGCCGCGTGACACGCTGATGAACAATATGGGGCGCAATCCCACGGCATGTGGTTTCAACTTCTGGCAACTCAGGCATGACCCTTCTCCCGTGAAGGCTTGGCAGGGCGCAGTACCAGATAAACACCGAATACCGCCAGCGCCATGCCACCCAGCGCCAGCACCGACAGCTCTTCACCGAACAGCCACCAGGCTTCCAGTGCCGTTACGGGCGGCACCAGATAGAAGTAGCTGGCCACACGTGCCACTTCGCCCTCTCGGATCATCAACATCAGCAGCAGAATGGCACTGACCGACAGACCAAACACCAGCCACAGCAGGGCACCAATAAGCTCCGGGTGCCATTCAACTTCTCGCGTTTCCAGACCAAAACTCAACAGCGCCATCATCAACGCCGTGGACAGGTACTGGAAAAAAGATCCCGTCAGCAGGTCCGTCCCCGCCCCGAAGCGCTTCTGGTACAGCGTGCCTACCGAAATACCCACCAACGCCACCATCGCTGCCAAAACGGCCTCAATGCGCACCTCAAAGTTGCCCGGCTGCAGCCCGCTGCCCAGCACCAGCACCACACCCAAAAGCCCCAGCAGCAGCCCGCCCCACTGGGGCCGGCGCAGGGTCTGCCCGGTCATCATCCAGGCCAAAACCGCTGTCAGAACCGGTTGCAGCCCGACCAGAATGGAGGTCACACCCGCCGGCAGCTGCCATTTGATGGCGGCAAATACACCGCCCAGATAGCATCCATGCACCAGCGCCCCTGCAACGAGCTGATGCATCGCCTGCGACGGCGAAGGCCAGCGGGCACGGAATATGAAGATAAACGCAAGGAACACGCCCAGCGTCAGCAGCATGCGGATCAGCAACAGGTTGAATGGCTCGATGTACGGCAGGCCGTAACGGGCACCGATAAAACCGGTACTCCACAGCAGTACAAACGCCAGGGGCACAAAACGAATCAACGCGGGAGGAACAGACATTCAGGGGCCTTCTGCACAGGAAACAAACCATACAACAACGGTCGGGTATACAGCATGCCAGAAAATAAAAAACCCCGCAGCACATTCAGCACTGCGGGGTTCCGGGATCTCCGGTCCAGAACCAATTACTTGATCTTGGCTTCCTTGTAGATCACGTGTTTGCGAACAACCGGGTCGTATTTCTTGAATTCGAACTTGTCCGGGGTGTTACGCTTGTTCTTGTCGGTGGTGTAGAAGTGACCGGTTCCTGCAGAGGAAACCAGACGGATCTTCTCGCGTGCGCCTTTAGCCATGATTCAAATCTCCTCAGACTTTCTCGCCACGGGCACGCAGTTCGGTCAGAACCGAATCGATACCCTTCTTGTCGATGATACGCATGCCCTTGGAGGAAACACGCAGACGTACGAAACGGTTTTCGCTTTCTACCCAGAAACGGTGCCAATGCAGGTTCGGCAGGAAGCGACGACGCGTTTTACGGTTTGAGTGGGAAACGTTGTTCCCGGTTACCGGGCCTTTGCCCGTTACCATGCAAACTCGAGACATAGTGACTAAACCTTTCTAACAAGGGTTATGTTTACTTCTGTTCGATGTTTATTGGCCACACAACCGATGCGACCTCAGGCGGAGCGTCCCATACGAATAAGCCGGACAGAATACCGTACCATTAAGGAACAGAAGGCCGCATATCATACAGAAGCCAATGCAGCCACGCCAGCGAATTGTTGAATTTTTCACCAGCGGTCACAGCAGCCCGCGTTCGGCGAACGAAACCGTTTCACCGTCACCGATCACCATATGATCCAGCACCCGGATATCAACCAGTCCCAGCGACTGAACCAGCCGATCGGTAATCTGCCGGTCGGCCTGCGAGGGCTCGGCCACGCCGGAAGGGTGGTTGTGCGCCAGGATCAGCGCCGCGGCATTATGCGCCAGCGCCAGTTTGACCACTTCGCGCGGATGCACACTGGCGGCATTGATGGTGCCATAGAACAGCGCCTCGTAGCGGATCACCCGGTGGCGGTTATCCAGCAGCAGGCAGGCGAACACTTCACGCGGCTCATGCCGCAGACGACTGGCCAGATACTGACGCACCATGGTCGGGCTCTCCAGCGCCGACTCCCGCACCAGCTGAGCTTCCAGGTGACGCCGCGACATCTCCAGCACCGCCTGCAGCTGAACATACTTGGCCGGCCCCAGACCATGCGCTGTGCAGAAATCCGCCTGACTGCACTCCATCAGCGGTCGCAGGCCGCCGAAATGCTCCAGCAGTTGTCTCGCCAGATCTACCGCGCTGCAGCCCTGCACACCGGTGCGCAGAAAGATCGCCAGCAGCTCTGCATCTGACAGCGCGGCGGCACCCCGCGCCAGCAGTTTTTCCCTCGGCCTCTCTTCTGCCGGCCAGTCACTGATCGCCATGCTCACCTCCCTGTGAGTGTGAATCCGGGCTGAATCGTCTACGCATTGCCCGGCTGAAGTGGTATCTTAACGCTCCAAACCAGAATGAGAAACTATCGGACATTCAGGGTATGCACAGACTCACTAACCGGCAGATTCTGCTCGGAATCACCGGCGGCATTGCCGCCTACAAAAGTGCCGAACTGACCCGACTGCTCAAGGGCGCCGGGGCCGATGTACGCATTGTCATGACCGCCGCGGCAACCGAATTCATCACCCCGCTGACACTGCAGGCACTGTCTGGACACCCGGTACATCAACATCTGCTCGACCCCGAAGCCGAAGCGGGCATGGGCCATATCGAACTGGCCAAATGGGCCGACCTGATTCTGATCGCACCGGCCAGTGCGGACTTCATCGCCCGCTTCAGCGCCGGCATGGGTGACGATCTGCTGACTACCTTGTGTCTGGCCACCGATGCACCCATCTGCCTGGCACCGGCGATGAATCAGGCGATGTGGCGCGACCCGCGCACCCAGCACAATATCCAGCAGCTGAGCCATCAGGGCGTCAAGGTGTTTGGTCCTGGGGTTGGTGCTCAGGCCTGTGGCGATACCGGCCCCGGACGCATGTTGGAGCCGGAAGAGCTAGCCGAACTGACCGCCGAGCAGTTTCAGCACGGTGCACTCAGTGGCAAACGGGTATTCATCACAGCCGGCCCCACTCGAGAGCCCCTGGACCCGGTGCGCTTCATCTCCAATCACAGCTCCGGCAAAATGGGCTATGCGCTGGCGGAAGCCGCTGCCGATGCCGGTGCTGATGTGCGCCTGATCAGCGGTCCTGTCAATCTGCCATCCCCCCCGCGAGTGGAGTGTGTTCAGGTGGAAAGCGCCGAACAGATGCTGGCCGCTTCGCTGGACGGCGTTGAGCAGTGCGATATTTTTATCGCCGCCGCTGCCGTGGCCGACTATCGCCCGGTGGCGGTCGCCGAACACAAGATCAAGAAAGGCAGTGAAGAGATCATGGAGCTGCGCCTGATCAAGAACCCGGATATCGTTGCCACGGTTGCCGGGCTGGAACGGCAGCGCCCCTTTACCGTGGGGTTTGCCGCCGAAACCCGTGACGTACTCGAATATGCCCGCAGCAAGCTGGAACGCAAGGGGCTGGATCTTATCATTGCCAATGACGTGTCCAATCCCGATATCGGTTTCAACAGCGATGACAACGCCGTTACGCTGGTCAGTACAGCCACGACCCTGACCCTGCCACTGGGTCCGAAGCGGTTGCTGGCACGCCAGCTGATTGATCAGATCGCCGAGCATTTCCACCGCAAGAGCCAGAGAACAGAATGAAAGCACTGCAAGTCAAGATTCTGAACGACCGCATCGGTCGTGACATCCCCCTGCCCGCCTACGCCACTGAAGGCTCCGCCGGTCTCGATCTGCGCGCCTGCCTTGATCAGGCACTGACGCTGGAGCCGGGGCAGACCGAGCTGATTCCTACGGGACTGGCGATCCACATCGCGGACCCGGGCCTGTGTGCCATGATCCTTCCGCGCTCGGGCCTCGGCCACAAGCACGGCATCGTATTGGGTAACCTGGTCGGTCTGATCGACTCTGACTATCAGGGCCAGCTATTTGTGTCCTGCTGGAACCGGGGCCAGACCACCTTCACCATCGAGCCGGGTGAGCGTATCGCTCAGATGGTTCTGGTACCGGTGATGCAGGCCGAATTCGAGATTGTCGACGAATTCAGCAACTCTGAGCGCGGCGCGGGTGGCTTCGGCTCTTCCGGTCGCCACTGAATCAATCAGTAAACACTTACTCACGACAGGGAACAGTATCAATGCCCTATCCGTTACAGCAGTTCGACCGTGACATTTTTCGGGCCTACGATATCCGCGGTATCGTTGGTCAGTCGCTGACCGATGCAACCGTGTATCACATTGGTCGCGCCTTTGCCGCTGCAGCCGCTGCACGCAACATTCGTGAAGTCGTCGTTGCCGCCGACGGTCGCCTTTCCGGCCCGTCACTGAAGCAGATTCTGATTCAGGGACTGACCGACAGCGGCTGTCAGGTGCTGGATATCGGCTATGTACCCACACCGGTACTGTATTTTGCCGCGCACCAGCGTGACGACCAGACCGGCATCATGATCACCGGCAGCCACAACCCGGCTGACTATAACGGCTTCAAGATGATGCTCGGTGGCGAAACCCTGTCCGGCGATCAGATCCAGGATCTGGCCCGTTGCATCGAGCAGCAGGCGTACGTGGACGGCACCGGTGCCGCTCAGCCACTGGCAATCGAGCGCGCCTACAGCGAGCTCATCCTGAAGGATATCAATCTCAAGCGTCCGATGAAGGTGGTGGTGGACTGCGGCAACGGCATCGCCGGCGGTATCGCGCCCGATCTGCTGGAACAGCTGGGCTGCGAGGTGATTCCGCTGTTCTGTGAGGTGGATGGCACCTTTCCCAACCATCATCCCGACCCAGGCAAACTGAAAAACCTGCAGGATGCCATTGCAGCAGTCAATGAACATCAGGCCGATCTGGGGCTGGCGTTTGACGGTGACGGCGATCGCGTTGGCGTGATTACGCCATCCGGCCATGTGGTCTATCCAGACCGGGTGATGATGCTGTTCGCCGAGGACGTTTTAAGCCGCAATCCGGGGGCCGAAATTCTGTTCGATGTGAAGTGCTCCCGCCTGCTGCCGCAGGTGATCGAGCAGGCCGGCGGCAAAGCTACCATGTGGAAAACCGGCCATTCGCTGATCAAGCGTCAGATGAAGGCGTGTGGCGCTCTGCTGGCAGGTGAGATGAGCGGCCACATCTTCTTCAAGGAGCGCTGGTACGGCTTTGATGACGGCCTCTACAGCGCTGCTCGTCTGTTGGAGATTCTGTCCGGCCGTTATGAGGATGCCGATGCCATCTTCAGCGCCTATCCGGAAGATATCAGCACCCCGGAGATCAATATCGAGGTGCGTGAAGACAACAAGTTCGCGCTGGTTGAAGCGCTGCAGCAGGCGGCGTTCCCCGGCGGCAATGTCAGTCACATTGATGGTGTGCGTGTCGACTATGCTGATGGCTGGGGCCTGATGCGTGCGTCCAACACCACACCGGTATTGGTTCTGCGCTTTGAGGCGGAGAATGACGCGGCGCTGTCCCGTATCAAGCATGAATTCCAGTCGCGCCTGAGCGCGATCGATCCCGGTCTGCTGATTCCCGATGCCTGACCGGCACTTATATATGCAAGGAGAGAATATGCCTCTGTCCCGTGAACAAGCCATGTCGACCGCTCACATTCTGTCGGTCGCCCTGCCCTACATCCAGCAGTTTGTCGGCAAGACCATCGTCATCAAGTACGGCGGCAACGCCATGATCGACGAAAAGCTCAAGGCCAGCTTTGCCCGCGATATCGTGATGATGAAGCTGATCGGCATCAACCCGATCGTGGTCCACGGCGGCGGACCGCAGATCGGCAGCCTGCTGGAACAGCTGAAAATCGAGTCCCACTTCATCAACGGCATGCGTGTGACCGACTCCAAGACCATGGACGTGGTTGAGATGGTGCTGGGCGGCATGGTCAACAAGGAAATTGTGGGCCTGATCAACTCCGCCGGCGGCAAGGCGATCGGCCTGACCGGCAAGGATGGTGAACTGCTGCGGGCACGCAAGCTGAAGGTCAAGCACAAGACCCCAGAAATGGAGGCGCCCGAAATCATCGATATCGGCCATGTGGGCGAGGTCGAGAGCGTCAACGTCAAGGTGCTTGGGATGCTGGAGAACTCCGACTTTATTCCCGTCATCGCCCCGATCGGTGTGGGTGAAGACGGCCATGCCTACAACATCAATGCGGACCTGGTAGCCGGCAAGGTGGCAGAAGTACTGAGGGCCGAGAAGCTGATGCTGCTGACCAATATCGCAGGCCTGCTGGACAAGAACGGCAAGGTTCTGACCGGACTGACCACTGCGCAGGTAGACGAGCTGATCGCTGATGGCACCATCTATGGCGGCATGCTGCCCAAGATCGATTGCGCCCTGAGCGCCGTGAAAAGCGGTGTTCGCAGTGCACACATCATCGATGGCCGGGTCGAGCACGCCTGCATGCTGGAGATCTTCACCGATGAAGGTGTCGGTACTCTGATCACCAACAAGGCACTGTGACAGGCGGATGATGAGCGACAAGGAACAGAAAATTTCACGCCGCGAGCAGATTCTGCAGGCGCTGGCACAGATGCTGGAAAACAACCCGGGGCAACGGATCACCACCGCGGCCCTGGCGCGTGAGGTGGGCGTGTCTGAGGCGGCCCTCTACCGTCACTTCCCGAGCAAGGCACGCATGTTCGAAGGATTGATCGGCTTTATCGAAGAGACTCTGTTCTCGCGCATTACGCTGATCACTCAGTCAGATGTGGGCGGCGTGCGCCAGTGTGAGCAGGTTCTGACCCTGCTGCTGGCATTCGTGGAAAAGAACCCGGGCATGGCCCGGATTCTGACGGGTGACGCCCTTTCGGGTGAAACCGAGCGCCTGCGAGTACGCATCAACCAGTTGTTCGAACGACTGGAAACCCAGTTGAAGCAGATCATGCGAGAGGCAGAGGTGCGTGAGGGGCTGCGTACGGAGATCCCTGCCGGCTCGGCTGCCAACCTGATGCTGGCTGCAGCCGAGGGTCGTATCCGTCAGTTTGTGCGCAGCGAATTCAAACGCCGTCCGACCGAGTTCTGGCCTGAGCAGTGGGCGCGGCTGGGAACCGGGCTGTACCGCGCACCCGCCGCCTCGGCATAACGAAGGGCGTCAACCCTCGGAGCCTGCCTCAGCAGGCTCCCGCTTCAGGATGTGCATCGCCTTGAGCAGATTCAGCGATTCGTACAACTGATAGTCTCGCTCAGCAAGATCACGACTGCTCGAGCTCTGCTCTGACTGAACGTTCTCCGCATTTCCATTTTCCAGATGCCCTGCAAGATTGCGCTCCTTTACACCCACCTCCTTACGGATCCCGGTGAGCTTGCCCTCATCTACCCGCAGATCAGGCGTAATACCCTGCGCCTGAATGGAACGCCCACCAGGGGTATAGTAACGTGCGGTTGTCAGCTTGATCGCACGCTCCCCCCCCAATGGCAACACGGTCTGTACCGATCCTTTGCCAAAGCTGTCTGTCCCCATGATGATGGCACGTTTGTGATCCTGCAGAGCGCCTGCCACAATTTCAGACGCCGAGGCTGAACCACCGTTTATCAGCACCACCAGCGGCGTATTGGCGGCCGCTGTCTGGGCATTGGCATTGAAGCGCAGCTCGGAGTTTGGCAGCCGGCCTTCGGTATAGACGATCAGGCCTGAGTCAAGGAATGCATTGCTTACCTCAACCGCTGCCTGCAATACCCCACCGGGATTATTGCGCAGATCCAGTACCAGCCCCTGCAGTGGCGCTGCCTGCTGCATCTCATTAATCGCCTTGACCAGGTCTTCACCGGTATGGGACTGGAACTGGGATACCCGCAGATAACCGTAACCCGGCTCAAGCAGTTCATGACGCACGCTGGTCACCTTGATCACGTCGCGTACGATTTCCAGTTCAAACGGCTTGTCCTCTCCATCACGCATGATGGTCAGGCGGATGCCGGTACCTACTTCTCCACGCATCAGTTCAACGGCCTGATTCAAGTCCATCCCCTGCACCGGTACATCGTCGAGCTTGATGATAAGGTCACCGGCGCGTACACCGGCACGCTGTGCAGGTGTACCATCGATCGGGGCTATCACGCGAATGAAGCCGTCTTCCTGTCCCACTTCGATGCCAAGGCCGCCAAATTCACCACGGGTATGAACCTGCAGGCTTTCGAACGCCTCAGGTTCCAGATAGGCGGAATGCGGGTCAAGGCCTGCCAGCATGCCGCGAATGGCATCTTCAAGCAGCTGCCGGTCATCAACCGGCTCCACATAGGCCTGCTTGATGCGGTCAAATACATCCGCAAACATCCGCAATTCTTCCAGCGGCAGAGTTTTCTCTGTCGTCTCTGCAGCAGCACTGGGCTCAGCTGACGCTTGCTGAGCCAGTGGACCAAAGAAAGGCAGTAAACTCAGCGCCGTGATGGCTGTGGCAGTTGCCAGCGGTGTACGCCCGTAGAGCTTCATAAGTGTGTTCCCTGCATGGTGAATTAGCGTTTGCCAAGCCAACTGATTGGATCGATTGAGCGACCCTGATGTCGGATGGCAAAATAGAGTCCCGTTTCCCCGTTACCGCCGCTGCTGCCCGCCAGAGCAACTGCCTCTCCGGTACCAACCCATTCGCCCGGCTCTCGCAGCAGGCTGTCGTTGTGACCGTAGAGGGACAGGTAACCACCTCCGTGATCCAGGATCAAGACCAGTCCATAGCCCCGCAACCAGTCTGCAAATACAACCCGTCCATGGTGTACCGCCTTGACCCGAGTACCTGCCTGAGCAGCAATCAGCATGCCTTCGTAGCTGACATTGTCAACCTGACTGCCAAAGGGCCTCCTCACAGAGCCACTGAGCGGCCAGTCCAGCTTGCCCTTGCGTTGGCTGAACTGAAGGCCGTCTGTCTGCAGTCTGATCTTCTCGAGTGACCGACGAATCTCGGCCAGAACCGACTCCAGCTGTTTCTGATCCTGCTGCAGCTTACCCAGTTTTGACTGCTCTTCCTGCAGACTTCGCTGCAGTCGAGCCAGAGCGCTGGCCTGCCCGGTACGGGCCTGCTTCAACGCTTCCCGTCGCTGTACCAACGCATCACGGGTCGTTATCAAATCGGTATCGGCACGCGCAATCTCGCTGCGTGTTTGCTCCAGCTGTTCAAGCTGTTGCCTGAACTGCTCCAACTGACTGGCAAGCCCTGAACTGACACTATCATAATAGCGCAGCATGCGAGCCAGCTCTTGCGGATCCTGCTGTGACAGGATCAGCTGAACACCGGGCTGCCGCCCCAGCCGGTACTGCTCCTGCAGTAACGTTCGGATCTGGGCCTCACGCTCCTGCAGCCCGGACAGCAGACGGCTTTCATCCGCGCCCAGATTACCGCGATGCTGCTCCAACTGCTCCAGTCGCTGTTGCAGCTGATCCAGCTCGGCCGTCACTTCGCCTATCTGACGGTCAAAACGGCGC
Organism: Marinobacterium iners; assembly: GCF_017310015.1. Lineage (NCBI taxonomy): Bacteria > Pseudomonadati > Pseudomonadota > Gammaproteobacteria > Oceanospirillales > Oceanospirillaceae > Marinobacterium > Marinobacterium iners. The sequence continues at coordinate 3,969,344 of NZ_CP022297.1, forward strand.
AGCTCTGACTGGGCGTTCTTGAGATCATCCTGGCGCTTGCCTACCTGCTGCTGCAAACGCTCGATCTGCTGCTTGAGTGCCTGCAGCTGCTTTTCCGTGGCGACCGGATCCTGTGCCGCCAGCGATAGTGGCAGGCAGAGACACAGGCCGTACAGCAAACGGCGGAGTTGTCTCAAGATAATCAGCCCAGACTGACCAGTGAGTGGCCAGTCATCTCTTTGGGCGATTCCAGCCCCATCAATGCCAGCAGTGTGGGTGCCAGATCACACAGGGCACCATCACTGAGTTTTACACTGCCTGTACGCGGTCCGTCATAGATCAGAGCAACCGGCCATGTGGTGTGCGCGGTATGGGGCTGACCACTGTCAGGATCCACCATCAACTCCACGTTTCCATGGTCGGCAGTAATCAGCGCTTCACCGTCGACCTCCTTCAGTGCTGCAAGTACGCGGGTCAGGCACTGGTCAACGGTCTCAACCGCTTGGACGGCTGCATCGAACTTGCCGGTATGACCTACCATGTCGCCATTGGCAAAATTGCATACGATCAGGTCAAAGCGACCACTGCGAATGGCATCACAGAGCTTGTCGGTCACCTCAGGCGCACTCATCTCCGGCTGCAGATCGTAGGTTGCGACCTGAGGAGACGGCACCAAAATACGTTCCTCACCGGGGTAAACAGCTTCCTGACCTCCATTGAAGAAGAAAGTCACATGTGCATATTTTTCGGTTTCGGAAATACGCAGTTGCGTCTTGCCAAGGCTGGACAGGTACTCACCCAGATCGTTGTGAATTGCCTCCGGTGGATAGGCTACCGGAGCAGCAATATCAGCCGAATACTCGGTCAGCATGACATAGGCGCTCAAGTCTGGACGCTGTTTGCGGTCAAAGCCGGTAAAAACGTCACCGTCAACAAAAGTGCGTGTTATTTCACGCGCCCGATCAGGACGGAAGTTGGCACAGATCACAGTGTCACCGTCGGCAATCAGCCCAACAGGTTGAGCGGATTCATCGACAATTACGGTTGCCTGTACAAATTCGTCGCTTTCATCCCGGGCATAGGCATTGTGCAGCGCCTCCAGTGCACTGTTTGCCTGTTGCGGTGCATCTCCATTGGTCATGGCATTGTAGGCCAGTTCAACCCTATCCCAGCGATTGTCTCGATCCATGGCGAAGTAGCGTCCGACCACCGTTGCAATCGCCCCCGTGCCGAGGCGTTCAAAAACCGCCTCGGCTGCGTTGATGGAAGGCTCGGCGGAGCGTGGCGGCATGTCACGGCCATCCAGAATCGCATGCAGATATACCTGCTTGGCGTCACGCTTCACTGCCATTTCCAACAGTGCAAACATGTGATTTTCATGACTGTGCACACCACCTGGCGACAACAGCCCCAGCACATGCACTGCTCGTCCCTGCTCGATGGCTTTATCCATAGCTTCACAAAGCACCGGATTTTCAAAAAAATCACCATCCGCAATCGACTTGGAGATGCGAGTGAAATTCTGGTACACGGTACGACCTGCACCGATGTTCATGTGGCCTACTTCAGAGTTTCCCATCTGCCCTTCAGGCAAACCGACCGCCATGCCCGATGTCTGGATGCGAGAGTTCGGGTTGGATGCCAGGAGACGGTCCCAGGTCGGGGTGCGGGCGGCATCCACCGCAGACGAGGGGGTCGACTCGACTCCGAAACCATCGAGAATAATCAGTGCCTTGGTTGCGCGTGCGTCTGTCATGATCAGCAGTTCTGTCCGGTCGGTTAAAAAACAGGCAACCATTTTACTGCCTTGGCGTCGGTTTAGCTAACCGAGCACCCGCGGATTTGGCCTCAGCCCTTATCCCTGTCACGGCAGCATTGTATACTTGTTCACCTGATATCCCGCTCATCTGACCGGAACGACTATGGAACGCCTGATCGAATTCGCAATACAGCACTATTATCTGGTCGCTGCCTGGGTTGTGACCCTGGCAGTGCTGCTCTGGACCGAGAAGCGCAAGGCCGGCAAATCAGTATCACCAGCAGAAGCCACTCGCTTGATCAATAAAGAAAGTGGCGTGGTACTCGATATCCGCCAGCGCAAGGAGTGGGATACCGGCCACATTACCGGCGCACACCACATCCCCTTTGCTGACCTCGATCGCCGCCTCAACGAACTGGACAAATTCCGCGATAAGCCTGTTATTGTTGTCTGCAATCTGGGCCAGGCTGCCGGCAGCGCCGCCAAGAAACTCAAGGCTTCAGGCTACAACCATGTTGTGCGCCTGTCTGGCGGAATGACCGAATGGAAAGCCCAGAACATGCCGATCATAAAGTGAGAGCCATGCCTGAAATTACCGTTTACCTGACCCGCTGGTGCCCGTTCTGCACCCGTGCCATCGCACTGCTCGACAGCAAGAACGCTGAATACAAAGCCATTGATGTGGATGCCGACCCCAGCCTGCGTCAGGAGATGATGCAGCGCAGCGGTCGACGTACGGTACCGCAGATTTTTATTGGTGAAACCCATGTGGGCGGCTGTGATGATCTGTTCGCCCTCGAACGACAGGGCAAGCTGGATTCCCTGATCAACGCCTGAACCCATCTTCAAATAAGGAATTATTCATGTCTGACGCTCAAGCCGCCAACCAGCAAGCTACTCAGCCCCAGTTCGCCCTGCAGCGTGTTTTTGTCAAGGACGCTTCGCTGGAAACACCGGCAGGTGCCAAAGCCTTTACCCAAGCTTGGCAGCCTGAAATCAACCTTGAAATGAACACCCGTACCAGCCAGCTTGACGAAAAACACTATGAAGTCGTTTTGACTCTGACGGTCACCGGCAAGAATGCTGATGAAACCGCCTTTCTGGTTGAAGTACAGCAGGCAGGCATCTTCCTGATTGCAGGTATCGAAGGCCCTGAACTGCACCACACACTGGGCGCGTTCTGCCCGAACCTGCTGTTCCCCTACGCACGTGAAGCGGTAGACAACTTTGTGACCAAGGCCAGCTTCCCTCCGCTGATGCTCGCCCCTGTGAACTTTGATGCCCTCTATGCTCAGCAAATGCAGCAGCAACAGGCTGCCGCAGCAGAAGAGGCTCACTGAGTGCATGTAGGAGCGGTGGCCTCACCGCTCCTGTTTGGCCCAGCGCCGGCGTGAAGCAATATAGCTGGCGTTGAAGCGCTCGAAATAACCCTCCAGATGTTCTGCTGCTGCTTGATCTCCTGCCTGCTCAAGCAGCGCAACCGCCACTTCAGCCGTGCACAGGTGCTCCTCAACCGTAGAGCGTCGCAACTGATAACGGCTAAGTCGATCAGTTTCCGGCTCAATCACCGGCAGGTGTTGCAGGTAACGGCTGTGCCTAAACATGCGCCGCGCCTGTCGCCAGGTTCCATCCAGAATAATGAACACCGGAATACGCCCATCAGCCGGTACCTGCTTGAGCATTCGGTGCTCGTAGTCCTCCCCTGCAGGAAACACCAGACAGGGAACATAGCGGTCATTCTGAAGTGCATCAAGCAGATCCTGGGTCGGCTCGGTACGTGACCACTCGAAGATACGGGTATTGGCAATTGAGTCAAGGATCAGTCGCCCCGTATTGGTCGGCTTGTACAACTCATAGCAGTGCGTTAACAGCCAAAATTCACAGCGCGATTGAACAACCTTGCGCCACTGGCAGATACACACATCAGTCGGCAGCCTGCAACCATCACAACGCTTTACACCCGAGCCTCTGGCGACAAAGGGCTTGCGCGGGGGATTATCGATTTTCACCCTCTCTCCTGCTGAATCCTGAACGGGCAGGCACTATACTGTGAGGCCACCAGAACAGACAAGCTCTGTTAACGACGCCTGCAAGAGCCACTTTCACAATGAATGACAGCCGCTTTAACTCACTCATTCCCCCACAGCCGGAAGTACTGATTGACATTGCACGGCTACTTAAGGCCGAAAACCCTGATCTGACCCACATCGCAACACTGATCAAGTCCGATGTGGCACTCTATTCGGTAGTCCTTAAAAGCATCAACAGCCCCTACTATGGCCTGCGCGTCAGCGTAACCTCCATAGAGCATGCAATCAGTCTGCTGGGGCTAGATCAGATATATAATCTGGTACGGCTAACGATACTGCGCAACACATTGAAAAAGACAGGCCGTATGGAGCGCTTCTGGGACACAGCCAAGGATGTGTCCCAGCTGTCGCTAAGTGTTGCACGCAAGCTGCGTCTTCATCTGAACAAGGATGATATATATACCCTTGGCATGCTGCATGACTGTGGATTGCCACTGATGATCCAGGCCTTTTCAGGCTTTCGTGAGTTCCTGCAGTCATCACCCGGTTTCAACGTGACAGAACTGGCTAAACAGGAGCGTAATAGCTTTGGCTTCAGCCATTATCAGGTAGGTGCCAGAATGGCTGAGCGCTGGAACCTGCCTCAGCACGTTGCAGATGCCATCCGTTTACAGCCTCAGCTGGATGATGTTCTGGCAGACAAGGTTGATACTGACGAGAAGACACGACACCTGCTGGCCGTGCTGGCTCTGGCACAGGATATCAGCTCTGAATACCGCTACTACTGGCGTATTCAGTCGGCTCAACAGCTGGAGCAGCTCCAGCCGGCATTGCGCTTCCTGTCGACAACCGATTATGACTATCTGACCCTGAAGGAGAGGCTGATCGAGGAGATGGCGTAGTTTCGCGCACAACTGGCTTGAGATCAGTGACAGGGCCCGCCGCAGGGAATGCGCCGGGCCCTTTCTTTTGCCGTATCCGTCCGGTGATCACACCTTGTCAGGCGTCATCTACCGGTTTCCAGTTGTGAGGCAACAACTCATGGATCGCACTGGTTTTCTGCGTAGGCAGCCGGGCCAGCACATCTTTCAGATACGCATAGGGTTCATGTCCGTTAAGCTTCGCTGACTGGATCAGGCTCATGATGGTGGCCGCACGGCGACCACTGCGTAACGAGCCCGCGAACAACCAGTTCTTGCGACCCAGAGCCCAGGGACGGATCAGGTTTTCCACACGGTTGTTATCGATGGGGACGGCACCATCCTGCAAGTACCGCGTCAGCGCGACCCAGCGTTTCAGGCTGTAGTCCAACGCTTTGGCCGTGGCTGAGCCATCCAGTACTTTTAGACGCTGAGTCTGCATCCATGCATGCAGCGCTTCGGCGATGGGTTTGGCCCGTGTCTGTCGTAGCTGATAACGTGCCTCCGCTGTCATCTCCCGGCCATCCTGCTCGATGCCATACAGCTGGCCGATGTACTCAACCGCCTGAGCCGCGATCTGGCTTTTGCCCGTCACCTCCAGCTCAACGAACTTGCGACGAGCATGGGCCATACAGCCGATCTCGGTGACGCCTGTGCCGAAGCTGGCCTTGTAGCCGCTGTAGTCATCGCAGACCAGCTGGCCCTGCCAGGGCCCGAGAACATCCCGCGCATGCTGGCCACCGCGTCCCGGTGTGAAGTCATAGATCACGCCCTGCAGACGCGAGAACGCAGTACTGGCATAGGCCCAGATGTAGGCCTTGTGTGTTTTCTTCTTGCCCGGTGTGAGCATGGGGACAGGCGTTTCATCCGCGTGTAAGACCGGCTCCTGCAGCAAGGTATCCCGCAGTGCATCCACCAGCGGTTGCAACTGCACACCGCAGACACCGATCCACTCCGCCAGCGTTGAGCGTGGCAGCGCAACGCCCGCACGGGTAAAGATCTGTTCCTGCCGGTACAGGGGCAGGTGATCGGCATATTTGGCGATCAGCACCTGAGCCAGCAGCCCCGTGGTCGGGATCCCCTTGTCGAGCACATGAGGTGGCATGGGAGCTTGTATCAATGTCTCGCAGGTGTTGCAGACCCATTTGCCCCGGATGTGGCGCTCGACCGTGAACACGCCGGGCGTATAGTCGAGCTTCTCGCTGACCTCCTCGCCGATGCGGGTCAACTGGCAACCACAGTGGCAGGCCGTGTGGTCCGGCTCATGATGGATCTCGGTACGCGGCAGTTCCGGTGGCAACGGCGAGCGCTTGGGCTGACGCTTTTCGGAAGGCGTGGTTGCCGGGGCTTTCAGCCGTTCAAGCTCGGTCTCGATCGCCGCGATGTCTGCATCGACGACCTCGTCCAGCAGGCTGATCTGCAGCACGTTGAGGTGTTCACTGCGTTGGCCGTATTTGTGCCGCCGCAACAAGGCGACCTCATGCGTCAGCTGTCCGATTTTCAGATCACGCTGTTGGATACCCTGATCACGTTCCTGTATCGCCTGTTCCTGCTGTTCAACACGGCTGATCAGCTGCTCGGCCAACTGACGGAGCTGTTCGGGTGTGAGCTGGGTGAGGTCGGGTGTCGTGGTCATGCGGGACAGTATGCCCACATTAAATGGTCATGGGGATGCCCGGATCGGCTAATGGCTCATCGGGCGAGTCTGTGTTCGACTCGGCACCGCTCTCAGACGACGGTGATGACACCTGCGTCACCCATACGCTGCCAGGGCAGGCCTTGTACCAGCGCCTGCAGTTGCTCGGGTGTTAAGGCGATACGGTCGCCGCGCCATGTCTCGGTCCAACTGAAGCGGCCCTGATGCAGTCGGCGCGAACAGAGCCAGATACCCAGGCCATCATGGATCAGCACCTTCATGCGGTTACCGCGCTTGTTGGCAAACAGATAAGCCGCATGCGGTCGCGCCTCGCCGAACACCTTAACCACCCGTGCCAGCGCCGTATCAGGCCCCGCCCGCATGTCCATGGGCTCGGTGGCCAACCAGATCTCATCGATGCGGATCATGACAACAGGTCGCGCAACAGGGCAAGGCACGGCTGGGCTTGATCAACTGGCCACTCAACCACGACTGTTCCCGAAGGTCTTGTACACTCGATGCGAATAACAGAGTGATCGATCTGAGCTGGCCGATGTGGTGCAGGGAGTTGAACGGGGACGAAGGCTGGCATCGGGAGCGGTGTATTGGCGCGTTCGGCTTCTCGCATCCAGCGCCGTACCATGTTGGCGTTAAGGCCATTATCCAGTGCAATCCGTGAAACGGATACGTTCGGCTGGCGGCATTGCGCCACGATCTCGGCCTTGAACACGGGTGAAAAATGACGGCGTTTGCGTGGGCCTTGGGGTGCGCTTGATGGGGTCATTGATAGTGTCCACTTAAAAATAAGTGGACACTATCGGATGGTCAGCCTGTTGAGCTCAAGATGGGTTCACCGGACGGATACCTTTTGCCTGCCGTCTGCGCGTGTTTAGCCCCAATGCAAAAACCCCGGCCTCAACGAGACCGGGGTTTCTGGTATTAAGTGCCTGGCGATGACCTACTCTCACATGGGGAAGCCCCACACTACCATCGGCGATGACGCGTTTCACTGCTGAGTTCGGTATGGGATCAGGTGGTTCCACGTCTCTATGGTCGCCAGGCGAAACTGGTACAAACCGGATCTGATTGAGCCTCGTGCCTGTATGTCACGTTGCTCTGATTGTCTGTGTTGTTGCTACAAGCGTTCAATCGGTGCTCTTGCGAGCCGATAATCGTGTTTTGACTGTTTCCAGTCGAACCATTCATTTCAAACGCCTTGGGCGTTATATGGTCAAGCCTCACGAGCCATTAGTACAGGTTAGCTCAACGCCTTACAACGCTTACACACCCTGCCTATCAACGTCCTGGTCTCGGACGGCTCTTCAGGGGGCTCAAGGCCCCGGTGAGATCTCATCTTGAAGGGGGCTTCCCGCTTAGATGCTTTCAGCGGTTATCCCGTCCGAACGTAGCTACCCGGCAATGCCACTGGCGTGACAACCGGAACACCAGAGGTTCGTTCACTCCGGTCCTCTCGTACTAGGAGCAACTCTTCTCAAATCTCAAACGCCCACGGCAGATAGGGACCGAACTGTCTCACGACGTTCTAAACCCAGCTCGCGTACCACTTTAAATGGCGAACAGCCATACCCTTGGGACCGGCTTCAGCCCCAGGATGTGATGAGCCGACATCGAGGTGCCAAACACCGCCGTCGATGTGAACTCTTGGGCGGTATCAGCCTGTTATCCCCGGAGTACCTTTTATCCGTTGAGCGATGGCCCTTCCATACAGAACCACCGGATCACTAGAACCTGCTTTCGCACCTGCTCGACGTGTCTGTCTCGCAGTCAAGCACCCTTCTACTCTTGCGCTCATTGGCTGATTTCCGACCAGCCTGAGGGTACCTTCGTGCTCCTCCGTTACGCTTTGGGAGGAGACCGCCCCAGTCAAACTACCCACCACACAATGTCCTCGATCCGGGTAACGGATCTGAGTTAGAACCTCAACAGTACCAGGCTGGTATTTCAAGGTCGGCTCCACCGGAACTGGCGTCCCGGTTTCAAAGCCTCCCAGCTATCCTACACAAGTAATGTCAAAGTCCACTGTGAAGCTATAGTAAAGGTTCACGGGGTCTTTCCGTCTAGCCGCGGGGACGCTGCATCTTCACAGCGAGTTCAATTTCACTGAGTCTCGGGTGGAGACAGTGTGGCCATCGTTACGCCATTCGTGCAGGTCGGAACTTACCCGACAAGGAATTTCGCTACCTTAGGACCGTTATAGTTACGGCCGCCGTTTACCGGGGCTTCGATCAAGAGCTTCGCGTGAGCTAACCCCATCAATTAACCTTCCGGCACCGGGCAGGCGTCACACCCTATACGTCCACTTTCGTGTTTGCAGAGTGCTGTGTTTTTAATAAACAGTCGCAGCCACCTGGTATCTTCGACCGGCCTCAGCTCAGAGAGTAAATCTCGTCACCGACACCGGCGTGCCTTCTCCCGAAGTTACGGCACCATTTTGCCTAGTTCCTTCACCCGAGTTCTCTCAAGCGCCTTGGTATTCTCAACCTGACCACCTGTGTCGGTTTGGGGTACGGTCGTCTGTAACCTGAAGCTTAGAAGCTTTTCCTGGAAGCATGGCATCAACCACTTCGTCTCACATGGAGACTCGTCATCAGGTCTCAGCCTTAAGGGAGAGCGGATTTGCCTACTCTCCCAGCCTACACCCTTAAACGCGGACAACCATCGCCGCGCTGGCCTAGCCTTCTCCGTCCCTTCATCGCAGTTACAGCCGGTACAGGAATATTAACCTGTTTCCCATCGACTACGCATTTCTGCCTCGCCTTAGGGGCCGACTCACCCTACCCTGATTAGCATTGGATAGGAAACCTTGGTCTTCCGGCGAGGGGGTTTTTCACCCCCTTTATCGTTACTTATGTCAGCATTCGCACTTCTGATACCTCCACCATGGTTTACACCTTTGGCTTCAACGGCTTACAGAACGCTCCTCTACCATGCCCTAAGGCATCCGCAGCTTCGGTGTCTGGTTTGAGCCCCGTTATATCTTCCGCGCAGGCCGACTCGACTAGTGAGCTATTACGCTTTCTTTAAAGGGTGGCTGCTTCTAAGCCAACCTCCTAGCTGTCTGAGCCTTCCCACATCGTTTCCCACTTAACCAGAACTTTGGGACCTTAGCTGGCGGTCTGGGTTGTTTCCCTTTCCACGACGGACGTTAGCACCCGCCGTGTGTCTCCCATGATTGCACTCTTGGGTATTCGGAGTTTGCATCGGGTTGGTAAGTCGGGATGACCCCCTAGCCGAAACAGTGCTCTACCCCCCAAGGTGAGACATGAGGCGCTACCTAAATAGCTTTCGAGGAGAACCAGCTATCTCCGGGCTTGATTAGCCTTTCACTCCGATCCACAGGTCATCCGCTAACTTTTCAACGGTAGTCGGTTCGGTCCTCCAGTTGATGTTACTCAACCTTCAACCTGCCCATGGATAGATCGCCCGGTTTCGGGTCTACTCCCAGCGACTGATCGCCCTATTAAGACTCGGTTTCCCTACGCCTCCCCTAAACGGTTAAGCTTGCCACTGAAAGTAAGTCGCTGACCCATTATACAAAAGGTACGCAGTCACCGTCCGAAAACGGCTCCCACTGCTTGTACGTACACGGTTTCAGGGTCTATTTCACTCCCCTCACAGGGGTTCTTTTCGCCTTTCCCTCACGGTACTGGTTCACTATCGGTCAGTCAGGAGTATTTAGCCTTGGAGGATGGTCCCCCCATATTCAGACAGGATAACACGTGTCCCGTCCTACTCGATTTCACTGCATATAGGTTTTCGCATACGGGGCTATCACCCACTATGGCCGCACTTTCCAGAGCGTTCTGCTAACCACAACACAGCTTAAGGGCTGGTCCCCGTTCGCTCGCCGCTACTAAGGGAATCTCGGTTGATTTCTTTTCCTCCGGGTACTTAGATGTTTCAGTTCCCCGGGTTCGCCTCTCAAAGCCTATGTATTCAGCTAAGAGATACCCGCAAGCGGGTGGGTTTCCCCATTCGGAAATGTTCGGATCAAAGCTTGTTTACCAGCTCCCCGAACCTTATCGCAGGTTACTACGTCCTTCATCGCCTCTGACTGCCAAGGCATCCACCGTGCACGCTTATTCACTTGACCATATAACCCGAAGGCGTCTGTTCAAATGAATGGTTCGTAACGATTATCGCCGATTGGCGCTTGTATCAAACAATACAAGACAATCTTTCAGATCCAATTTGTTAAAGAGCGTTTAAAGCCGAAGCTTTAAAGGATGTACTTCAAACAAGCACAGTCTTTAAAGCTCAATCAGCTTTAACAGTTCGATCAGGTAATATGTGTGAACGCTTGCCAGAATTTCGCAATCGTTTAAGGAGGTGATCCAGCCCCAGGTTCCCCTAGGGCTACCTTGTTACGACTTCACCCCAGTCATGAATCACACCGTGGTAACCGTCCTCCCGAAGGTTAGACTAGCTACTTCTGGTGCAACCCACTCCCATGGTGTGACGGGCGGTGTGTACAAGGCCCGGGAACGTATTCACCGTGACATTCTGATTCACGATTACTAGCGATTCCGACTTCACGCAGTCGAGTTGCAGACTGCGATCCGGACTACGACCGGTTTTGTGAGATTAGCTTGCTCTCGCGAGTTTGCAGCCCTCTGTACCGGCCATTGTAGCACGTGTGTAGCCCTACTCGTAAGGGCCATGATGACTTGACGTCATCCCCACCTTCCTCCGGTTTGTCACCGGCAGTCTCCTTAGAGTTCCCGACATTACTCGCTGGCAAATAAGGATAAGGGTTGCGCTCGTTACGGGACTTAACCCAACATTTCACAACACGAGCTGACGACAGCCATGCAGCACCTGTCTCAGAGTTCCCGAAGGCACCAATCCATCTCTGGAAAGTTCTCTGGATGTCAAGAGTAGGTAAGGTTCTTCGCGTTGCTTCGAATTAAACCACATGCTCCACCGCTTGTGCGGGCCCCCGTCAATTCATTTGAGTTTTAACCTTGCGGCCGTACTCCCCAGGCGGTCAACTTATCGCGTTAGCTTCGCCACTAAAGGATCAAGTCCCCCAACGGCTAGTTGACATCGTTTACGGCGTGGACTACCAGGGTATCTAATCCTGTTTGCTACCCACGCTTTCGCACCTCAGTGTCAGTATCGGTCCAGGTAGTCGCCTTCGCCACTGGTGTTCCTTCCGATCTCTACGCATTTCACCGCTACACCGGAAATTCCACTACCCTCTACCGTACTCTAGCTCAGCAGTATCAGGTGCAGTTCCCAGGTTGAGCCCGGGGCTTTCACATCTGACTGACTGAACCACCTACGCGCGCTTTACGCCCAGTAATTCCGATTAACGCTCGGACCCTCCGTATTACCGCGGCTGCTGGCACGGAGTTAGCCGGTCCTTCTTCTGCTGTTAACGTCACAGCAAGCGGGTATTAACCACTCGCCTTTCCTCACAGCTGAAAGTGCTTTACAACCCGAAGGCCTTCTTCACACACGCGGCATGGCTGGATCAGGGTTGCCCCCATTGTCCAATATTCCCCACTGCTGCCTCCCGTAGGAGTCTGGGCCGTGTCTCAGTCCCAGTGTGGCTGGTCATCCTCTCAGACCAGCTACGGATCATCGCCTTGGTGAGCCTTTACCTCACCAACAAGCTAATCCGACGCGGGCTCATCTGATAGCGTGAGGTCCGAAGATCCCCCACTTTCCCCCGAAGGGCGTATGCGGTATTAGCAGTCGTTTCCGACTGTTGTCCCCCACTACCAGGTAGATTCCCACGCGTTACTCACCCGTCCGCCGCTCGTCACCCAAGAAGCAAGCTTCTCTGTGCTACCGCTCGACTTGCATGTGTTAGGCCTGCCGCCAGCGTTCAATCTGAGCCATGATCAAACTCTTCAGTTTAAAATCTTGTGAATTCAAAGCTGCAAGCAGCTTTTCATTCGGCTCAAGGTATTACACAACGCTAAATGAATATTCAGTTAGGTTGCTTGCCTTGATTAAGCTTTGTGTGCTCAATCCTGACAAGCGCCCACACATATTACCTGATCAATTTGTTAAAGAGCGGGCTTGGCCAACCGCACCGTTCGGTGCAACCTGTTGTCTCAAGCGAGGCGCATATTCTACCGCAACCCGTTTCAGTGTCAACCGTTTTTTTCGTTTGTTTTCACTGCTTTGGCGGAGAAAACAACGCGCGGTCAGCGCTGATGAGGTGGCGTATTCTACAGCGATTCGGATCGCTGTCAACGCCTCGATATCACTTTTTTTGCTTTGCTAATCGCAGCACCATTACCGAGCAGTGCGCACGCTCAACCACCCGCGAGGTAACCGAGCCGATCAGTATGTTTTCCATACGCGAATAGTTGTGACTGGGCATAACGATGAGGTCGACGTCCAGCTTATTTGCCTGCTTGATTATCTGCTTGGCCGCATTGCCTTCACAGATATGTTCATGGCAATGAGCCAACTCCGGAACGGTTTCCTTGATCAATTGCGCAAGCTCACATTCAAGCTCCTTCAACGCCTTCTCAACTGTATCTTCCGGAAAGTAGGCGGCGACCATTGGCATATTGAGCCCGGGCATTACCGACATCACATGCAGCTCGGCCTCAGGCCCTGCCAAATAGCGTGCTGCCTCACGCAACGCTTCCTGCGCTGTATTTCGGTCCTGCATATCAATCGGCAGCAGTATTTTATTAAACATCATGCCTCCTGTGTCTCTGGTGCAGATGCCCGTCTCCGACGTATCTGCAACCATGCCAATGCAGCCAGCAGCAAGAGAGCTGGTAAATACATCCATTGTTTATCCGGTCGATCTGCCTCAACCTGAATGGACAGAATTTCCCAGTCAAAGTCGAAGCCTGCGTCCTGCGCTGCGCTGCCAAATGCAACCAGATCAACAATCACGCTGTCATCATTTATATTGAGCACCAGGCCAGCATTCTCAAGCCGCTCGGCTCCACTACTGCCCTCTTCTAACGGCAGACGAATCAGTCGAGTAACTTCATCGCCATCTATTGTCATTCCCCTCGCTTGAATCATCAGGTGGCCATTGGCAGGAACCTGTTCTGCCAGCCATTCAATCTTCTGAGCCGGTTCGTTGATTACAGGTGGATAAACTTCATCCCACCAGAAGCCAGGACGGAACAGTGTAAATGCGATCAGTAACAGCAACAGGGTTTCATACCAACGGCTTTTCACCAGCCAGTAGCCTTGAGTCGCAGCTGCAAAAATCAGCATGGCAATCACCGCAGTCGCAATGGTGACCAGCAGATGCGGAATGCTCTCTATACCCATCAGCAACAACTCAGTGTTGAAAATAAACATAAAGGGCAAAACCGCTGTGCGGATGTCATAGGTGAAACCCTGAACACCGGTTCTGATTGGGTCCGAGCGTGCTATCGCTGCAGCAGCAAACGCAGCAAGCCCTACGGGCGGTGTGTCATCGGCCAATATTCCGAAATAGAACACAAACAGGTGTACGGCGATCAGTGGCACAATCAGCCCCTGCTGAGCCCCCAGGGTCACGATGACCGGAGCCATCAATGTGGATACGACAATATAGTTTGCTGTTGTTGGCAGCCCCATACCCAACAGCAAGCTAATGACAGCGGTGAACAGCAGCATCAGCATGATATTGCCCGCCGAAATGAACTCAACGAACTCGGTCATAACCAAACCGATTCCGGTCAACGTAACAGTTCCCACGACAATACCCGCCGCTGCAGTTGCCACGCCGATGCCTATCATGTTTCGAGAGCCTGTCACCAGCCCATCAAGCAGATCGCAGAAGCCTTCCTTTACCCCCTGTCCAAACGCACCCTGGGCCCGGAACATGGCTTTTATCGGCTTGTGTGTAAGCACAATCACTACCATGAACACAGTTGCCCAGAACGCGGACAGCCCCGGAGAAAAGCGCTCCACTGTCAGGCACCACACGAGTACAAAAACCGGCAGCAGAAAATAAAGACCCGACTTGACGGTCGGTGCTGTTTCAGGGAGTTCGACTATATCTGAGTCAGGATCATCCAGTTTCAGATCTGGGTAAGCTGCGGAGTGGCGAACCAGCCAGAGATAAGCCACAAATACGATTGCGGCCATAATCCAGTAACTGGCACTGCCTATGTAACTCTTGGTCCAACCAAAACCATAATAGAGTCCAAGTGAGACAACACATACGCCCACTACAATACCAACCCAGGTCGCCAGCCTCTGAGCAAGGGTACCGCCATCATTACGCTTCGGCAGACCTTGCATGCCCGCCTTCAACGCCTCCAGGTGCACGATATAAATCAGTGCAATATAGGAGATCAACGCCGGCAGAATGGCATGCTGAATTACTTCAATATAGGAAATGCCCACATACTCAACCATAAGGAAGGCTGCTGCCCCCATGATCGGCGGCGTAAGCTGACCGTTAGTAGATGCTGCAACCTCAACAGCCCCGGCCTTGTAAGCGGGAAACCCCACGCGCTTCATCAATGGAATGGTAAAGGTACCCGTAGTTACAACATTGGCGATGGAAGAACCGGATATAAGGCCTGATAACCCTGAAGACACCACCGCAGCCTTTGCCGGCCCTCCGCGCATGTGCCCCAACAGAGAAAACGAGACCTTGGTGAAGTAGTTGCCGGCGCCTGCCTTTTCAAGCAAAGCGCCAAACAGCACGAACAGAAACACAAAGCTGGTGGATACGCCCAATGCAACCCCGAACACCCCTTCAGTAGTCAACCACTGGTGCGACATCGCCTTGTTAAGGCTTGCACCCTTATGGGCAATCACATCCGGCATGTAAGGCCCTGCGAATGTATACGTCAAAAATACTGCCGCAACGACCATCAACGGTGGCCCGAGAGCGCGTCGAGTTGCCTCAAGCAACAGCAGCATCCCCATAACAGCTACCACCACATCCGCGGTGATCGGTGCACCCGAGCGTCCGGCCAGTTCCGCTTCAAAAATGACCAGATAGGCAGCAGAGAAAGCACCCAGGAGTCCAAATATCCAGTCCTGGATCGGGATGTGGAAACGTGGTGAACGTTTCAGCGCCGGGTAAGCGGTATAAGATAAAAATATGGCAAATGCCAGATGGATGGCACGAGCCTTGGAATCATTGATGGCCCCGAAGTCCAGCATAAAAGGAAGTGGCGAGGCATACCAAAGCTGAAACAGAGCCCAGGCCAGTGCAACCCCCCAGAGAAGGCGCCCAGGCAGGCCCTTGGGAGAGCGAGCACCGCTGTCGGACTGTGCGACCAGTGCCTGAATATCGTCATTGGAGGTTTGCTGCTTGTCTTCCTGAGTCACGATCTACACCCTTGTTTCAGACAGAAAGGAGGGGGTGAGCAGGGGGAGTCGCCCCCCTGCTGCCGGTGCTTAAAGCAGGCCGGCTTCCTTGTAGTACTTCTCTGCACCCGGGTGCAGGGGTGCCGTCAAGGCATCTCGTACCATCTCTTCCTTGCTCAGGTTTTCAAAAGCAGGATGCAATTTGCGGAAGGTGTCGAAGTTCTCGAAAACCGCCTTGACCACATTATAAACCACATCATCAGGCACACTGGCAGAGCTTACAATCGTGGCACCCACACCGAAGGTTACAACATCATCAGGATTGCCCTGATACATGCCACCCGGGATCACAGCCTTGCGGTAGTAGCTGTTCTCATTCACCAACATGTCGATGGCCGCGTCATTCACTTCTACCAGATTGCTTTCGCAGGAGGTGGTTGCCTCCTTGATTGCGCCGCTTGGGTGGCCAACAACGTAAACCATTGCATCAATTTTGTTGTCACACAGTGCACTGGCCTGCTCTGAAGCCTTCAGCTCAGATGCCAACGCAAAATCGCTGTTGGTCCAGCCCTTCGCCTTCATGATGACTTCGATGGTACCGCGCTGACCTGAACCCGGGTTGCCGATATTGACCCGCTTGCCCTTGAGGTCATTGAAGTTCTTGATACCAGCGTCGGCTCGCGCAACCACAGTGAACGGCTCGGGGTGAAGTGAAAAAACGGAGCGCAGATCCTTGTTTGCCCCCTGTTCGGCAAAGGCATCGGTGCCATTGTAGGCATGGAATTGCCAGTCGGACTGAGCTACACCCATGTCCAGCTCCCCGGCACGGATTGTATTCAGGTTATAAATGGAGCCACCCGTACTTTCGACCGAGCAGCGGATGCCATGCTCAGAACGGTCCTTGTTAACCAGACGGCAGATGGCACCACCTGTGGGATAGTAAACTCCCGTCACCCCGCCGGTACCGATGGTAATAAAGCTTTCCGCACTCGCCGTTGTTGGTGCGGTCAGCCCTGCAGCCATTACACCTGCCGCCATCGCGGCTGAGATCAGTGTTTTTTTCAACGCCATGTTCAACTCTCCTGTTTGATCGGAAATCTGCGGTCACGCACCCGTGCCGGGTCGGACTCAGAGCTTTCAGTATTGGCCAGCATTGCGCCGGCATCAACCTGCAACAGAATTTTTTTACTGCAAAAACCGTAACATGGATCGTTTCCACTTCTATCACGATAACGCAATAATTCAGTTATAGTGTCAGCATGCCCACTCACCAGGGAGTCGTTTATGTACAGTCTGCCTGATCTTGAACCCATCCGTGATTTCGACGCCATAGCGGTTCTGACCAGCGGTGGAGATTCGCCCGGCATGAACCCGGCCGTTCGAGGCGTCGTGCGAGCGGCCCTGAACAGCGGCGTGCAGGTATACGGTATTCAAAAAGGATACAGTGGCCTGGTAGCCGGAGACCTGCGCGTGATGACATCGTCCTCTGTCCGTAACATCGTACAGCGCGGTGGCACCATTTTGAAAAGTGACCGCTGTGAGGCGTTCAAGGACCCAGAGATACGGCAGCAGGCCGCAGCCAACCTGAAAAATGCCGGAATAGGTGCGCTGATCGTAATTGGTGGGGATGGCTCGCTGACGGGGGCTCATCTACTGGCTGAAGAGAGTGACATTGCCGTTATCGGACTTCCTGGCACCATCGACAACGATATCTTCGGTACGGAAGACACCATTGGCTTTGATACCGCCGTCAATACCGCCCTGGATGCCATTGATAAGATCCGTGATACCGCCTCGTCGCATGAGCGTTACTTTCTGGTAGAGGTCATGGGCCGAAACTCCGGCTTCCTGGCCACTCATGTAGGTATTGCCGCCGGTGCCGAGATGGTGATTGTGCCGGAGTACCAGGTAAATATCGAAGAACTGGGGCGCCAGCTATGTGAAAATCGCCGAACAGGCAAGGGTTCCAGCGGCATTATTGTTGTAGCAGAGGGACGTGAGCCCGGCCTTACCTACAGGCTGGCTCAGCAGCTGCAGCAGCAGGGCGAAGACCCAAGGGTCTGCATTCTCGGCCATATTCAGCGCGGAGGGCATCCGAGTGGGCATGATCGGGTACTGGCCTCTGGACTGGGTGCCATGGCCGTAAGCTATCTGCTGGCGGGTTATAACGACATTATGGTAGGCGTGTCCGAAGGTGCCATACTGGATATTCCTCTCGATAGCGTAATCCGTTATCGCAAGGGACTTGACCCGCAACTGTTCGAACTGGCGCTGCTGCTGCACAAATAGAAGGGATATCCATGAACACTCTGATTCGGCTGTTTTTCAAGGGATTGCTGGTACTGCTGCCGGCCGTTATCACCTTTTATCTGGTATATGCCATTTTCATGGCCCTGAACAACACCCTGTTCTCGGCGCTTGGCCGACTGTTTCATCAGTTGCTGCCCCAGCTCGAGCCTGGCTGGCCCACCACTCTTCTGGCTATCGCCTCGACACTGACACTGATCACGGTAGTGGGCATACTGGCCAATAACTACCTTGGCCGTTATCTGGTCAGGCGATTTGAGCAACTGATGAAGCGGATACCGCTGGTGAAGCTGCTCTATAACGCTGTAGGAGATCTGTTCAACGCACTGTTGGGTGAGGACAAGCGCTTCAACAAGCCAGTACTGGTTTGCTTGAGCGAAGAAGCAGGTGTGCGTGTTGCCGGATTCATCACAGCTGAGGATTTATCACACTGGGGGTTGAATGAAGAGGTAGCTGTTTACCTGCCACAATCATACAACTTTGCCGGAAACCTGATTATCGTCCCTGCCAACCGGGTTACAGCTCTGGACCAGCCGGCCGGGGACGTTACCACCTTTATCGTCAGTGGTGGTGTTTCCTCAAAGAGTCGGGAACATTAGCCAAACCGACTGGCAATGAACGGATTGGTCAGCCGCTCCTGACCGAAGGTCGACATGGGACCGTGCCCGGGTATGAAACGTATTTCATCGCCCAATGGCAAAAGCTTTTCCTTGATCGAGCGGATAAGGGTGGCATGATCCCCCCGCGGGAAGTCCGTGCGACCAATGGAGCCCTGAAACAGAACATCACCCACCAGTGCCAGTGACGAGTCTGCGTGGTAAAACACGACGTGACCAGGCGTATGTCCCGGGCAGTGTATCACCTGTAGTTGAACCTCACCGAAGTTGACACGATCACCCTCTTCCAGCCAACGGTCCGGCGTGAACACATCCACATTCGGAAAACCGAACATCTGACTCTGCTTGGGCAATCCCTCAATCCAGAATTCATCCTCGTGACCCGGCCCTTCAATGGTCAGACCCAACTCATGAGACAGCGCAGCGGTTCCACCAGCATGGTCTATATGAGCGTGAGTCAGCAGAATCTTTTCCAGCGTTACCCCTTCTTCGGCAATGGCAGCCTTGATAAGGGGCAGGTCTCCGCCGGGGTCGACCACGGCTGCCTTGCCGGTCTGCTCACACCAGAGCAGAGTACAGTTCTGCTGGAACGGGGTTACCGGGATGATGCGATATTTCATAATTCTCCGCGCATGTTCAGACATTTCGCCCCAGTATATCCCCCTGTTGCCAACAGGCCCAGATCAGGTACTGAAGCGATTGATCTGTTGCTGCAGACTGCGTGAGAGCTGCTGCAGCTGTTCACCACTGGCTGCCACGGTATTCGCAGCCGCAACCGTGCTTTCAGAAGCTTGGGTGATACGCAGCAGATTGGAGTTCATCTCTTCCGATACCTGACTTTGCTCTTCGGTCGCCGCTGCCACCTGTACGCCCATGTCACGGATGTGCGCCATCTGTTCCACGATACGGCTCAACTCCTTGCCCGCATGCTGGGCTGTTGTGACACTGGCATCCGCACGTTCCTTGGAACGCTCCATCACTTCAACAGCCCGCTGAGCAGCCGAACGCAAACGATCGTTCATGCTGCGAATCTCTTCGGTAGAGCCCTGGGTCCGCTGCGCCAGCTGGCGGACTTCATCAGCCACCACCGCAAAGCCTCGGCCGGACTCACCGGCGCGAGCCGCCTCAATCGCCGCATTCAGCGCCAACAGGTTGGTCTGTTCGGAAATGGCCTGGATCTGACCCAGCACCTGGCCGATCTGAACCGTGTCACCCTCCAGAGCCTGAATCACCTCAGCCGCTGCATCAACTTCGCGAGCAAGCGCCTGAATACGTTCAACGGTATCTTCAACGTCATGGTTGCCTTCATCAGCCTCATGATCGGCACTTTCAATCGCCGCCGCCGTCTCACCGGCACTACGGGCAACCTCATGCACACTGGCGGCCATCTCGTTCATGGCGGTGGAGAGCAGCTCAGCTTCCTGCGCCTGTGCATCCAGCGCCGCGCTGGTTTCCTCGGCACTGCGGGCCAACTCTTCAGCACTGGCTGATACCTGGGTCGCCGAGCCGGCAATCTGATGAACCAAATCCTGGAACACGCCCAGAGTTTCATCGATACGCCGACCCACCTTGCCCAGCTCATCCCGGCTGGTCAGCTCGGTACGCACCCGAAGATCACCATTGGCAGCACGCTTCATCACGTCACTGATAATATCAAGAGGCATTATTATCGTGCGTCCGATAGGAATCGCACACAGTATCAGAAGGGCCAGGGCAACGAGCAGCTGAAGACTAAGGTGTATGAGGTCTTCCATGAACGCCGCATTCAAGTCATCCATATATACCCCTGTGCCAATCACCCAACCCCAGGGCTCAAAGGATTTGGCCAGCGTCAGCTTGGGTTGAGGCTCGGTACTGCCGGCCTTGGGCCAAAGATAACTAAATGCCTCTACCTTTTTTCCACCGCCGATCATCGCTGCCATCTGCGCAAATACAGGTACCCCATCCGGGGTTCTTGCTGATTTCAGATTACGACCTGCCTGAGACGTATCGCCCCCATGTACCAGAATGTCGGCGTTGGCATTCAGAACAAAGAAATACTCATTGCCGGCATAGCGCATGTTTTCCAACAGGGTACGTGCCTGCTGCCGCGCCTCATCGCTGCTCAGCTCACCTGCAGCTACACGTGCCTGCAAGGAAGCTGTCAGGCTCAGGGTAGTGTCCAGTAATGAATTCAGCTGGGCTTCACGCTCCTGCTGAAGTGAGTGGCGCATATCCAGCAGTGCTGTCGAAGTTAGAAACAGCAACATAAAACCGGCAATACCGATCAACAGCCATAATTTGGCACGAACTCTGAGGTTTTTGAAAAACATGGGGGCCTACCTGCTTAATTCATAATTTGCGCAACTTTCGTCGCCTAATGCGCACAGATTAACATAGTGTCTATCGAGGTAAAGATCCTTTAAATCATATGCTTATATGAATATTGCCTAATCTTTAAACACCTAATGCTTCCAGCGCCGATACAACTGTTTTGCCCGCTTGCGAGCCCGCTTTGCGTAAATCTCGTCAGTAAGGGTATCAATCTCGGCAAGCGCTTTTAGGCGGGCTGCCTTAATGCCTGTGCTCACCTGATCCAGATCCTCTTGCCAAAAACAGGCACGAGCCTCTTCCATCTGTACAGCCAGTACATCCAGGTCATGCAGTCGTCCCAGAGCACTTCCGAGCGCTTTAACCTGGCTAATCCATTTGGGAGCGGTTTCATCCAGCAACCAACCACTTTGGAACAATAGTAACTTGACCCACTTCCTCCAGCGGTGCATCGGCTTCATGGCATGCTTTTGCAGTGCTTCGTGGGCAAGGCTACTGCCCTTGCGGCAGGTTTGCTTCAGCCCTTTGTGCAGATGTCGTTTACTCATTGAACTCAGATCAACGGCCACAATAGCCTGCTCCAGCCTCAGCAGTGTCTGCACAACCTGCAACAATGCCGGTTCATTCACTGTCACATGTCCAAGTACCTGCACCAACCCCGGCAACAATCGTTGGCGAACATCCGGCGGGAGGTCTGCACTCACCCAATCCAGCGTTTCCTTCATGACCTGCGCATCGCGACTGGAGGCAAGCGGCTTGGCCAGTCCCTTGCTCAAACGCTCGAGCCTGCTGTAGTCCGTGGTTTTCAGCCCAGGCTTCAGCAGACGCCAGAGCGCACGCAGGCGCTTACTGTCCACACGTGTCTGGTGCACGATCTCGTTCAGTGATTCGGTATCGGCATCAGCCCGCAGCGCAAGTCGGTCACGCATATTGGTTAGCAATTGCAGAGCACTGCAGCGTATTTCAACGTCCAGCGGTTGACTCGACTCCAGCAGTCTCTGCCGGCTTTTTTCAATTTCTGGTTGCATAACGACTCCCTGTTACTAGCCACCCTCACGCTCAACGCTAACCTCGGGGCGCTCTTGATCACCTACGCTGACCTGAACCTGAATCGGGCTGCAACAGACTGGACAATCCTCTGTGTATTCCTGCTCAGGCTCTGTCACTTCGATCATCAGACTGATCGGCTCACCGCACCAGGGGCACAACAGATCGACATTTTCCAGCGGATTCATGGCATCTACTCCTGCTCAAAAGGTGCCGGCCTGACCTGAAAGCAGCCGGCATCTGGTTACAGCATAGACAGTGGTAGCGCTTGTGCCTAAACTAGCCACAGATTCTTGGTCGGGGTGCCCACACTGGATGGGCTGAGATGAGACCCGCTGAACCTGATCCGGCTTGTACCGGCGTAGGAAATCGAGATGACCGTTACTATCACTCCATGCATGCCCATGGCTGGTGCGGTTTTCTCCCGTACTGGAGCATCCGCATGACACACGCACACGCACACACACCCATCGCTCTCACTATCGCCGGCTCCGACAGCGGCGGCGGTGCCGGTATTCAAGCGGATCTGAAGACTTTTTCAGCACTTGGCGTATTTGGCACCTCGGTGATCACCGCCCTGACGGCACAAAACACCCGTGAAGTTCGTGCCATCCACGACGTTCCACCCGCCTTTATCGCCGATCAGCTTAATACCGTGCTGGACGATATCCACATCGATGCGATCAAGATCGGCATGCTCAGCCGTCCGGAAACCATTACAACCATCGCGACTATTCTGCGTGACCGTGGCCTTCGCAATATCGTGCTTGACCCAGTCATGGTCGCCAAGAGCGGCGACAAGCTGCTGGCAGACGAGTCAGTTGAGGCGCTGCGCAGCGAGTTGCTGCCGCTGGCGACCCTGATCACCCCCAACCTTCCGGAGTCAGCCGTATTATTGGGCGCACCGGAAGCGACCGATACGGATGCAATGCTAACACAGGCCAGAGAGCTGCTGGCACTGGGCCCTCAGGCGGTACTGGTCAAGGGCGGCCACCTGACCGACTCGGCAAGTGACGACAGCGCCGATCTGCTGCTGATGGACGGGCAGACCCACTGGCTGCCGGCCAAACGCATCCCCACCGCCAACACCCACGGTACCGGCTGCACTCTTTCCTCCGCGATTGCCGCCGGATTGGCCAGGGGGCGGGATATGCACACGGCCGTGGCCGAAGCCAAGACTTATATCACGGCAGCCATCACGGCAGCCGATCGGCTACAGGTGGGTTCAGGGCACGGCCCAACTCATCACTTCCACGCCTGGTGGTGAGCCTTGGATATTGAACTTCGTCAGGCCAGCCTGCACTGGCAGCAGCACTGCGTATTCAGCGACCTGAATCTGACACTGCCAAGTGGGCAGTGGACCTGCATTCTGGGCCAGTCCGGTGTCGGCAAAAGTTCCTTGCTGCAGCTGCTCTGCGGCATTGCCGACGAGGCCAGCATCAGTGGCGAGATTCACTGCAGTGATGGCCTGCCGCTGGCTGGCCGCGTGGCCTGGATGTCCCAGCAGGATCTGCTGCTGCCCTGGCTGAATCTTCAAGACAACGTGCTGCTTGGCGCCAGGCTGCAGCAGGGCCGCAAACCCTCAGGCGAACAGAGTGAACTGGCCGGATATTTGCTGCAGCAGGTGGGTCTGAACGATCGAGCCACTGCCCTGCCGGGGCAGCTGTCCGGCGGTCAGCGCCAGCGTGTGGCACTGGCCCGCACTCTGTTTCAGGATCAGCCACTGGTCTGCATGGATGAGCCTTTCTCTGCACTGGATGCGATCAACCGGCTCAAACTGCAGGACTTGGCCGCCGGGCTGCTGGCCGATCGAACCGTGCTGATGATAACCCATGACCCACTGGAAGCCCTGCGCCTGTCGGATCGTGTACTGGTGCTGCAAGGCTCCCCAGCACGCTTGTCGGACCCGATAGTGCCGATTGGAAGCACACCCAGACCGGTCACCGACCCTGCCCTGCTTGAGCTGCAGGCACAGCTGCTTCAGCTGCTGATGGAAGGTGCCGCATGATGCAGGTTCTGCGCCCACTGATCATCACCACCGGATTGCTGCTGATCTGGCAACTGATTGTCTGGCTGACCGATGCCCCCACATTCATTTTGCCCGGCCCCCTGCGCGTGCTGGAAACTCTGTTCAGTCAGTTTCCACTACTGATGAAGCACGCCGGTGTCACCCTGATCGAGATTTTGCTGGGCCTGATGCTCGGCGTGCTGCTGGGGCTGGCGAGCGCTCTCTCACTGGTAACCTGGGGCAGCCTACGCCGTTGGCTGCTGCCGGTTTTGGTGGTCAGCCAAGCGATCCCGGTATTTGCACTGGCGCCGGTTTTGATGCTCTGGCTTGGCTACGGCATGACCTCCAAAATCGCCATGGCCACGCTGATCATCTATTTCCCGGTGACCGCCGCCTGCTTCGACGGCCTGCGCCAGACGCCCAGCGGCTATCTACAGCTGGCGCGCACCCTCGGCGCCAGCCGCCGCGCCCAGCTGTTGCAGATCCGCCTGCCCGCTGCCCTGCCTGCCCTTGGCTCCGGCCTGCGCGTCGCCGCGTCAGTGGCACCCATAGGTGCCGTGATCGGCGAATGGGTCGGTTCCTCCACCGGACTGGGCTATCTGATGCTGCACGCCAACGCCCGCATGCAGGTGGATTTGATGTTTGCCGCCCTGCTGGTGCTGGCCTTCATGGCACTGGCCCTCTATTTCTCCGTCAACCTGATCGCACGACGACTCACCCCCTGGCTGGATGAGTCCACGTCGTCCGCACCCCAAGGTACTTCATAATGAAACGATTGACTGCATTGCTCTGTGGCTGCCTGCTCTCAACACAGGTACTGGCAGCCGACAAGGTCGAGCTGCTGCTCGACTGGTTCATCAACCCCGATCACGGCCCACTGATCGTTGCTCAGCAGAAGGGCTACTTCGCCGAGCAGGGGCTGGAGGTGAATCTGGTGGAGCCTGCCGACCCGTCGATGCCACCCAAGCTGGTTGCCGCCGGCAAGGCCGACATGGCGCTGACCTACCAGCCGCAGCTGCACGTGATGGTCGGTGAAACACTGCCACTGACCCGCATCGGCACCCTGATCGCCACACCGCTGAACTCGCTGGTGGTTCTGGATCAGGGCCCGATCAAGACCCTGGCCGACCTCAAGGGCAAGAAGGTGGGTTACTCGGTGGGCGGCTACGAGGAAGCGCTGATGCGCGCCATGCTCAAGCCGCACGGCCTGACGCTGGACGATATCGAGATGGTCAACGTCAACTGGTCACTGTCGCCGTCACTGATCACCGGCAAGGTGGATGCCGTGATCGGTGCCTACCGCAATTTCGAGCTTAACCAGATGGATATCGAGGGCTACCCGGGTCGCGCCTTTTATGTCGAGGAAGAAGGCGTCCCCGCCTATGACGAGCTGGTGCTGGTGATCAACAACCAGGATCGGGGTGACAAACGCTTCGCCCGTGTGATGGCCGCACTGGAACAGGCGACCCAGTACATCGTCAACCACCCGGATGACGCCTGGAAAGCCTTCGTCAGCTACAAGCCAGACGAGCTCAACACCGAACTCAACCGTCGCGCCTGGGCCGACACCCTGAGTCGTTTCGCGCTGCGTCCGGCAGCACTGGATAAGGCCCGCTACCAGCGCGTCGGCGCCTTCATGCAGGAGCAGGGCTTGACCAAAAGTAATCCGCCGGTGGCCGACTACGCCATCGTGCCCTGAACACCCACATGGATAGCTTTGAGCCAAACAAAATGGAAAGCCCGATGACCTTTGCCGATTACCGCCAACAGCACCCACAGCAGCCGCTGAGCGAACAGCTGCGCGGCTACGCCGAAACCGACTGGAACCGGGCGGTGAACCATGCGTTCACCGACGCGCTGGGCGATGACCGCCTGGCCGACGAGGTCTATGCCCGCTACCTGGTGCAGGACTACGCCTTCATCGACACCCTGGTCAACCTGGTCGCCCGCACCCTCGCCAACGCCCCGGCGATGCCGCCAAAAGCCGTGCTGGCCGGCTTCCTAGCGGCGCTGACCAGCGACGAGAACACCTATTTCCTGCGTTCCTTCGAAGCACTGGGGCTGAGCGAGGCCGATTACCTGAACCCGGCATTGCATCCGGTCAGCCGGGCGATCATCGACACCATGAAGGCGTCCGAAGTCAGCTACGAACGCGCCATCATCTGCCTCTGCGTCGCCGAATGGTCCTATTTGAGCTGGTCGCAGCAACAGGCGAAAAAGCCGCGCGGCAGCCGTTTCTATCTGCAGGAATGGATCGACATCCATGTGCTGCCCGAGTTCGAGCAGTTCGTCGCCTGGCTGCGCGGCCAGGTGGACAGCTTTACCGACCGCAATGACGCCACGCTGGAGGAACTGGCCAGGCTGTTCCGCCAGATGTGCGTGCTGGAACACCAGTTCTTCAGCGCCAGCCTCGACCCCGCAGCCGTAACCGAACAGGAGGTACCCCGTGTCTGCAAACGTATCTGCGAATAAGTCACTGTACGACCATCTAAAAACCCGGTGTGCCGATGACTGGAACGCCTATATCCAGCACGACTTCGTGCGCCAGCTGGGACAGGGAACCTTGCCCAAGGAATGTTTCCAGCACTATCTGAAGCAGGATTACCTGTTTTTGATCCAGTTCAGCCGTGCCTGGGGTCTGGCCGTATTCAAAAGCGAAGACCTGGACAGCATGCGCTACGCCCAGGCCGGTCTCAACGCCATGCTGGATACCGAAATCGGGTTGCATGTCGACTACTGCCGCGACTGGGGCATCAGCGAAAAACAGTTACAGGCGTTGCCGGAAGCCTCGGCCACAGTAGCCTACACCCGCTATGTACTGGATGCAGGATTCGCCGGCGATCTGCTCGACCTGCACGTGGCGCTGGCGCCCTGCATCATCGGCTATGCCGAAATCGCCAACTGGCTGACCGAACAGCCGGATACCCTCCGCGAAGGCAACCCGTACAACGCCTGGATCGAGATGTACCTGAGCGAGGAATATCAGCAGGCGGCCGCCACCGAACGTGAGCTGCTGGACAGGCTGGGGCAGGATCTTTCCGCCAGCCGTCTGGCCGCACTGGAACAGCGCTTTAGCACCGCCACCCGCATGGAAGTCAGTTTCTGGCAGATGGGCCTGGATCTGGCCGATTAAGCCTCCTGACACGCACAAAAAACGATAAAACCGGAGAGTGAGATGAGTACCCAACAGCCGAGTTCAATGCCCCTCAACCAGAGTGCACAGGTCGACAGGGACTCCGTGCAGCCCTTCCCGAAGTCCCGCAAGGTCTATGTTGAAGGCAGCCGCCCCGATATCCGCGTGCCGATGCGCGAAATCACCCTGGACGATACACCGACCGACATGGGCGGCGAAAAGAACGATCCGCTGTATGTCTACGACACTTCAGGCCCCTACACCGATCCGGACGCCTGCATCGACGTGCGCAAGGGCCTGGCACCGCTGCGTGAAAACTGGATTCTGGAACGTGACGACACCGAGCAGTTGGACGGTCTGACTTCCGAATACGGCCGCGCCCGTGCCGCCGACCTGCGTCTGGACGAGCTGCGCTTTGAGCTGACCCGCCAACCGCGCCGCGCCAAGCCCGGAAAGAACGTGACCCAGCTGCACTACGCGCGCCAGGGCATTATCACGCCGGAGATGGAATACATCGCCATCCGCGAGAACATGAAGCTGGCCAAGGCCAAGGCTGAGGGCAACATCGTCGCCGAGCAGCATCCGGGCCATAACTTCGGCGCCTACCTGCCGGAGGAGATCACGCCGGAGTTCGTACGCCAGGAAGTGGCTGAAGGCCGTGCCATCATCCCGTGCAACATCAACCACCCGGAACTGGAACCGATGATCATCGGCCGCAACTTCCTGGTGAAGATCAACGGCAACATAGGCAACTCCGCAGTCACCTCCTCCATTGAGGAGGAAGTCGCCAAAATGACCTGGGGCACCCGTTGGGGCTCAGACACCATCATGGATCTGTCCACCGGCAAGAACATTCACGAAACCCGTGAATGGATCCTGCGCAACTCGCCGGTTCCCATCGGTACCGTGCCGATCTACCAGGCGCTGGAGAAGGTCAACGGCATCGCCGAAGACCTGAACTGGGAGGTATTCCGCGACACCCTGATCGAACAGGCGGAACAGGGCGTGGATTACTTCACCATCCATGCGGGCGTGCTGCTGCGCTACGTGCCGCTGACCGCCAAGCGCATGACCGGCATCGTCTCCCGTGGCGGCTCCATCATGGCGAAATGGTGCCTGGCTCACCACGAGGAAAACTTCCTCTACACCCATTTTGAAGAGATATGCGAGATCTGCAAAGCGTATGACGTAGCCTTTTCCCTGGGCGACGGCCTGCGTCCGGGCTCGGTCTACGACGCCAACGACGCCGCCCAGTTCGCTGAGCTGGAAACCCTGGGCGAACTGACCAAGATTGCCTGGCAGCACGATGTGCAGGTGATGATCGAAGGTCCGGGCCATGTGCCGATGCACATGATCAAGGAGAACATGGACAAGCAGCTGAAGGAGTGCCACGAAGCGCCCTTCTACACCCTGGGCCCATTGACCACCGACATCGCGCCGGGCTACGACCACATCACCTCAGGTATCGGCGCGGCGATGATCGGCTGGTACGGCTGTGCCATGCTCTGCTACGTGACGCCGAAGGAGCACCTGGGCCTGCCCAACAAGGATGACGTCAAGACCGGTATCATCACCTACAAGATCGCGGCGCATGCGGCCGATCTGGCGAAAGGTCATCCCGGCGCGCAAATCCGCGACAACGCCATGTCCAAGGCGCGCTTCGAATTCCGCTGGGAAGACCAGTTCAACATCGGTCTGGACCCGGACACTGCCCGTGCCTACCACGATGAAACATTGCCGAAGGAATCAGCCAAAGTGGCGCACTTCTGCTCCATGTGCGGACCCAAGTTCTGCTCCATGAAGATCTCTCAGGAGGTTCGTGAGCTGGACGATGCGCAGGTCGCGGCGATCAATGCCCAGGCGGAACAGGGCATGAAACAGAAGTCGGAAGAGTTCAAGGACAGCGGCGCCGAGATCTATCACAAGGTGTGACAGCTGCTCGGCGGCGGTGCCATTTGTGTGCGACCGTCTGCCGCCAAGGACGGCGGCAGTCGAGCGGTCAAGGATGACGCAAAGCGTGTCGCACGCAAAGGGTACCGCCGCCATCCCGATAGCTGCAAAACTTGCTATAAAGGCCTGCGCGCCGCGATCTGTACCGCCCGTCCACTGCGGATCGATTCATCCGCCAGCACTTCGTAGCCGGTCAAACTCAGCAGCGCCAGCAGGTCGTAGTCGTGATAGCGGTTGTGTTCGAAGTAATCCTCAAACAGGGCAGCCATCGCCTTGGCGTCCTGCCTTTCATCCAGTCGATCCTGACCAAATTTGTGGGTCAGAAAACTGCCCAACGGCTGGCGCACCATATCAACCAGAATCAGTACACCACCCGGCTTAAGCCAGTCATGCAGTTGCTGCAACAGCACCAACGGCTGATGCAGTTCGTGCAATAGACGGTTCGCCAGCACAGCATCTATGGATTCGGCTTCAAACAGATCTGCCGGTGGGTCATTCAAATCAGCCACACGAATGCTGAAGTCGTAGTCGTCCTCGCAAGCCTGCTCCAGCATGTAAGGGGCTGCTTCAACCCCAACCAGATCCAGCTCGGGGCCGCTCAAGGACAGATCTCGCAGAAACAGCCCCGGGCCACAGCCCAGGTCTACCACCCGGCTGCCACGGGACAAAACAGGCTCTGCCTGCTCTGCCCAGAAGCGGCGGAACAGGTCATCATGGTTGCGCGCATGTCCCTCCAGCGTTCGCTGAGCCGCCACAGAACCATCACCACCGTGGTGACGAGTCAAATAGTCCCTGAGGGTTTGAAGTTGATCCGACACGATACCTCCCAAAAAACAAGGCCGGACAGTACCCGACCTTGAATCCTCTTCAGTGCAGCAGACTGCAGATCAGCTCAGCGAACGGCCATTGATATAGGCCTGCTCAGCCACAGCCGTCCATTTTTCAACCTGAGCCCGATAGGCCACGAAGGAGTCATACACTTTCTTGGTGATGGCATCCTTCTGCGCTTCTTCTGCCACCACTTCATCAGAGATTTCACGCAGCTTGCGCATCACGTCTTCCGGGAAGTTGCGCAGCTCGACGCCGTGCTCGTTCACGAGCTGTTCCAGCGCACGGTTGTTCTTCACCATGGATTCGGCCAGCATATCCTGGTTGGCTACCCGCAGGGCCGCACGCACAATTGCCTGCAGATCATCGGGCAGAGCCTCAAACGCTTCCTTGTTGATGAAGCATTCCAGCGTGGTGCCCGGCTCATGCCAGCCCGGGTAGTAATAGTATTTAGCTGCCTTGTGCAGACCGAACGCCAAATCGTTGTACGGACCAACCCACTCGGTAGCATCAATGGCACCAGACTGCAGTGACGGGAATATCTCACCGCCGGGCAGCAGTACCGGAGTACCACCGGCACGCTTGAGCACCTCGCCGCCCAGGCCTGGGATACGCATCTTCAGGCCCTTGAGGTCCTCAACGCTGTTGATCTCCTTGTTGAACCAGCCGCCCATCTGCACACCGGTGTTACCGGCGGCTCCGGCAACCAGGCCAAACTGGTCATACACTTCCTGCCACAGCTCCATGCCACCACCGTGGTAGAGCCAGCCGTTCATCTCCTGAGCCGTCAGACCAAAGGGTACGGCAGAGAAAAACTGAGCGGCCGTACTCTTGCCCTTCCAGTAATAGGCGGCACCATGACCCATTTCCGCCGTACCGCGGGAGACGGCATCAAAGATCTCCAATGCCCCGACCAGCTCACCGGCACCATACACCTTCACTTCGATGCGGCCATTGGTCATCTGCTTGATCATGTCGGCCAGATGGTTGGCGCCCGTGCCCAGGCCCGGGAAGTTTTTCGGCCAAGTGGTGACCATCTTCCATTTGTATTCCGGCGCGGCCATCGCCTTACCGGATACCAGGGTACCTGCTGCGACTGTAGCGGCTCCAGCACCCTGAATGAATTGTCTGCGTTTCACGGCTCTTGTTCCTTATGCTTTATAATTTGTTGTTAAGCGTGGATAACGTTTTTGAAATTAGCATGCTCTCATACAGGCTGCAATTACCTGAATGCAGGCCAGAACAGCACTTGAGCAGCATTGGGCCGATACCGTTTTCGTTGTTATACTCCTGACCTTCTGCTGATAATCGGATGTGACGGAGATGAACTCCTTCAACCTGCTCAAATCAATTGCTGAAGCCCGCTCTGACCTGCGCAAGTCTGAGCAGAAAGTGGCTGACTATGTGCTGGCCAACCCCAATGACGTAATTCACATGCGTATTGTTGATCTGGCATCCGAAGCACAAGTCAGTGAACCGACCGTAGTACGCTTCTGTCGTGCGCTGGATTACGATGGCTTTCAGGACTTCAAGCTGACACTGGCCCAGGGTCTCGCCAGCAACGCCAGCTATGAACAGTTCTCACTCGATTCCAAAGACACAGTGATCGAGTTTAAGCAGAAGATCTTCGACTCCATGATCGGCAACTTGATCAATATCCGCGATCAGCTTGATCCCGGCACCCTGGAAGAGGCGATCGACTGTCTGGCAAAGGCAAACCGGGTCGAGTTTTACGGTTTCGGGGCATCGGCACCGGTCTGTGCCGATGCCCAGCACAAGTTTTATCGGCTGATGGTATCGGCAGCCGCCTATTCCGACCCTCACATGCAGACCATTTCGGCCCTGACGCTTGGTGAAGGTGATGCCGTTGTAGCCATTTCCCAAACGGGCCGTACCAAGGATCTGCTGCATACCGTCAAACTGGTGAAGGACAAGGGCGCAACCGTGATTACCCTCTGTCCGGGCAACACCCCCCTTGCCGATCTGGCAACCATTCCCATTCATGTCGATGTGGAAGAGGACAAGGATCTGAGCACGCTGATGTCCTCGCGCGTCGTACACTTGGTCATCATTGATGTCCTGGCCGTTGGCGTGGCCATGAAACTGGGACCGGTACTGTTGGACCACCTCAAGACCATCAAACGCAGCCTGCGCAGCCTGCGCCAGAACGACAAGCGGATTCCCACCCTGCGCCGCGGATCAGACAGCGAGGATGACGGCGAATAGAGCCGTCATTCATCTCGCTGCAACACGAAGCCTCTACCCTGATGCATACCGGTGATTTGAAATTCGGCGCCGGTTAGGGTAAATAAAAAACTCCTGGAGTGTTTGCTGTCATCGGACAGACACCTTCTGTCTCCCGATAGCGGCAACCCTGAGATCGGAGAGAGGCTATGCTGATACGGAAAGAACAGGATCTGGACCCGATTCAGACTGAGGTTTTCGACATCATGGTTGGATACGATGTTGAACAGAAAATCCGGCGCAAGCAACACGCGACCAAACGCCTGCTTGAGGACCGAAGAGCCATTGAGCGTCATCAGGAGGAAAAGGAGCTGATGACCTGGCTTGACCGCGAATCCTGGTTCGACGACGAACGCTGAACCAATAGTGAAGCCAGCTTGATTGCTGGCTTCACTCTTTCCGCTCTCAGGAGCGGGGGTAGAGGATATTCAGCGGTACCGACCCACCACCATCGACCACGACGGCCGCATGCTCACGTGTCAGCTGGCGAGGTTCTGATACACCGCAGGCATGGGCAATCATTTCGACTTCATGCACCAGGTTGTGGTGAAAGTTGGCTACCCGTTCTGCCTTTACATCCGGTACCAGCCCTTTGTGCAGTTTGGGGTTGTGAGTGGTAATGCCGGTGGGGCAGCTGTTTTTGTTGCACTGCAATGCCTGAATACAGCCCAGCGCAAACATGAAACCACGTGCGGTCACAACAAAGTCAGCCCCCAGACAGATCGCTGCCGCCACATCGGTCGGGTTGATCAACTTGCCCGATGCAATCACTCGCACCCGGTTGCGCAGGTTATGCTGAATGAGTTTATTGACCAGCAGTGGCAGGCTCTCACGCAGTGGCAGGCCAACGCTGTCCATCAGCGGCATGGGCGCTGCCCCGGTGCCGCCGTCAGCACTGTCCAGGGTAATGAAATCCGGTGCCGACTCGCTGCCTCGATTTGACACAGCTTCACAGAATGCATCCAGCCAATCCGTACTACCCAGCACCAGCTTGAAGCCAACCGGTTTTCCGGTCACTTCACGCACATGTGCAATAAAATCCAGCAGGTCATCAATACTGGATATTTCCGGGTGGCGATTGGGGCTGATCGAGGCCTGCCCTTCCGGTATGCCACGCGCCTCGGCAATCTCGGCTGTCACCTTGTCGCCCGGTAATATGCCGCCCTTGCCCGGCTTGGCGCCCTGGCTCAGCTTGATTTCGAACATTTTGACCTGTTCAATCGCGGCTATTTTCGCCAGGCGCGCATCGTCAAGCCGTCCCTGTTCATTCCTGACGCCGTACTTGGCAGTGCCAATCTGAAATACGATATCGCAGCCACCGGTCAGGTGATGCTTCGACAGGGCGCCTTCACCGGTATTCATCCAGCAACCCGCTTTTGCTGCTCCCATCGACAATGCCTGTACCGCAGGTGCCGACAGAGCACCAAAACTCATGCCCGAAATATTGAGAAAGGATGGCGCATCGTAGGGCTGCCGGCAGTAGGGCCCAATCCTCATCGGTTGTGTACTGGCCGCATCTTCACTCAGTGTAGGAAACGGGCAGTTCAGGAAGTAATAAGTCCCCGGCTTGCGCAGATCCCGTGTCGAACCAAAGGCCACCGTATTATCAATATTTTTAGCCGCCCGATAGACCCAGGACCGCTGGGCACGATTGAACGGCATCTCTTCACGGTCCATGGCAAAAAAATACTGACGCAAAAATTCGCCCAGTGTTTCGAACAGGTAGCGGAATCGCCCCAACAAGGGATAGTTGCGCCGTATGGTATGTGCCGTCTGGCGCTTGTCTATCTGATACATAATCACGCCAACAATAAGCAGGACAACAATCAGCAACAGCACGACAACACCAATAAGCGCAATAAAGTCGATCGCCAGCATGAAGATGGTTTCGTTCATTTCAGTCCCTGTCAGCCTGGTTGATGCCACCTATCCTACCGCTCAGCCAGAGGAACAGCCATGGTCCGGTAGCGCAAAAGGCGGTCTTTCCTCCATTTCACTGAAGGGTTAAGCTGACACGAACAGATGGATGGAGCCACTGCCGTTATGCACGTACAAAAAGTTGTGGTGTTGCACGGTCTCTACATGTCAGGACTGGTGATGCGCCCTTTATGCAAGCGCCTGCATAAACAGGGTTATCAGACACTCAACCTGACCTACAACACACTGTCGCCCGATCTGGATACGATCTGCACTCGAATCGATGAGTTTATCGACAACGAGCCCACCGCTTTCGTCTGCCATTCCATGGGAGGTTTGATTGCACGGCGCTACCTTGAACGCAACAGCAAACAGAGCCACTGGGTCGACTCGGTCATTACGCTGGGCACCCCTCACAAGGGCAGCCACCTGGCCCGTGAGATTCATGATTCCAGGTTCAAGGGGATGCTTAAAAACAGCATCGAATATTTGTTGGCCGACAATCATCACTGGCCCTTTAAAGCCCGGCTATACAGTATCGCCGGCGACTTGCCTGTGGGGCTGATGCCTTTGCTGAGCAGGGATTCGATATCCGATGGGACCGTCCTGATTGATGAAACCCGTGTCACCGGCATGACCGAACACAAGGTATTTCCCCTCTCTCACACCAGCCTGATTTACTCACGTCGGGTACTGAATTACATCGTTGAAACACTGCAACGACCAACCTCGACTGTGGCTGATGATTGAGTTGAGCTATGGCAAGCAGCGGGCTTTTAAATTGTCCTTTCGGTGAGTATTGGCCCATTATCCATACTGTATGGTCAAGATACGGAGCCTCACTCATGCCTTCAGTCAGGCGACAGACACAATCTGAAATAATCAGCCCCCCATTGCGTTGGGGCTGGTTACTGCTGACTTGGGTCTGTATTGCCCTGGCCTTGATCGGCGCCCTGTTGCCGGGATTGCCCACCACCATCTTCGTACTGGTCGCCGCCTGGAGTGCTTCGCGCTGCTCACCCCGCCTGCGCGGCTGGTTGGAACAACATCGACTGCTTGGCCCATGTCTGCACAACTGGGAACAGGGTGGCTTTATCGATCGACGCACCAAATGGACCGCCAGTATCGGCATGTTTGTGGCACTTTGTATCGTACTAATCAGTATCCGCCACCCTGTATTGCTCCTGAGCATTCTGGTTTTCATCACCATCGGCGCAGTCGTTGTCTGGTCACGACCCGAGCCGGTTATGCACGAGTTAAAGCGGAACGACCACCGCGACTCAACATGAGAGGCCCACACTTCGCAGATACAAAAATGCCCTGCACTGCAGGGCATTTTTCATTGTGACACAAGTATCTCTTATTCCACCGTAACCGATTTGGCCAGATTGCGTGGCTGATCCACATCCGTACCCTTGAGTACGGCAACGTGGTATGACAGCAATTGCAATGGCAATGTAAAGGCTATCGGATCCAGTATGGCTGGCATCTCGGGAAGATGGATCACATGCACACCATCCTCTGGCTGGATGCTTTGCTCGCAACCGGCAAACACAAACAGTTCACCGCCTCGGGCACGTACTTCCTGTAGATTGGCCTTGAGCTTGTCCAGCATGCCATTGCGAGGCGCCACCGCGATGACCGGCATCTCCTTATCCACCAGCGCCAGCGGGCCATGCTTGAGTTCACCAGCCGGGTAGGCCTCGGCATGAATGTAAGAGATCTCTTTCAGCTTGAGAGCTCCCTCCATTGCCACCGGATAAAGACTGTTACGACCAAGAAACAATGCATGGTGCTTTTCGGCAAAGTGCGTCGACATCTGCTCAATCGCACCATCCAGCTGCAGCAGCTGTTGCAGCAGTTCAGGCAATTGCTGCAGGGCTGCAATCAGCTCTGTTTCACGCGCAGCGGTCAGGCTGTGACGACGCCCCAACGCAATGGTGGTCAACATCAGGGCAACCAGCTGGGAGGTAAATGCCTTGGTAGACGCCACCCCGATTTCAGGGCCGGCATTGGTCATCAGGCTAAGATCAGACTCCCGCACCAGTGAACTGCCCGGCACATTGCAGATTGCCAGTGTGGCCAGCACGCGCTGTTTTACTTCACGCAGTGCCGCCAGGGTATCGGCCGTTTCACCAGACTGGGACAGGGTCAACAGCAGAGTCCCCTCAGGCAACACTACCGGGCGGTAACGGAATTCACTGGCCACCTCAACCATACAGGGGATGCCCACCAGATCTTCAATCCAGTATTTGGCTACCATCCCGGCATGGTAGCTGGTACCGCAGGCCACGATCTGCACCTGTTTCACCTGATCAAACACTGCACTTGCGCCACTGCCAAACGCTTGCTCCAGCAAGTGGCCCGAGGCGGTGCGCCCTTCCAGTACCGCCTGCATAACCCGCGGTTGCTCGTAAATTTCCTTGAGCATGAAATGGCGAAACTCGCCCTTATCGGCATTGCCCAAGCCATGCTCGAAGGTGGTCACAGCACGTTCGACCACGTCTCCACTGGCATTAAATACCTGAATGCGCTCAGCCTCCAGCACCGCAATATCACCATCTTCAAGGAACATGAAGCGGTCGGTGACCGGCAGCAGTGCAAGCTGGTCGGAGGCGATGAAATTTTCGCCAATGCCAACCCCAATCACCAGTGGGCTGCCCTTGCGCGCGGTCAGCAGTTGCTCCGGGCTATCGGCATGAATCACGCCCAGTGCAAAAGCGCCTTCCAGATAACTCAACGTCTGGCGCAATCCATCCACTAAGGTCAGACCTTGTTTGAGCTCGCGATCCAGAAGGTGGGCAACCACTTCGGTATCGGTTTCCGAGGTGAAGACATAGCCCTTCTGCTGCAGCTCACGTTTGAGCGGCTCGAAGTTTTCGATAATGCCGTTGTGTACCACCGCCAGACGCTCGCCGGACATGTGCGGGTGGGCATTCTGTTCCGATGGTTTGCCGTGGGTCGCCCAACGGGTGTGGGCGATACCCAGATGCCCGGCCAGCGGCTGCTTCTCACAAGCCTCAGCAAGCGCCTGTACTTTACCAATACGGCGCAGGCGGCTGATCTGACCATGGTCCAGCACCGCCATACCGGCTGAGTCATAACCACGGTACTCAAGGCGACGCAGACCTTCCAGCAGAATTCCGGCCACGGAGCGCGCTGCAATGGCGCCTACAATTCCACACATGCTCAGGATCCTTTCTTCTGCGGGCGCGCCCAGTTATCAAGATTGATCTGCTTGCCACGGGCCACCGCCAGCTGGTTGTCAGTCACGGTTTTGGTTACGGTAGAGCCAGCGCCGATGGTTGCACCAGCACCAATATCGACCGGTGCCACCAGCGAGCTGTTGGAACCAATAAAGGCACCATCGCCGATACGGGTAAGGGACTTGTTAACACCATCATAGTTGCAGGTGATGGTACCGGCTCCGACATTAACCTCTCGACCGATCTCAGCATCGCCGATATAGGTCAGGTGGTTGATCTTGGAGCCCTCTCCAATACGAGCCTTCTTGGTTTCTACAAAATTGCCTATCTTGCCGCCTTTGGCCAATTCGGTACCTGGACGAAGCCGAGCAAAGGGGCCGATCTGCGCATTGTCACCCACAGTAGCGCCATCAATCATCGAATTGGCTTCTATACGACAACCTGCCCCAATCACCGCATTACGGATCAGGCAGTTGGGGCCAATTTCAACACCATCACCCAGCAGTACCTCGCCTTCGAACACCGCGTTGATATCGATCAGCACGTCACGACCGGTTTTCAGCACACCACGGATATCAATACGGGCAGGGTCGGCTAAGGTCACGCCTTCAGCCATCAGCATTTCGGCCTGCTGCTGCTGGAACCAGCGTTCCAGCTGAGCCAGTTGCAGACGGTTATTGACGCCCTGTACCTCCTGCTCGGCTTTCGGCTGGATGGCGCGCACTCGCATGCCTTCTTCTGCCGCCATGGCGATCACATCGGTGAGGTAGTATTCGCCCTGAGCGTTATTCGCAGACAGACGCGGCAACCACTCATGCAGCGCCGCAGACGGCAGCGCCAGAATACCGGTGTTCACCTCACGGATCAGCTTTTGCTGTTCGCTGGCATCCTTGTGCTCAACAATGGCCACCACATCGCCAACCGCATTGCGAATGATTCGACCATATCCGGCAGGATCCTCAAGATTCACTGTCAGCAGCCCAAGATCACCCTGTGAAGCGATATCTGTCAGCTGCTGAAGCGTTTCAGGACGCGTCAGTGGTACATCGCCGTACAGAATCAGTACAATCGAGTCGTTGCCGATCTGCGGCATCGCCTGAGCCACGGCATGGCCTGTCCCCAACTGCTCATGCTGCCAGACAAGATTCACTGCCTGACCCTTCATTGCCTGTTCAACCTGCTCACCGCCGTGTCCAATCACCACATGCAGCGCTTCAGCCTGAAGTGCCCTGGCACGATCAATAACATGCTGCAACATCGGCTTTCCTGCCAGTCGGTGCATCACTTTCGGCAACGCCGATTTCATGCGACTGCCCTGTCCGGCAGCCAGAATCACTACATCCGTTTTCATCATCCACAACTTGTCTGTTTGCGGCCCTGACACCTGTCAGGGCCCATTGATTCAAGAGTTGTCAGGCACTTTAGCGTATACTCGAAATCGATCAATCCTTTTTGTCACTCAAAAATTGACAATATGAACCAGCAGATTTTTGAACAGCTCGGTCTGAGTGAACGTGATGTCAGCATTTACAAGGCCTTGCTTGCATTGGGACCCAGTGCAATACGAACCGTTGCTGAACGCGCAGGTGTCAATCGCGGGACAACCTATGAGTGTCTTAAAAGCCTGCAACAGCGTGGAGTCGTCACCTACCTGCCCAAGGGCAAACGCCGCTATTTTTCAGCGCGAGAGCCAGAAGTATTACTCCAGTTGGCACAAGAGCGACGCCAGCAACTTGATCAGGCGATCAATCAGCTGAAAGGCAGTGTGATACCCGAACTGCACCACCTTAAACCTGAATTCAGCGTCGCCAATGTGGAGTTTTATGAAGGGGATGCCGGGATTGAGCAGGTCCTGCGCGATATTCTCAACCGTGTTGGTGATCAGGATGAACGTGTCTACTCGGTGTTTTCCTCCAAGCCGATTCGACCCCTGTTGTACCGTCCATTTCCCAACTTCACGGCTCAGCGGGTCGCCCGCAAAATTCGCGTGCGGGTGATTGCGATCGGTGATGGAGGTGAGAGCGCCGAGTACTCGGAACGTAAATGGATACGAACAGAGGGTTCAGTTGATGCGGCATACATTGCAATTTACCCACCACGCTGCGCCATTATTTCGTTGGCTTCTGACAATTACCCTACCGCAGTGGTGATCGACTCACGTGAAGTTGCCGCTGCCCAGCAGATCATATTCAACACGCTGTGGGGCTTACTCTAGCGAAAGCACGCAACATGATTTCTGCAACGCTTCATAGCCGTCACGTAATATCCAGATACATCGAGTAGGGTGAGGCGTCGCCGCCTCATCCCTCTCACAGAACCGTACGTACGGGCCTCGTATACGGCTCATGTCAGTAATTGACCCCGAGCATGGGGACAGAGATGCCGGTTCTCACTTGGGTCAAGTCCATTAACCCTAGTTCTTGATGCAGATAAGCGTTGGGGATCGACTGGTGGGCCAGTGGAGACGCCGCATTGTGCCAGCTATTCATCTTGATCGACTTGAACGGCGGACGATAGCCCAACTGTTTCAGTCGACGATGCAGCCGGCTCGGTTTCTTCCACTGTTTGAGCTGAAGGCAGCGTAAACGTCGCCTCAGCCAGCCCATTACCTGTTTCAGTATGCGCGCACAGTGGGCGACCCGGAAGTAGTTGGCGAAGCCCCGCAGCACGGGATTCAACTCACGGATTGTGTCCGCAAGTCCTGTGCCACGGTTTCGCTTTGTCAGCGCTTTCAACTTCTCTTTCAGTTTCAGCACCTTCTTGTCCTGAATGCGGGTGTAATCTGTATGGATTACGACACCCAGGAACTTGATCCCATCATCGCTGTGTGCAATATG
Organism: Marinobacterium iners; assembly: GCF_017310015.1. Classification (NCBI taxonomy): domain Bacteria; kingdom Pseudomonadati; phylum Pseudomonadota; class Gammaproteobacteria; order Oceanospirillales; family Oceanospirillaceae; genus Marinobacterium; species Marinobacterium iners. Next base: position 4,009,333 of record NZ_CP022297.1, read on the forward strand.
GGTCTTGGTGGCATTCACTGTCAGCTTCAATGCCTCTTCCAGATACCCTTGAGCCACTTTCAGCGCGTTCTCCGCTCCAGCCTTTGAGCAGCACAGGATCAGGATGTCGTCCGCATAGCGGACGATCCGATGGCCCCGCGCCTTCATGAACTGGTCGAACGCCTCCAGATAGACGTTCGCAATCAGGGGACTGATTACGCCGCCTTGTGGGCTGCCCAGATCCGTCTTTTCAAACTGGTGGCCCACCATTACCCCGCTCTCAAGGAACTGACGCAACAGTGACAATACACTGCCGTCCGTAATCCGTCGGCGGAACTGGCGGATGATCAGATCGTGATTTAGCGTGTCGAAGCATTTCGACAGGTCCATATCCACGACCCACTCACGTCGATAGCGACGAATAAACAGCGTCGCCTTGCCTATCGCGTGATGGCCACTGCGTCCCGGACGATACCCGTAGCTTGACGGATGAAAGTCCGGATCAAAGATCGGTTCAATCAGGCTGCGCACCGCTTGTTGCACGACTCGGTCTCGAACCGTTGGAATACCCAGCTGACGCTCTCCACCATCGTCCTTGGCGATGGTAACGCGTCTGACAGGCTGCGCTCGATAGCGCTTTTCCTTCAGTTCAGATAACAGGCATGACAGCTCCACCTCCAGATTCGCTTCGAACGCAGCCAGGCTCTGCCCATCGACTCCGGCCGCACCTCGGTTGCGTTTGACGTGTTTGAAGGCTTGATACAGACGCCGCATCGACAGCAACCGTCCGTAAAGACTGTAGTATTTCCTCATACCTGCTCATCTCTGTGATGACGACTCCGGAGGTTGGTTTGGCTGCCGGTCTGTTTCGAGCGATCTGTCCGGGTACTAGCACATGGGCAATCTGCCGCCACAGTCTCGTTCTACTCCCGTGTTCGGTGAAAGCCAAAGCAACCGCATTCCTGCAGCGCCTCAACTCACGTCCCCACCCCGTCGGGTAGCTTGTGAACACAGCGTCCACCGTCCTTTCGTTGTGCGTCATACTCATTAATGACTTCCGCCCTTCGCATCCGAGCCAAGGCTTTTGACCTTGCCCGGCCCACTGGACCTCCGCCAGCGGTCGTTCCGGTTTTATCCTCCACACTGTTGCCAGGCTTCTCAGGCCGAAACTTCATCACTACTACGGCTTCATCTGCCACCTCACACCCGCTGTGGCCTTGGCTTTCGCCTTGAGCCTCAACGTCCGATCGAGCCGGATAGGGTGTCAGGCTTCCCCGGTTACTGCACCGGCTCCCTGTTAACGATTCCACCCTCAAGCACAGCACAGGTCTGACCGAGTATCGGGCTTCGCGCTATTTTGCACGCTTACCCACCTGCACTGCCGAAGCAGGTTCACTTGCGTTGTGTACCGTTAACGTCCTATGGCTTCCTTCAGACCCTGCCGTTGGCCAGCAATGCCCTTGCCAGTCGGATTGTCTTCCCCTCAGTCAGGGTGACGCCACCTTCTTTCAGGTGGCCGGGTTTGCCGGCTTCGCCGGGCAAACAAAAAAAAGCAGCCCTGAGGCTGCTTTTTGCATGCAGTCGAAAGGTTGGTTATTTACCAATCTTGCGACGAATCTGCTGCAGAGTGCGAAGCTGAGCCGCTGCTTCAGCCAGCTGAGCCGCAGCACGTGAGTATTCGAACTCGCCGGTCTTGTCAGCCATGGCATGCTCAGCATGCTTCTGGGCTTCAAGCGCGGCAGCTTCACTCAGGTCACCCGCACGCAGTGCAGTATCAGCAAGCACTGTCACTTTATGCGGCTGTACTTCGATAAAGCCACCGGAGACGTAGAATACATCTTCCTCACCGCCCTGCTTGCGCAGCTCGACAGGGCCTGGTTTCAGTTCCGTCAGAAGCGGAGCGTGACCCGGATAGATACCCAGGTCACCCAGGCTACCTGTCACGGAGACGAACTCGATCAGGCCGGAGAAGATCTGCTCTTCGGCACTTACGATGTCACAATGAACAGTCATAGCCATCTTGATTACCTCTTAAAAGGTTCCGCGCGGAACTTACAGGCCCTTCGCTTTCTCAACAGCTTCGTCGATGGTGCCAACCATGTAGAACGCCTGTTCCGGCAGGTGATCATATTCACCTTTCAGAATGCCGTCGAAGCCACGGATGGTTTCCTTCAGAGACACGTATTTACCCGGAGAACCGGTAAATACTTCGGCCACGAAGAACGGCTGAGACAGGAAGCGCTGAATCTTACGCGCACGGGATACAGTCTGCTTGTCTTCTTCAGACAGCTCGTCCATACCCAGAATCGCGATGATATCCTTCAGCTCCTTGTAGCGCTGCAGGGTCTGCTGAACGCCACGAGCGATTTCGTAGTGTTCCTGACCGATAACCAGCGGATCCAGCTGACGAGAGGTGGAGTCCAGCGGGTCGATCGCCGGGTAGATACCCAGCTCCGCGATTTGACGAGACAGTACTACAGTCGCATCAAGGTGGGAGAAGGTGGTTGCCGGAGACGGGTCAGTCAAGTCATCCGCCGGTACGTATACCGCCTGGATAGACGTGATGGAACCTGTCTTGGTAGAGGTGATACGTTCCTGCAGAACGCCCATCTCTTCCGCCAGAGTCGGCTGGTAACCTACCGCAGAAGGCATACGACCCAGCAGTGCCGATACTTCGGTACCCGCCAGGGTGTAACGGTAGATGTTGTCGACGAACAGCAGTACGTCACGGCCTTCATCACGGAATTTTTCCGCCATGGTCAGACCGGTCAGAGCTACACGCAGACGGTTACCCGGCGGCTCGTTCATCTGGCCGTAGACCATCGCCACCTTGGACTTGTCGAACTGTTCAACGTTTACAACGCCAGCTTCCTGCATCTCATGGTAGAAATCGTTACCCTCACGAGTACGCTCACCAACGCCCGCAAATACGGACAGACCAGAGTGCTGAGTTGCGATGTTGTTGATCAGCTCCATCATGTTTACGGTCTTGCCTACACCGGCACCACCGAACAGACCGACCTTACCACCCTTAGCGAACGGGCAAACCAGGTCGATAACCTTGATGCCGGTTTCCAGCAACTCGTTAGTAGCTGCCTGGTCAGCGTAAGACGGCGCCTTACGGTGGATGGCGTAACGCTCTTCTTCACCGATCGGACCACATTCGTCGATCGGCTCACCCAGAACGTTCATGATACGACCCAGGGTGGCAGTACCGACCGGTACAGATACCGGAGCGCCAGTGTTGGTCGTTTCCAAACCACGGCTCAGACCTTCAGTCTGACCCATGGCAATTGCACGTACGACACCGTCGCCCAGCTGCTGCTGAACTTCCAGTGTCAGGCCGGTTTTTTCGACGGTCAATGCGTCGTAAACCTTCGGCACGTTGTCACGCGGGAATTCCACGTCTACAACCGCACCGATAATCTGAACAATACGTCCGCTACTCATGTTCGGATCCTCTTAACTTTTAAACCTGTTCACTGCATCAAACAGCAGCAGCACCACCGACGATCTCGGAAATTTCCTGAGTAATCGCCGCCTGACGAGCCTTGTTGTATACCAGTTGAAGCTCGTCGATCAGGTTGCCGGCGTTGTCGGTTGCATTCTTCATCGCCAGCATTCGGGCTGCCTGTTCACAGGCGTTGTTCTCAACCACGGCCTGATAGACCAGGGACTCGATGTAACGCGTCAGCAGGCCGTTCAACAGCTCCTTCGCGTCCGGTTCGTACAGATAGTCCCAGTGATGGTTGAGCGTCTTGTCATCGTCTTCCGCCTTCAGCGGCAGCAGCTGCTCTACGCCAGGCTTCTGGGTCATGGTGTTCACGAAATCGTTGGATACGATGAACAATTGATCCAGCTTGCCTTCGTCGAAGTTATCCAGCATCACCTTGACCGAACCGATCAACTGTTCCAGTTCCGGCGCATCGCCGAGACCGCCCTTCGCAGCAACGACGTTACCGCCGTAGTTACGGAAGAAGGTGATTGCCTTAGAGCCCAGTGCACAGATATCGACTTCGATATTCCTGTCGTGGAACTCTTTCATCTTGCTTACAGCTGCCTTGAACGCATTCACGTTCAAACCGCCACAGAGGCCACGGTCGGATGCCACAATAATGAAGCCGACACGTTTGACCTCACGCTCCTGCATGTAGAGGTGCTTGTATTCAGGGTTGGCTTTCGCCAGATGCTGAATAACACCACGGATGCTCTGGGCGTACGGACGGGAAGACTGCATGCGATCCTGGGCTTTACGCATCTTCGACGCAGCAACCATTTCCATGGCGCTGGTGATTTTGCGCGTGCTGCCAATGCTCGCAATCTGCGTCTTAATCTCTTTTCCGACTGCCATAGTTCCGCCTATTAAACTTGAATCAGTATTGGACCGGCCGGTGTATCTGGCCGGTCACCAGCTCTGACGAGCAATTACCAAGTTTGGGTAGACTTGAACTTCTCGATGCCAGCCTTGAACTGAGCCGCGATTTCGTCGTCGTAACCGCCTTTCTCGTTCACTTTCGCCATCAGATCAGCGTGTTCGCTGTTGAAGTAGGCGACCAGGGCTGCTTCGAATGCACCGATCTTGTCCAGCTCGACACCTTTCAGGAAGCCTTCGTTGGCAGCGTACAGGCTCAGACCCATGTCGGCGACGGACATCGGAGAGTACTGTTTCTGCTTCATCAGCTCGGTTACGGCCTGGCCGTGTTCCAGCTGGTTACGAGTAGCATCATCCAGGTCGGAAGCGAACTGCGCGAACGCTGCCAGCTCACGGTACTGAGCCAGTGCCAGACGCACACCGCCACCCAGCTTCTTGATGATCTTGGTCTGGGCAGAACCACCCACTCGGGATACGGACAGACCTGCGTTGATCGCAGGACGTACGCCAGAGTTGAACAGGCTGGCTTCCAGGAAGATCTGGCCATCGGTGATGGAGATTACGTTGGTCGGTACAAACGCAGATACGTCACCACCCTGGGTTTCGATGATCGGCAGCGCGGTCAGAGAACCGGTCTGGCCTTTCACTTCACCCTTGGTGAACTGTTCAACGTAGTCAGCATTTACACGGGACGCACGCTCCAGCAGACGGGAGTGCAAGTAGAATACGTCACCCGGGTATGCTTCACGGCCCGGCGGACGACGCAGCAGCAGAGAGATCTGACGGTATGCCCAAGCCTGCTTGGTCAGGTCGTCAAATACGATCAGCGCGTCTTCACCGCGGTCACGGAAGTATTCACCCATGGTCGCACCGGCGTACGGTGCCAGGTACTGCATGGCAGCCGGATCAGCAGCGCCTGCAGCGACAACGATGGTGTGATCCATCGCACCGTGCTCTTCCAGCTTGCGCACCACGTTGGCGATGGTGGACTGCTTCTGTCCGATCGCAACGTAGATACACTTGATGCCGGTACCTTTCTGGTTGATGATCGCATCGATCGCAATTGCGGTCTTACCGATCTGACGGTCACCGATGATCAGCTCACGCTGGCCACGGCCAACCGGTACCATCGCGTCAATCGCTTTCAGACCGGTCTGAACCGGCTGATCTACGGACTGACGTGCAATTACACCCGGCGCTACCTTCTCAACCGCGTCGGTGAGCTTGGTATTGACCGGCCCCTTGCCATCGATCGGGTTACCCAGCGCGTCAACAACGCGACCAAGCAGTTCCGGACCAACCGGCACTTCAAGAATACGACCGGTACAACGTGCGGTCATGCCTTCGACCAGACCCTGGTAGTCGCCCAGTACTACGGCGCCGACAGAGTCGCGCTCCAGGTTCAGTGCCATACCGTAGACACCGCCCGGGAATTCGATCATCTCGCCGTACATAACGTCGGCAAGACCGTGGATCAGGATAATACCATCGGATACGCTGACGATGGTGCCCTCGTTACGGGCTTCAGAAGACACATCAAGTTTCTCGATGCGCTTCTTGAGAATCTCGCTGATCTCAGATGGATTCAGTTGCTGCATTGTTATTCCTCACACTCAGGAATTCATCGCTTCGGCCAGTTTCGCCAGTCGTGCGCGAACGGAACCGTCGATCACAAGGTCATCAGAGCGAACAACCACACCCCCGATGATGGATTTATCCACCTGGGATGTAAGCTTCACTTCACGACCCAACTTGGTGCTGAGGGCCTTGGCCAGTTTCTCCTGCTGTGCATCTTCGAGCGGGAAAGCCGTGGTCAGGTCAACATCGACCTTTTTCTCCAGATTGGCTTTCAGGCGCTCGAACTGCACGGAGATCTCTGGCAGCAGGCTCAGCCGGCCGTTTTCGGCCAACAGACGAACAAAGTTCTTGCCTGCTTCATCCGCCTTGGCATCGAGCACTGACAGTACAACGTCAGCTTTTTGCTCGCCGCTCAGGGACGGATTGCTCAGCACTCGGGTCATCAGGCTGTCACTGGCCGCCATGGCGACAAGTGACAGTGTCTGAGACCATTGATCGAGGTTGCCCTTCTCACGCGCATATTCGAATGCGGCTTTGGTGTAGGGCCGGGCGACTGTATTGAGTTCAGCCATCGTAAACCTCGCTTAAAGCTCAGCTGCCAGTTTCTCAACCAGCTTAGCGTGCGCTTTTTCGTCAACAGAGGCTTCCAGAATCTTTTCAGCACCGGCAATTGCCAGTGTAGCCACCTGAGCGCGCAGTGTTTCGCGTGCACGGTTGACTTCCTGTTCGAGTTCAGCCTGAGCAGATGCTTTCACACGGTCGGCTTCGACACGTGCCTGCTCCTTGGCTTCTTCGATGATCTGGTTAGCCCGCTTGTTGGCCTGTTCAATGATGGCGGCTGCCTCTTCCTTGCTTGCACGCATTCCGTCAGCTGCTTTTTCCTGTGCCAGCTGGAGATCACGTTTAGCACGGTCGGCCGCATCAAGCCCTTCGGCAATCTTCTTCTTACGCTCAGCCAGGGCACCGGTAATCGGTGGCCAGACGTATTTCATACAAAATACGACGAAGAGGAAGAATGCAATGGCCTGACCAATGATGGTGAGATTGATATTCACGCCATTACCTCTCGCGGTTGTCTGTTCAAGTAGTTACCCCCGCAGGGGCGCAGTGCCATTCGAACTACTTAATTAAGCAACAGCGAACAGGACGTACAGACCCAGACCAACACCGATCATCGGGATCGCGTCAACCAGGCCCATTACGATGAAGAACTGAGTACGCAGCAGAGGAACCAGTTCAGGCTGACGAGCAGCACCTTCCAGGAACTTGCCACCCAGGATACCGATGCCGATAGCAGCACCAATAGCACCCAGACCCAGCATCAGCGCAGCAGCGATATACAGCATTGCTTCCATTTTTTCTCTCCAACTATTTTCAAGGTTAAGTTAGTTAGTTTTGCAAAGGTAAATCGGTTGTTCAGTAAACTCTATCCGTTACAACTCAGTGATCATCATGCGCCATGGCGAGGTACACAATTGTCAGCACCATGAAGATGAACGCCTGCAGAGTAATAACCAGGATATGGAAGATCGCCCAGGGTACAGACAGCACCCACTGCGCCCAAAACGGCAGCAGCGCGATCAGGATGAAGATCATTTCGCCCGCGTACATGTTGCCGAACAGTCGCAGTGCCAGCGACACCGGTTTGGCAAGCAGACCAACCAGCTCAAGGAACAGGTTGAACGGAGCAAATATTTTCGGCAGCGGCTGGAATGAAAGCTCAGCCAGGAACCCGCTCACACCTTTCTGCTTGATGCTGTAGTAAACAATCAGGGCAAACACGCTCAATGCCATGCCGCCGGTAGCGTTCACGTCAGTGGTCGGTACAATTTTCATGTACTCAACACCCATCTGCGCAAAGATGTAAGGCACCCAGTCAACCGGCACCAGGTCCATCAGGTTCATCAGGAAAATCCAGACGAAGATGGTCAGTGCCAGTGGGGCAATTACGGCATTCTTGTGGTGAAAGATGCTTTTAACGTTCTCATCGATGAACTCGATCAGAGTTTCAACGAAGTTCTGCGCCCCCCCAGGAACACCGGCTGTCATACTTTTGGCCACCTTGCGGAAGAACCATATAAACAGCAGGCCCAGCCCCACGGACCACAGCATTGTATCGACGTTGATCGCCCAGAAACCCATCTCTGCCGCTTCCTGCGCACCGTGCGCGAAGCTCCAACCGTTTTCGGGATGATTCCCGAACGTCAAGTTGGTCAAGTGATGGGAAATGTATTCTGAGGATGTAACTGTTCCACTTGCCATTCTCAGTATCTCTCATTCAAAGTTTCAGGAACTGTGTCTGCACTGCTTCAGCTGCAGTATCCATCCGGATAGCTGCAGCAGTATGAAGGTGCCAAATAGGGGAAATGGGCTCAAAGGCTGAACCAGCATGAAGGTTGCACTGAACAGCGCAACCGCCAGCATCATTTTCCCTATTTCGCTCGCATACATACGAATCACGATGCGATGGGCGTTATCGGCGTCCTGGCTGGAAAGTGCCCGCCAGGCAAAATACAGATTCGGAATCAGGTAAAGCAGACCACCCAGCAGGGCCGAATATGCTTGTGTCACCCCGAGCAACAAACAGGCCACAGATACACTGAGTATCAACACGGCCTGTTGCAGGAAGATTCGCTTGAATCCCTTGATGCTGCGCCTGTCACGTACACTGACAGCCGCTTTTGGGACTTGCTCCGCTGTACTCTTCCTCAATCCTGATCCTGTATCGTCCGAAACAGTGCCCAAATAGCGGGCAGATTATAGGCATTCCCCCCCTGTTTCTCAACTGAAACCCGGAAGATTTGCACTAAGGTCTTACCCTAAGCCAGTACGACTGGATATTACCTGATGCGGGTCAGCCAATCAGCTGCAGGATTGCATCGAGTTCATCACGCGACTTGAAATTTATTGAAATCTTGCCCTTGCCGCTTGCCGTCGCATTGATCTTGACTGGTACAGAAAAACGCTGAGACAGCTCTCCTGCAAGCTGCTGCAGCTGTTCGTCTGGCTGCTTTGACGGCTTTTCTTCGGCATCAGCGGGTTGCTGAAAACGCTTCACCAACAACTCGGTTTCGCGTACCGAAAGCCCTCTGGTGACGACCTCATCTGCCGCCTTGATCTGAACCAGCCCTTCCAGGGCCAGCAATGCCCTCGCATGGCCCATTTCGATATCGCCATACTCCAGCATTTTTTTGACCTCATCAGTCAAATTCATCAACCGGAGCAAGTTGGTAATCGTGGAGCGGGACTTGCCAACGGCATCAGCGACCTGCTGCTGGGTCAGCTCAAACTCGGTCTGCAGACGATGCAGCGCGATCGCTTCCTCGATTGGGTTGAGATTTTCACGCTGAATGTTTTCAATCAGGGCCATGGCGATGGCTGCTTCATCGGGCACATCGCGGATAATCACCGGAATTGTGCTCAATCCCGCCATCTGTGCCGCTCGCCAGCGCCTCTCACCTGCGATGATTTCGTAACGTCCCTCCGCTACCGGTCGGACCACAATCGGCTGCATGACGCCCTGGGCACGAATCGAGTTTGCCAGCTCTTCCAATGCCTGCGGTTCTAGATCACGCCGTGGCTGATAACGACCACGCTGGATGTCATCCAGTGGCATCTGTCGCAAGTCACCCTGCTTGTCTGCGGCCTGACGTGCCTCGGTCTGTTCCGCGTAAGGTGAGTCTTCTGCCGCCACATCAGACAGCAACGCATCCAGCCCGCGCCCCAGTCCCCGTTTTTTCGCTACCATCATTCAGCTTCCTGTTCCGTTGTCACCACCGCCTCTGCGGTGCGTTCCCGATCCGTACGGCGAATCAATTCACCAGCCAGAGCCAGATAGGCCAGAGCCCCGCGGGAGCTCTTGTCATACTGCAGTGCCGGCAGACCATGGCTTGGCGCTTCAGCCAGACGCACATTACGGGGGATCACCGTGCGATAGACCTTATCCCCGAAATACTCCACCAAGTGAGTGGATACATCCTTCGTCAGGCTCATGCGCGGATCGTACATGGTGCGCAGTATGCCCTCGATCTTCAGCTCCGGATTCAGGCGCTGATTGATCTTGTTGATGGTCCCGACCAGTGCACTGATTCCCTCCAGTGCATAGTACTCACACTGCATAGGAATGATCACACCGGATGATGCCGCCAGTGCGTTGACCGTCAGCAGATTGAGTGACGGCGGGTTGTCGATCAGGATGAAGTCATAGTCATCCATCACCGGCATCAGTGCCATCTTGAGCCGGAATTCACGCCGCGGGAGCTGCAGCAGCTCAACCTCGGCAGCCGTCAGGTCGCCATTGGCACCGATCAGATGATAGCCGCACAGGGTATCCTTGATGATCGCATTGGCGGCATCGGTCTGATCTGTCAGGAGCTCATACACCGAATGTTCCAGTTGATGCTTGTCGATGCCGCTGCCCATGGTGGCATTCCCCTGGGGGTCCAGGTCGATCATCAGTACCCGTTTGCGGGTCGCGGCAAGAGATGCCGCCAGGTTGACGCAGGTGGTGGTTTTACCCACACCACCCTTCTGATTGGTGATTGTGATGATCTTGGCCACGTTCAGATTCTCCCAAGGATCAGCAGGTGTCGCTCGCCATCGGTATCCGGCAGGTTAAGCCGGTGTACGTCCTGCAATGAAAACCCTGCCGGTATCTGTTCGAGTTCGGCTTCAGGATACAGTCCTTTCATCGCCAGAAACACTCCACTTGGCGCGGCCAAATGACCGCTGAGTGTCAGCATGTCAGAAATGGAAGCAAAGGCGCGTGAAACTATCATGTCGAAAGGGGCTGCCTCTACCTGTTCCACTCGACCGTTGATAACGGTCAGATTATCCAGCCCCAACTCGATTCGCACCTGCTGCTGAAACCGAGTCTTCTTGCCGTTACTGTCCAGTGTGGTGACATCAAGATCGGGACGGCAGATCGCCAGCGGAATACCGGGCAGACCGGGGCCACTGCCCACATCAAGCAGACGTCCCGAGCCAATCCAGGGCAGAATGCTCAAGCTGTCCACCAGGTGACGGCTGATCATCTCCTGCGGATCACGCACAGCGGTCAGGTTGTATGCCTTGTTCCACTTCACCAGCAATTGATGATAGGCCAGCAGGCGCTCGACTTGTGTTTCGTTGAGGTCGAGTTTCAGTTGTTTCAGCGCCTGCTCGAGCGTGTGGCGATACCGATCCATCAATGTTGCACCTGTGTCCTGTTATGGCTGAGTTGGCGTTTTTTCAGATATACCAGCAGCAACGAAATCGCTGCAGGTGTCATACCCTGAATGCGTGAAGCCTGTGCCAGGGTTTCCGGGCGCTGTTGACCCAGCTTGAGTTTCAACTCATTGGACAGACCACTGACCTGACTGTAATCGAAATCATCCGGCAAGCGAGTGTTTTCCTGGCGGCGCATCTGCTCGATTTCAGTCTTTTGCCGCTCGATATAGCCGGAATATTTGAGCTGGATCTCAACCTGCTCTGCGGCCTGAGCGTCATTGATCGGCTCGCCCTTGAGCCAGGCCACGTCGTTGTAGCCCAACTCGGGGCGCTTGATCAGGTCGGCCAGATTGTATTCTCGGGTCAGCTCACTTTTCAGACGGCTGCTGAGTTGCTCTGCTTCGACCGTAGCGGGATGTACCCAAGTATTTTTCAGGCGTTGCAGCTCCAGCTCCATCGCTTCGCGCTTGGCCTCGAACCGCATCCAGCGTTCATCGCCGACCAGCCCCAGTTCACGCCCCTTTTCGGTCAAGCGCAGATCGGCGTTGTCTTCACGCAGAATCAAACGGTATTCCGCCCGACTGGTAAACATGCGATAGGGCTCGGAGGTACCCAGCGTGATCAGATCATCGACCAGAACACCGATATAGGCTTCATCGCGGCGAGGATACCACTGCTCGCGCTCAAGTGCGCGTGCTGCTGCGTTGTAACCCGCCAGCAGGCCCTGAGCGCCGGCTTCTTCGTAACCGGTCGTTCCGTTGATCTGACCGGCAAAATAAAGACCACTGATATGTTTTGTTTCCAACGTATGACGCAGATCCTGCGGGTTGAAAAAGTCATATTCGATGGCATAGCCCGGTCGGGTGATATGTGCATGTTCAAAACCGCGAATCGAACGAACCAGCTCCATCTGTACATCAAACGGCAGACTGGTGGAGATGCCGTTGGGATATAGCTCATGGGTAGTAAGGCCTTCAGGTTCAACAAAAACCTGGTGTTGATCCTTGTCCGCGAAGCGATTGATCTTATCTTCGATAGAGGGGCAGTAACGAGGTCCAATCCCTTCGATCACGCCGGTATACATGGGCGACCGGTCCAACCCGCCACGAATAATGTCATGGGTACGGGCGTTGGTATGGGTGATGAAACAACTGACCTGCTGTGGGTGCTCATCCCGGCTGCCCATGAAAGACATGACCGGTGTTGGAGTATCACCCGGCTGAGGCTGCATGACGGAAAAATCGACACTGCGGGCATCGATGCGCGGAGGTGTGCCAGTCTTGAGCCTATCGACCCGTAACGGCAATTCTCGTAATCGCTGTGCCAAACGGATTGAAGGCGGATCACCGGCACGGCCACCGGCATGATGATCCAGTCCGATATGGATAACACCTCCGAGGAAGGTACCTGCAGTCAGAACCACGGAACGTGCGTGAAAACGAATGCCGGTTTGAGTCACTACCCCCTTGACCTGTTCACCTTCCACGATCAAGTCATCAGCCGCCTGCTGGAAAATATGCAGTTTAGGCTGATTCTCCAGTATCGAACGAACGGCAGCCTTGTAGAGGATACGATCAGCCTGGGCGCGTGTTGCACGTACAGCAGGCCCCTTGCGGGCATTAAGTACCCGAAACTGGATACCCCCTCGATCAGTTGCCCGTGCCATCGCCCCATCAAGCGCATCGATCTCTTTCACCAGATGACTCTTGCCGATCCCGCCGATGGCTGGGTTGCAGGACATCTGACCCAGCGTTTCGATGTTGTGTGTCAGAAGCAGAGTTTTGGCACCGATGCGTGCGGATGCCAAAGCGGCTTCTGTTCCGGCATGTCCGCCGCCGATCACGATTACATCAAAGTGGTCAGGGTAATCCACTGCACAGGCCTCACAGATTGTGTTGTCGAACTGACCGCATGGGTCGGGTGAAAAGGCTGACAAGTATAGCGTTCTGAAGTGCTGCAGGAAATGGTCAAATATTGAACAGCTCTTTTTCTTCTTATATATAAGTAAGGATAAGTAAGGTTTATATATAAAGATGATTATTGTTTGTTATGTATGGTCAGCCACATTTCCGTTGATAGTACGGTTTTTTGCATGTATTTCATATGGTTAGACATCGTCAAACCCTGTATACCCTTGCCCGTTTGACTGGTGACGCCCTTTGGATGAGCTGTGTGTAAAACAGCACTATATCCACAGCCTGAATTGTTCCACCGTTTGTGCACAGATGCTTCCGGGACAGGAACACAGTTTCCGGACAGGCTGGTGTGAATTGTATATTCATGTGGTTAAGAGCAGAGCAAGCTGTACGCTGGCTGTGAATTGATTTCGACAACACAAACAAGGCCTGAATATCGTGAAGATATACCTGTTGGTAAGTCTGTGTGTGGTATGTATAACATGAGCAGGTTTTATTGCAGGATGGGATTGGCAAGTTGTGCCATGATAACAGGGTAAAACCATTAAGAACTTTAAAAACAGCAGGTTACGAATATTATATCTGTGGATAAGCAGGGTTTATCATAAAGCCAACCCTTGTTTTGCACAGGCTATCACAATGCCGGTCAATAAATGTCCAGTAGGGTTAGGCCCGAAATCAGTGACACATGTGGGTAAGATACCGAAAAAAAATTCGTCTTTGCCTGTGGGTAAGTAGCAAGAAACGCTAAAGCCGCTGCAAAGCGATAAAAACAGGGGGGAAATGAAGGTGGAAAGGCCGACGGTGCCGGCCTTGATTGTGCAGAGCTTACTGGCGGATGCCTTCAATACTCAAAATCAGTTCGACTTCCTGTGCAGCAGGGCCAAGATCCATATCGATATTGTAGTCCTTCAGGCGAATGCTGGTGCTGCCTTCGAAACCTGCGCGGTATCCACCCCAAGGGTCTTCACCCTCACCCAGATGTTGGGCATCAATGATCACTTCGCGGGTCGCGCCGTTCAGTGTCAGGTTACCCTTGATCTCCAGCGTGCCATCCTCAGACGCAGTCACAGAAGTGGACTCAAAGCGTGCAACGGGATGAGCGTCCACATTGAGAAAGTCTGCGCTGCGCAGGTGTTTGTCACGTTCGGCATGATTTGAATCCACGCTGGCAGTATTGATATTGACGCTCACAATGCTGTCTTCCGGTGATTCGGAATCCCAGTTGAAGCGGCCATCAAACTCATTGAAGCGGCCGTAGAGCCAGCTGTAGCCCAGATGACTTATCTTGAAATTGACAAAAGCATGCTGGCCTTCGATATCAATGGCATATTCCGCTGCCTGTGCTGTCACAGCAGACATTGTCAGCATTGAACCCAATGCCATACCGGCAAACAGTTTATTCATTATGACTCTCCTTGGTATTAGTGGACCCCGGCCTCAACATGCGGATGAGGGTGGTGTCACGATCAATGAAATGATGCTTGAGCGCACCCAGAATGTGCAGGGCTACTAACGCAAGTACGCCCATGGCCAACCAGTAATGCACAGCCCCTGCGCGATCGGCCTGACCAGGAAGCTCGGTGATCAATGCAGGCAGTTCAAACCAGCCAAATACACTGATGCCCTGGCCCTTGGCGGTCGAGATCAGATAACCACTGATCAGAATGGCAAACAGCATGAAGTAGAGCAGAGCATGAGCGGCATGGGCAAGACGAACCTCCCAGCGACGATGGCTGGGAAGTGTCTTGGGTTGAGGGTTTGTCAATCGCCACAGCAGGCGTGCAACAAGAACAGCGGCCAGACTTAAACCGATACTCTTGTGCCAGAATGGTGCAAGCTTGTACCAGGGGCTGTAATAGTTCAGTTCGACCATCCACAGCCCCAAGGCAATAAGACCGAACACTGTCAACGCAACCAGCCAATGCAGCAGGATGCTGATCAATCCATAGGACTCTATTGTGTTACGCAGGGCTGGCATTCTTCTCCTCCTGATTCAGTGCAATGATTGTCACACTAAAAGGAGAATCAATTAAGCCGTCTGAATGGTGCAAATATATCAGTTTTTTTGATTGTTCTACCCTGTATGGTTTGTAGCCAAGCCCAACAAAAAAAGAATCATTATGGCCAAGATAGAGCCAATACTTTTCAATTTTTTATTAGCGAACTTGAAGTCAAACTTCCCGACTACAAATAGCACAAGGTAAACAATAGCGGCACTCATCAGCAAGCGGCCCAGTAAATTCCCTACAACATAGGCGTCCATTAGTGTATTTCCTTTTAATTATTGGGAAGAGGTTTCAAGTTACTGATTATTTTAGTCAGCATTGGATGGATGTGTTCTGACTTTCCCTGAGCGGTAACAGCAAAAAAAGCTACGGAGCGTCCTGAAGGCATCATACCGGCAAAACTGAGCGCTTCGTAATCCACCCCTTCAGATCTCAAAGACAGAAGCTCTTCATAACCTACGATGTCGCCATAGGTTACTTTTTCCATTTTTCGCATGACTTCAGGATTCATGGCACTTGCGCTCTTGCGTACAGTTGCCAAAGATTTCAGTGCAATCAAAGGTAAAAGTTCCTTTTTGATCGTGATATCAGGCACACTGACAATATCAATACTTGTGGGTGGATAATAGTCCTCAGGTGTACTGAGTATTATCGCATGGGTATCACGGCGGCGTTGAGTTTCCCAGTTCCATTGTGGTCGCGCGGGTACAAATATTTGAAGGCCTGCTTCGGGTACATCTGTCACGGCAAAGGGGCGTTTGGCCCCCCGAGTTCATATATGGTCTTCTCCCGTTTTGCAAACCATGCCTGATGAAAATAGGTTGCTGTCGTATATTCGGTCTCAGATGAAGCTCAATGATCGCTTCGGACCCAGATGAAGCATTCGCACATACTCGGCTTTATCGACAGTACGGTGTTTTCAATCACCAACGAACTCTGCAAGCTTTCAAGTATGTCGGTTTGACCTGTTATTCATCATGTCATGGTTAACGCAAACCTTGGGTGGTCAGCTCCTTAAATAGCCTTACAAGTCAGATTCATGCAGCGGCAGCATGCCTGATGAGGAAGCGCTCTTTTTTGGCAACACACACCCAGGCGAATCGAACCATTTTATTAGCATAGGCAACCACCGCTCGATTAAAGCCTCTATGCTCAACGAGGCGTTGA
Organism: Marinobacterium iners; assembly: GCF_017310015.1. Lineage (NCBI taxonomy): Bacteria > Pseudomonadati > Pseudomonadota > Gammaproteobacteria > Oceanospirillales > Oceanospirillaceae > Marinobacterium > Marinobacterium iners. The sequence continues at coordinate 4,025,562 of NZ_CP022297.1, forward strand.
ATCCAGCGACTCAATGGGTCATCTTTCTTGCTCGCTCTTGATACCACTGCACGCGCCCCGTGAATCACTGCACTGCGCACCCGCGCGTCACCGCGTTTCGAGATACCCATTAACCGTGCTTTACCACCCGTACTGTGCTGTCGTGGTACCAAACCCAGGGCCGCGGAGGCATCTCGCCCTTTACTGAACTGCTGACCGTTCCCCATCCACTGTTTCAGGGCATGAGCGACAATATCACCGACTCCCGGGATCGCAAGCATACGTTGACAGGCACTATCCTTTTCGACCGATTTTTTTAACTGCTCATCGTACCAGTCGACCTCCTCGTCTAGTGCCATCAGCCTCTCTCGCTGTCGTGACAGCAGCAGCCGCATTCGATAGGTCAATTGATTATCTGCATCTTCCAGGATCTCGGGGAGACTCCGTTTCAGTATGTGCAAACCAACAGGTAATACGATTCCATATTCAGCCAGAATGCCACGTATGTGATTGGCTAAACGGGTACGATCATGCACCAGTTGCTGCCGGATGCGTGCGAAAGTGGAGTCGTCTTGTTCATCAATTGTCTTTGGCAGCACCGGCCGTATAGCCCCATGATGACAGGCTTCAGCAATCGCTTGGGCATCGTTGTAATCGTTTTTCTGTCCACGGGAATAACCTTTCACATGCTGCGCTGGCAACAGAACAACGTTATGGCCTAACTGCGTGAGCGTTCGAGCCCAGTAATGTGAACTGGCACAGGCTTCCATAGCAATTGTTGACTCCGGCCTTTGGGCGATATAACTCACCAACTGGCTGCGCGTGCGCTTCTTCTTTTCAACAACGCGACAGGATCTATCAACTACAACGATGTAGAAACTGTTTTTTGCCAGATCGATACCGACAGTATGTTGTTGAGTAGCCATGACCTGTACTCCCGTATTAACTGTGACGTTCTCGTTACATTATGGGGCACATCCTTGGAATGCGCTCCGAGGGAGGGAGAAGACCATTTAATCAACAGTTAGCGTTATAAGCTATTGATTCGTATAGACAGCACTGCAAAACGCTCCACTACACGATCAGGTTATCAGGGCCAACGCTGGGTTTTTCGATGCTAAGAGCCTTGAAGATATCCAGCTGCTCCCGGCTCATGCTGGACACGCCTGTCACGGTGCTGCCACCGAGGGTGGCCTGGTGATATTGGATACGCCGTAACTGCTCCAGTGCCCGCATGGGCGAGTGTTCGGAGCCTGCTGCCTTTAAGCGCATCCGCATCACGCGGTGCAGAACCAAAGCGATAAAGCAGATCATGGCATGGGCTCTGATCCGCTCAGGCAGCCGGTGGTATACCGGGCCGATTTCGATATCCGATTTCAGCGCCTTGAAGCCTCGCTCGATGTCTGCCAGTGATTTGTAGTGTTTGACCACCTCTGTTGGTGACAGGTCCTTGACGTTGGTGACCAGCAGCAGCTTGCCATCCATCAGGCGCGCACGTTTCAGGGCTTTTTCGTCAATATCGTAGCTGAACAGCTCACTTTTCAGGTCAATACGCACGATTTTGGCCAACGAGGATTCGCTGACCTCTTTGTATAAACGGGCTGTTGCACCACCATCAGACAGCTTGCGACCGCGTGTGGTCTTGCCTTCATCCTGCCGGATAAGCTTCTCGGCCAGGCGCTGTGCTTCCTCTTCAATCGCGTTGATTCTGGCATCACGGGCCACGGTTTCATCGGCGGCACGTACGGGATCGTGGGCTACGATCAGGCGCTGCTCCTGCCAGTGTGTCTCTGTGATCACTTCCGCGTCGGCGGAGTCAAAAACCGTGCGCTGCAAGGGCTCCAGGATCGGTTCGAAGTCACTATAACGACGCCCGGGAACCGCCAGAATAAACTCAACCGGTTGACCGTTCGGCAGTGTCATCTGCTTCAGCTCATCCAGGTTGTCGACCGACAGTAACCCACGGTCCGCAACCACGACAATGCGTTTCACCGGGAAGCGCTCAATGATCGTTTTCAGGGTGGGCTGAAGCGTTTTAACTTCTGCGGTGTTGCCTTCAAACACCTCATGGTACAGCGGCAGTCCTTCGGCCGTCTGAACCATGCCCAGCATGACCTGGCGACGGATGCCGCCGTCCTTGGAGCGCCCGTACTGCCTGAGTTCTTCGTCCTGCTCGGTCAAGCCTTCGGCACGGATGGTGGTCATGTCGTAGAAGACGACTGACAGTTCCTGATCGATCAGCGGACGCAGCAGCTCAGTGACTTTGTCATTGACGGCATCACGTTGAGTATTAAGCGCATCCATTGCCCGCAGCAGGTGCTGATGGTCGACTTTTTTGATACTGCCAACACCAGGAATACAGACGGTCTCCAGCCAGCGCAGCACGCCCAGCTTGGAGTCCGGCGAGGTCAGGCGGTTCATGACCATGATGCGGATCAAGGCTTCGATCTGGATGCTGTGACGCGTGCCGCGGAAGGCCTTGCGCAGCTGTTCAAAGCCGAGAGCATTCCAGAGCTGAGTCAGTGCCCAGACATCACCCAGGGCACGAGATGACTCAAAGCTGACGGCGGGCTTATCCGGCAGTGATCGCCCGGTAATCCGGCACAGACCTTCGACCACAGACTCCAGCTCATCACCGAGCTTGTCGAGACGGCCGAGGGTCGCAATCGTGCGTTGTTTTGGGCGGCCGTTCTCGTCTCGATAGGCTTCAACGAGCTGCACATACTTGCGAGGGCCGGACTTGGTGACTTTGACGTACATGCCATGACTTTATCATCTTTTTATGACCGTTTAAACTGAAAAGATATCCACAGACGTGCCACTACAAAGCTTTAGGCGTCTAAAAAGCGGAAACCCGCATGAATACTGGGCTGCGGTGTGTAAAAGAGACGATTTTCAGTGGATAACTGTCGAACTCGGGTGGCCCGCTGCTCTTCGGCCTGTGATGGCACCGCGATAAAAAAATGTATGAATAAGGTGACTAAAGCTAAAAGGTTCAGACGGTTTCTGGACATGATTAATTCTTCCTGATTATCAGTCGTTATAAAACGGAGGCGTTCATCCTGAATAGCGGATAGTACCCTACTGAGTAGCCTCAGTAGGGTCAATAAGTCAATATGACCGTTTTAATTTTTCAATCCAAAGGTTCGATTCGCAAGCTGCCTTCCGGCTTTAATGTCAGCTTCGCTTTGCGCCAACCCAGCCCATCTTCAGACATCTGATTATGTAACTTGAGCAGTGCATTTTCTGAAGCGGTGCTGTCAGGTAGCATAAATCTATGGTAACTATTCAGTTGGCTTGATTTAAAAAGTTTTCGGATTATCGCTTGGCGCTGCCATGAAGGTCGGCAAACGTCCTTCGAACAACAGTGTCAACGCCTCGGAACCACTCAGGTTTTGCTTGCGCGCCGTCGACAGATAGCTGCGCACACGACAGAAGATCTGTGCCCCATCCATCGAGCGGAAGCAGCCAGAGATCTTCTGCTGCACCTTGAGCATACGGATATCACGCTCGCCTTGGTTGTTCGTAAAGGGGACCGCCGGATCGTCCAGAAAGCGCAAAACATCTGCCTCATAGTCGCGCAACCGCTCCAGCAGGTTGCGCGCCCGAGAGCGTTTGAGCCGACCACGCTTGCCCTGCCGTTGGTTTTCATCCGGTGGCGGACACTCGTCTTCCGCTTTTTTGAGGCATTGCCGGTAGGCCTTTCGCCACCCTTCTGCCTTTTCAGGCGGCAGGCTGCCGCCCGCACTCTTAACGGCATCCTCCATGGTGCACAACAGGGTTTGCATGCGCTGCGCCCAGGTCTGTTTGTCCTGCTCCCAGGCGCGCTGAAGCTCGCGCAGATGGTGGGCATTACAGAGCGCATGCCGGCACTGATAGCGGTAGTACGGTTTCCAGTGGTCATGACAAAGCACGCCGTGGAAGCGCGGCAGGATACCGATGGCCTCCATCGCCTCGTGACCCCGGTGAGCATGGGGCGCCAGCCAGGTCAGGTCATCATTCGAGGCGCAATGCAGCCAGCGGCGTTGGCCACCGATGTTGATGCTGGTTTCATCGGCGTGAATCAGCACCGACTCGGCCAGACGGTCCTTAACCCAGTGCTCGAAGCCCTCAGCTTTGTCGAAAGCGTCTTGGTTGAAGTTGAACAGCGACCCTGCGCTGAGCGGGATACCAACCTGATCCTCAAAGTATTCGCGGACACGTTCGTAGGGCAGCAGCTGGTACTGCGACAGATACACCGCATGCGCTTTCAAGCGGGGACCATACTGCACCGGACGATCAACACCGGCCGGGAATGGCGCTGTGACGCGTTGCCCCTGTTCGTTCTCCAGGATCTCGGCCTGGTACTCGGTCACGAAGCGGCTGATATCCAGATCGAAGACCTGACGCTTTTCATAGCCGACCACGCGGAATGCGCTGCCCTTAGGCAGGGTGCGCCGGTCGACCTTCACGGTCTTGATCGCATCCGGCTCCTCGACCCGTTGCAGCGTCTTGCCAATACGGCCAGGCTGTCCGCCCGGTTTACGCTCACCTTTACTGCGGCTCTTCTTGGGCCGGTTCGGATCCTGGGAGGGCGGCGTACTGCTGTTGGTACTGTTCGTGTTGAGCCGGCCGGTCATCATCTGGATCAGCACCATCATCATCTCAATGGCTGCGCGCAGAGATGGCGAGAGTGTCTTGTCGTCCTGGAGCTGTTGTCTGACGTTCGCCAAGATGGCGTCGACATCCATATTGCTGATCTTCATGAGCCTGAGTATCGTCGATTGATGGCCTATTATCGCACGACTTTTTCAGGTCAAATTTTTCGCTTTGTGTGCGGATCTGAGCAACTTTTACATTGCTCCCACGCTCCGAGACATAGAGCTCCGCCAGACGCCACAGAGTGGCGGTACGGCACCTTGAGGCAGGCTTTAAAGCGAAATACCGACTGTCACTGGACTGGGAGATATTTTGACAAAAAACCTGTCAAGAACTTTTTGCAGGAACTTGAGCTGAATAGTTACAATCTATGAGCAGTATCATTAATAATATAGTCACTGACCATTGATACTTTGTTTTCGGCTATTTCAGCCGTAACAACAACGGCTTGCCATCCCACTGGAAGTTTACCGTCTAGTTCTGAAGAAATGAACTTACGAACTTCCGAGTCGCTAAACGTGACAGGGGCCAATAATTTTTCAGGCATTTCATCAACCCGGATAACCGCAGTATAGGTGTCTGGAGACTGCTTGTTGGCGGGGTCTATTATATCGAGCATCGGAATATTAAAGGTGACAGTTTTGCCGTTATTGGACAAAGAACCGTTGGTATCCTTTACCTGTTCGCCAGTGAAAGCGATATGAAAACCCTCACTACCAACTTCTTCTTTAAGACTTTTGATCATGGCCTGTTGCATTTCAGCAGGCATATCTGGTGGGAACATGTCCTCATTGAACTCGGAAATGAAAGTGTTGACGTCAAGTGTGAGTTTGATAACACCTTTATCTTCGGTTTCTACATCAATCGGCATAGGTTTGGATTTTTCTGTACTGCCGATATCGATAAAGCTGACTTTGCCCTCTTGCAACCATGTGTCAATTGAAAATTGAGTGACGTGATGGCAAACAGTGCTTCCGTCTGCATGAGAAGTGAGTGAACCGCCCTGTTGCTCACAATTTTTATTTGGGTTGGGGCCTGGCTTTCCTGTATCAGCACCCTGCAGAGTACGAATGTCGAGTTGTTCCGATTTCAGATCGAAATCCAGGCTGACATCAATGCAGCCGCTTAGTGCAAGTGCACAAACGAGAGAAAGGAGTAACTTAGGCATTTTCATGTACACATCCTTTTGAAGTTGAGAAGTCCATCAGGCGGCTTGCGCAGCCTCGTTGATACGTATCCGCCGTTAAAACGACCCACTTGCCCTTAACTGTACTGCGCCACTTTTTTTGAAGTCCGCTCCAGTTCAACATTCCAGGGCAGCAGTCGCTCCAGCTTTTCCAGCGTGTCGGCATCGGCGATGCGCTCCAGTACATGCCGGATATAGGCCGAGGGTTCCAGGTCGTTGGCTTTGGCCGTTTCGATCAGGGAGTAACAGGTGGCACTGGCGTGAGCGCCCTGCGGAGTATCCGCGAACAACCAAGCTTTGCGCCCCACGGCGAACGGGCGGATGGCATTCTCGGCCAGTACGTTGCTGATGTGCAGGTCACCCCGCTCACAGTAGCCGATCAGGGTGGGCCACTGGTTCAGGGTGTATTCCATAGCTTTGCGAGTTAGCCCGCCTTTCATCACGCGATCCACGTTGGCGTCCAGCCAGGCCTTGAACGCTTCCAGTCGAGGCAGGCTCGACGCCTGACGGATCCGGTAGCGTTCGGCCACGCTCAGGTCCTTGATCTGACGTTCGATGGCATACAGTTTGTTGATGTGACTGAGTGCCACATCCGCTTTGGACAGCTTGGCCTGTTTGCCTTTACCCGCCGGCTTGGCCGCTTTGGTCGCTTCGATGAACTTGCGGCGGGCGTGATCCCAGCAGCCAATGCGGGTCAGCTCATTGGCTGAACAGATCTGCGCATAACCGGCGTAACCATCCGCCTGCAGCACACCCTTGAAGTCATCGAGCAGGCGCACGGGCACCGCTCCACTTCGAGAGGGATCATAGGCGAACAGGACGGAAGGTTGGCCGGGTGGTCCGCCTCGGGTCACCCACATCCATTTATCGGATTGGGCAGCCTTGCCATCCTCTTTGAGTACCTGGATCCGGGTTTCGTCAGCCTGCAGGTAGGCCGCACTGTTCTGCGACTCCCGCATCAGGTTGATCAGCGGTTTGAACACCTCATCCAGACGGATGATCCAGTGGGCCATGCTGGTGCGGCTCAGCTCATGGCCCAGACGCTTGAACATCTGCTCTTGCCGGTACAGCGGCAGACCATCGGCATATTTGGAGGTGATCAGGTAGGCCAGCAGGGCCGGGGTGGCGATGCATTTGCCCAGCGGGTGTGTCGGGCGAGCCGCGGCTACGATCCGCTCGTCGCCGTTCGTCTCGAACACGGCTTTTTCCTGCCAGTATTCCAGTACTTTGAGCTGAGCCGGGATATAGTCCAACTCTTCCTTCACCTTGGTGAAGAAGGTTTTGACGGCCCCGGCCTTCTCTTCATCACTCAGCAGCAGCTCGATGCGCTCACGCAGCAAGCTATCGGAGAAGCCGCGCTGACGGCGTTTGGGTGCAGGCGTGGCAGCGGGCGTCTCATCTTCAGCGACGTCAATATCATCCGGGAGCTGATCCCGCAGCTGATCGATCTCGGCTTCCAGTTCTGACTCATCGAAGAGGTGGATCTGGTGGGCCGTTTTCTCACTGCTGGCCGAGAACCGCTGGATGCGCTGCAAGCGCAGCATCTCTTCCAGCAACAGGATGTACTGCTCGCGCTGCTGGAGTTGCCGGTCACGCTCTTTGACGACCTGATCCCGCTGCTCAAGCTCATCCTCTTTCGAGGCCAGTTGCTGCTGCAGCCCGGCCACCATCGACAGCAAGTCAGCGGTCGATAAACTGCTGATATCAGGCGTCTTTGAGGTGGTTTTGGGCTGTGTTTTCATGGGCAAAATTATATCAAAAACAGCCAGTTGAAGCACCCAAAACCCGCTATCCAACAGCCTCATAATGCACGGTTTTATGGCCTTGCAGCAGGCTGATGTCATAACCATCGAGCAACCAGTTGATCTGTTCGCCGGTCAACGGCATGAGCTCATCAGCCGGGCTGGGCCACTTGAATTTCTCTTCGGCCAGCGCCTTGTAATAGAGGATAAAACCGTTGTCTTCCCACATCAGGCACTTGATCTTGTTACGCTGCCGGTTGGTGAAGGCATACAATGCACCGGTAAAGGGGCTATGTCCCAGCTCCTGCTCAACCAGCACCGCCAGACCATTGGCCTGCTTGCGAAAATCAATGGGCTCACGGTACAGATATATCTCCGGCATTGACCGAGAGGGACGAAGATACCGTGGCTTCATCAGAGCTGCCTCAGGATCGCACCGAGCAGATCGACATTACCGGCATGCAGCCCTGTAATGGCCATGCCACCCGGAAGCCTCAGGGTCAGATCACTCGACACCGGTGAAGCGGCCACCTGGGTGACGCGAGCAAAGCCAGATGTTGGTGAACGCTCGGTATCGGTCGCATCATCTGTACCTTCGAGCTTGCGGCGCCAATAAACAAACTGGTGATAGGACAGTGATTGCTGTTTGCAGAAAACAGCGCCGGATAGCCCGGTATCACGCCAGTGTTCAATGTGCTGTTGCCAGTGGCAAGTGCGCTCGGCTGAGTTCATGGTGGATTCCTCGCGTAGGTGACGATGGAATCAGTGTGCGGCGGTCAGTGGCTGGAAAAAAGGTGCTGATTCTCTGGCGCTTACGTTGATACTAAAAATAATAACTATTAATTAAAAATTTTCTTGTCAAGTTTTAGGTTTAATTTTAAATCTGAACCTTGATGTAAAAATTATCAGTTAGTCAGTATTAAAGTTGTATTTTGATATTTTTTATCATGTATATGGCTCCCTAATCTTATCACTGCCAGTTGCGCTCGGGGATTTCAAAGACAGTTGTGTCGACACATTTCTGGGTCAGTGACAGCGTCTGTTTTGTCTGTTTTGATCCGCCTTCATGCACAATTTGCCAGTCTATGGGTGTGTTGCGACCATAAATTCTTAAGCTACAGCTGGAGTAACTATTCAGCTCAAGTTCCTGCAAAAAGTTCTTGACAGGTTTTTTGTCAAAATATCTCCCAGTCCAGTGACAGTCGGTATTTCGCTTTAAAGCCTGCCTCAAGGTGCCGTACCGCCACTCTGTGGCGTCTGGCGGAGCTCTATGTCTCGGAGCGTGGGAGCAATGTAAAAGTTGCTCAGATCCGCACACAAAGCGAAAAATTTGACCTGAAAAAGTCGTGCGATAATAGGCCATCAATCGACGATACTCAGGCTCATGAAGATCAGCAATATGGATGTCGACGCCATCTTGGCGAACGTCAGACAACAGCTCCAGGACGACAAGACACTCTCGCCATCTCTGCGCGCAGCCATTGAGATGATGATGGTGCTGATCCAGATGATGACCGGCCGGCTCAACACGAACAGTACCAACAGCAGTACGCCGCCCTCCCAGGATCCGAACCGGCCCAAGAAGAGCCGCAGTAAAGGTGAGCGTAAACCGGGCGGACAGCCTGGCCGTATTGGCAAGACGCTGCAACGGGTCGAGGAGCCGGATGCGATCAAGACCGTGAAGGTCGACCGGCGCACCCTGCCTAAGGGCAGCGCATTCCGCGTGGTCGGCTATGAAAAGCGTCAGGTCTTCGATCTGGATATCAGCCGCTTCGTGACCGAGTACCAGGCCGAGATCCTGGAGAACGAACAGGGGCAACGCGTCACAGCGCCATTCCCGGCCGGTGTTGATCGTCCGGTGCAGTATGGTCCCCGCTTGAAAGCGCATGCGGTGTATCTGTCGCAGTACCAGCTGCTGCCCTACGAACGTGTCCGCGAATACTTTGAGGATCAGGTTGGTATCCCGCTCAGCGCAGGGTCGCTGTTCAACTTCAACCAAGACGCTTTCGACAAAGCTGAGGGCTTCGAGCACTGGGTTAAGGACCGTCTGGCCGAGTCGGTGCTGATTCACGCCGATGAAACCAGCATCAACATCGGTGGCCAACGCCGCTGGCTGCATTGCGCCTCGAATGATGACCTGACCTGGCTGGCGCCCCATGCTCACCGGGGTCACGAGGCGATGGAGGCCATCGGTATCCTGCCGCGCTTCCACGGCGTGCTTTGTCATGACCACTGGAAACCGTACTACCGCTATCAGTGCCGGCATGCGCTCTGTAATGCCCACCATCTGCGCGAGCTTCAGCGCGCCTGGGAGCAGGACAAACAGACCTGGGCGCAGCGCATGCAAACCCTGTTGTGCACCATGGAGGATGCCGTTAAGAGTGCGGGCGGCAGCCTGCCGCCTGAAAAGGCAGAAGGGTGGCGAAAGGCCTACCGGCAATGCCTCAAAAAAGCGGAAGACGAGTGTCCGCCACCGGATGAAAACCAACGGCAGGGCAAGCGTGGTCGGCTCAAACGCTCTCGGGCGCGCAACCTGCTGGAGCGGTTGCGCGACTATGAGGCAGATGTTTTGCGCTTTCTGGACGATCCGGCGGTCCCCTTTACGAACAACCAAGGCGAGCGTGATATCCGTATGCTCAAGGTGCAGCAGAAGATCTCTGGCTGCTTCCGCTCGATGGATGGGGCACAGATCTTCTGTCGTGTGCGCAGCTATCTGTCGACGGCGCGCAAGCAAAACCTGAGTGGTTCCGAGGCGTTGACACTGTTGTTCGAAGGACGTTTGCCGACCTTCATGGCAGCGCCAAGCGATAATCCGAAAACTTTTTAAATCAAGCCAACTGAATAGTTACCAGCTGGATACGGTTGCCCCTGACGCAATCGTTTTCGTTGATACTCGGCACCGGTGGCCTGCAAATACATCGGTATTGTCTGTCTTGGCGGATATATCTTCGATTGCTACCGCGGGGTTATGATCGCGAGGCGCTGTTAGGCTTCTCTTGTTGTAGTCCCGTTTATCACCTTTGGAAGAGCGATAGATGTAGCCATCTACCTGCCAGGTCTCTTTTTCGAATGGGGCCCATCGATAGGCAAACCCGCCCGTTTCCAAAATACCGGTAGGGATACGACGCTCGCTGTCTTCGTGTATATATTCTTCGCCGCCAACGCTGAAATAGTGTTTAACCTGACCTCGTCCCTCGCCGAAAATATTGAGTCCTTGGGAGCCCGGAAGCAGGGTTGTCTCATGTTGGGTGATCAGCTCTACAGTCTCGATTGTGCCGTCTGGGCAAAAGTTCGCAGCAAAACTAGATGTACTGATTGTGACCAAACAAATAGCAAAATTTCTTACCATATCAATATTCCCTTTGAGGTTGCAGCTGCCGTTTTATCAGATTTGGTGATGCGTTGCTTGCGTTTACCCTTCGTGATAGTTGACCTTACTTACCGATACAGAATGTATAAAATACTTTAAAAACATATGTTTATCAAACTCGTGGAGCACTATTGGAGTGCTGAAATTTGCGAAAAAAAGTGTAAATATTGGCAAATTTCCTCTGCGTCGGCTCCTGACGACCCATTTTAAACTGGGATAAGTGGGAAACTGGGAGCCTTGTATACGCTTTTATCTCTATGAAATCAGTGCCTTGAGATCGCTCTTTCAGCCCCTTCTGCCAAACAAAATTATAGTAACATCGTTTGCTAAACGGATCCGTTCTCATTTTGAACGGACTTGACGCACAACGTTGTTGTGCATAAAATGACTAAAAAGCGATCAGGTAACTATGGCGGTTGAATTCAGGGATATATGGCTGGAGGCTTTCTACGACGAAGACCAAAGCCACAAGAAAATACCCAGCACTATTGAAGGCGCTCTGTTCAGAAAGATTCAGATTCTGGATGCCGCGACGCAGGAGTCAGACTTGAGGATTCCACCGGGTAACCGTTTTGAACATTTGCAGGGAAACCTGTCTGGATGGTGTTCCATTCGGGTTAACAAACAGTATCGCCTGATTTTTCGCTGGGAAGATGGCACCGCCCAAGATACATATCTAGACCCGCATGTTTACAAGGGCTAGAGGAGGTTATGGTAATGAGGAATACAAAACGTCGTCCAGTGACAGTTGGCGAAATGCTGGTCAGCGAGTTTCTGGAGCCGATGAAAATAGAAATCAGTGAACTGGCCGAAGCAATGGGTGTGCACAGAAATACACTCAGCCGGATTGCGCATGACAAAGGCACGCTGACAGCACCCATGGCCATCAAACTCGCAGCGGCTTTGGGGAATACGCCGGAGTTCTGGCTGAATATTCAGCACGCGGTTGAGTTATGGGATGTTCGTCATCGTGCCTATGAGCAAGAAGCTAAGAACGTGAGACGCGTAAAGCCCCACGAGTTACCTCTGAAGCAGGCCTGAAGCACATTTCGTTTCAGCCATGTTTCTCCTTTCTTTGGAAAGTTTACAGTAGCCGTGTTTGCGGCTCGGATTGGGCAAACTGGTATCCCATCGCCTTGTAACCTTTCTCGCGCTTTCGGAACATGCGTTCAAGCATTGGCAGGCTGTTGTCCAGGTAGTCGTAGACAGTAACTTCCTGCTTACCGTCGGCATCCCGGTGAATCCTGCCAGCATACTGCGACAGTGTTCCTTTCCAGGCGATGGGCAGAGCCAGAAACAAAGTGTCCAGCCGAGGCAAGTCAAAACCTTCACCAATGTATTTCCCGGTTGCAACAATAACTTGAGCTTCGTGCAACTGCGATTCGGCAGCCCGGCGTTCCTTGACGCGCATCCCGCCGCGCAAAACAACCGAAGATATAGACTCAGCTTCCAACAATGTTGCCAGCGTCTCAGCATGCTCTCTTCGTTCGGTCAGCAAAAGACAGTTGGCCTCGTTTTGAACGCAGCGTACGACATCCCGAACTATATCCTGATTCCGGGCAGTGCTATGGGAGAGCCAACGGTAGACGGATGCTATGTGTGGTCGTTCACCGTTATTCTGAAAGATGTCCGTCGGTGGCGTTTCATGACGTTCTCGAACGATGACACGCTGGACAAACTTAGACCCATGTTCAGCCCTGACTTTGTGACGAACGGGTCCTGCGACCATAAACATGATTTTTTGGTGGCCATCCTGACGGTCAGGCGTTGCGGTGAGGCCTACAACATATCGGGCGCTGACTTCGTTAAGCAGCATTTCATAACGGGGAGCTGAAATGTGATGGCATTCATCGATGATGACCTGCCCGTATTCCCGGACTTTACTTGAAACCGTATTATCTTTCTTGTTGATCAGGCTTTGATAGGTAGCAACGTCGATCTGACCAGTACCTGAATCAGTGACTTCACCCGCTGTTGCAGCACCCAGCACTGAAGACGACCTCGCTCTTTAACACAGCTCGATCTTATCTAACGTGTACCGGGTTAATCTACGCCACTGCAGCATCGATCATGCTTCTCACCGCAGTATTTCGTCTCGATTCTGTCTGCAGGCCAAGGCATACCCTGCCATGCATGGCGCTCGGGCGTGTGGCTATTTTGAATGGCTGTAAATCCGACAGTCCGGATCAGGCCAGCCCGTAGACGCGACTGAATGCCCCGAAACCGGGACAATGTCGTCCGAAGCGCAGGTGGAGACGACGACCGCTGCTGACTAAGCGACAGGCCATATACATCAGTTCCTGAATCACGGTTTTCAGCCGCCGACGCTTGGCCGGATGACGCACCGGTGCATCCGGCCCCAATAGCGCGTTCTGTCCCATCCAACGCAGTATGTTGTAGCCCAGTACGGCAAAGGCTATGACCAGGTCGTTGGTATCGAACTTCCCTGACGGCAAACGTTCGAGATCCAGATCAGTCTTGAACTCACTGTGGAACTGTTCGCTGGTGGCGTGATCCTGGTAGAGCGCAATGACCTTGGCGTTATCTGCTGCGTCCGATGTGAGTGAAGTCGTCCAGCCCTCCAGGCTGACCTCCGGCTCCAAAAACAGCTGTCCTGAACTGTCACTCTGGCGCACCGTCACCTTGACGATCAGGCGGTCGTCCGTGCCATCCAGCGGTTCGCTTACCAGCGTTTCCATTTTGCCCGGTCGGGTATGGCACCAAAGTGCGCCGGCCGCATGAGCCTTGTCGACCCAGGCCAGTCCATCTTGTGAGCGGGGGTTCCACTTAATCAGGTAGTCTGCCCCGTGCGCACGGAAGTACCCCCGGTTCTCGGCGGCATCATGGGCGCTGTCAAGACGTACCAGTAGCGGTGCATCGGTCAGCTCTCGGACTCGAGGCAGCACCCGGTCGAGGGTGTGAATAAACTCTTTATTGGCATGTTGGTTACCCGGTCGCAGCTCACAGCCCAGACACCAGCCCTCCGTGCCCAGGTAGGCCGCGATGGGGGCATAACCGTCATGCCCCTTGTAGGTATAGGCCACGCCCTCTTTTTTACTGTTGCTGTTGTCCATGGGAAACACGTCCATATCCAGTGGCACGTGCCCGGTGGTGAGTGTGCCGATAGGCACCGAAGCGTTACACAGAAACTCGACGCTGGCCTCATCCAATAACGGGATCAGTGCGCGGGCATCTTCATCAAAGCGCTGACGCAGCCGGGCCGATGAAGGTGATTGCTTGATGCCCATGGCCGCTTTGAAGAAGGGATCATGGCGTGCGTGCTCGACCGCTTCGAAGTCGCTCTTGCCAAGGCAAATCAACCCCAGGTAGGTACGGATGAGGTCGATGTTGGCGATGCCATGGCGCTTGACGATGGAGCGCGAGGTCTTAGCCAGAGAGGTCATCCTGTTCACGCTGTGCCCAACCAGCGCCAGACCACCGTGGGGTGTGATAATCTCGGTTTTTGACTGTTCAAGCTTGAAGGTACGCATAGTCAGATATCACTGCCTGGGTGAATCGAGAATGGCGTCCATATTACCGCCGCAGGCCGCGTGGTTACAGTGTTGTAGAGGTGTGAGTGGGGTTGTAAGTCACGGAATCAGGCAGTAGGTTTCATTTTGCCACCGCCAATCACACCTACGGAGGCACCCTCAATAAAGGTCTCCAGGCGCTCCTTCCATTGATCCAGTAACTGACGACTGTGAGTGAGGATCAGCGTGTTTACCTGCCGCTTGGCGACAATGCCAATAGCGGTTACGGTTTTGCCGAAAGCGGTCGGAGCATGAAGTATTCCGGTATCGTGATCGGCAAGCGCCGTCACAGCCTTTTTCTGATCACGACGCAGCGTTGCTTTCAGGCTGACTTCCGGCAGCAACTGGCCGGGCATTCTGCGGTCATCGATTTCTACTGTTATTCCCTGTTCGTGCAACAATGCCTGAAGATCATCAAAACAGCCTCTCGGTACCGAGATATAACCTTGCTCAATCCGGGCACATGATATGTAACGAGGGATGCCATGAGTTGAAAATCGAAGTGCCTGGGTTTTGAAAAATACTGGATTGGCAAAGCTCGCCATGCGCTTTATTCGTGCCGCCAGTGTCCCTGGTATGTCTGACAACTTCATATAAATGTGATTGGCCAGGGTAAGCGTGATGCTCTCGGGACATCCTGAAATTATCCCTGTATCGACCGGTAAAGCTTGTTCCCACGGCAACGCAACTTCTGCTATCGTATCGGAATCAGGCTCATTTCCAACGATATCTCGAAGCTGAGCCAGCGAAACGGTCTTTTGCTTACTAAGTAGCGCCCACTGATCCGGATACGGGGTTAGCTTATCGTCGACGAATACAGTACATCCACGACTTCGCGCCTCATGCTGAAGCGGAAGGGCAATCAAATTGCCAAATCCACCATCGGGCATCGTATCCTGGTTGGGGAATAGCCGGTCATAAGAATCGAAGGACAGGCCCGGGTGACGTTCCATGGCTTTGTCCAGCAGCTTGAACCCCAAAGCCCTCGCGGACCAGGCTGGAACAGCGTCCGAAAAGAAGACCCATAGGTGGGCGCCCGCACCTGACCGGGAGATCTCTACAAGATAAGGGACACCTTCATCACGACAAGTCTGGGCCAGCGCACGAACATCTGCTCTCCAGTCCTCCTTATCAAAATCTACAGCCAGCAGATAACAGGAACTGTCCGGCAATAAAGGATATAACCCGGCAACATGCTTGCCGGACAGGTGGTCATACACTGCTTTGAAATCCAGAGGTTTGAGCTTTCTGTGCGGGCACTCGCCGCACTTGATCCGGGGTTTCTGACAGATGCCTTGTACCCACTCGTTTGCACAGGCGACAGCATAACCGGAACGTCCATTCGAGCTACTTTCCCAGCGAACCGCATAGACATCCTGTCGGCCGCGAAAGAGGCCCCGGAATAACTCTGCTTTTTGGTTGGGAGTCAATTGCATTGACGTGGATGGTTGCGCACCTTGCTGAAGCTCGTTCCTCCGGGAAAGTAAGGCTACTTTTTCCTTCTCAAGCTCAGATAACCTCAATGCAATGGCCGCAAGCTCTTCTTCTACTTGGATAAATGCCTCCCAACGCTAAATCAGTCAACCACAATAATCTTTCTTTGAATATTTGACTGATCCTATCAGATATAGATTCCTAATCAGTAAAACAAATGACCGCGTTTTCTTACCAGTAAACAGCCGGAGTCAATAAGAATGGCCCCGCGACCTTGGTTCCGGGTCATCCAGAATAGCACCTGCCACCGCCGTCAGAGTAATTGCGACGACGCTGTCCATAGGTAACCTCTGCTGATCAAAAGTGCCATTTTCTTTTATAGCCAAAGATATGCCTGCCCCGCCAACTTTTCGCTACGTCCGGTTTTTAACTTTGTTCTTTTAGTACAAACTATTGATCTAAAAGGATTATTTTTAGTTTTCCTCTTGCATATTCTCAACCTCATGAGAATATTTAATAAAAGCAGGAGGACATAATGAAAAGATTAGCACCCTTAACTACAGCAATATTGGCCGCTGCCCTGGCTGGCTGTGCGGCCAACCCACGAGCTTACAATCCTGAAGAGTCTCGGGCTTTAAACCTGGCGAGAGCCGGCGGCATCTACACGCCGTTAAAACGACCCACTTGCCCTTAACTGTACTGCGCCACTTTTTTTGAAGTCCGCTCCAGTTCAACATTCCAGGGCAGCAGTCGCTCCAGCTTTTCCAGTGTGTCGGCGTTGGCGATACGCTCCAGCACATGCCGGATGTACGCCGAGGGTTCCAGGTCGTTGGCTTTGGCCGTTTCGATCAGGGAGTAGCAGGTGGCGCTGGCGTGAGCGCCCTGCGGGGTATCCGCGAACAACCAGGCCTTGCGACCCACGGCGAACGGACGGATGGCATTCTCGGCCAGCACGTTGCTGATGTGCAGGTCACCCCGCTCACAGTAGCCGATCAGGGTGGGCCACTGGTTCAGGGTGTATTCCATAGCTTTGCGAGTTAACCCGCCTTTCATCACGCGACCCACGTTGGCGTCCAGCCAGGCCTTGAACGCTTCCAGTCGAGGCAGGCTCGATGCCTGACGGATCTGATAGCGTTCGGCAATGCTCAGGTCCTTGATCTGACGTTCGATGGCATACAGTTTGTTGATGTGACTGAGTGCCACATCCGCTTTGGACAGCTTGGCCTGTTTGCCTTTACCCGCCGGCTTGGCCGCTTTGGTCGCTTCGATGAACTTGCGGCGGGCGTGATCCCAGCAGCCGATGCGGGTCAGCTTATTGGCTGAACAGATCTGCGCATAACCGGAGTAACCATCGGCCTGCAGGACACCCTTGAAGTCATCGAGCAGGCGTACGGGTACCGCTCCGCTTCGGGAAGGATCATAGGCGAACAGGACTGATGGTTGGCTGGGTGGTCCGCCCCGGGTCACCCACATCCATTTATCGGATTGGGCAGCCTTGCCGTCCTCTTTGAGTACCTGGATCCGGGTTTCGTCGGCCTGCAGGTAGGCCGCACTGTTCTGCGCCTCCCGCATCAGGTTGAACAGGGGTTTGAACACCTCATCCAGACGGATGATCCAGTGCGCCATGCTGGTGCGGCTCAGCTCATGGCCCAGACGCTTGAACATCTGCTCCTGACGATACAGCGGCAGACCATCGGCATATTTGGAGGTGATCAGGTAGGCCAGCAGGGCCGGGGTGGCGATGCATTTGCCCAGCGGGTGTGTCGGGCGAGCCGCGGCTACGATCCGCTCGTCGCCGTTCGTCTCGAACACGGCTTTTTCCTGCCAGTATTCCAGTACTTTGAGCTGAGCCGGGATATAGTCCAACTCTTCCTTCACCTTGGTGAAGAAGGTTTTGACGGCCCCGGCCTTCTCTTCATCACTCAGCCGCAGCTCGATGCGCTCACGCAGCAAGCTATCGGAGAAGCCGCGCTGACGGCGTTTGGGTGTAGACGCGGCAGCAGGGGTATCGTCTTCAGCGACTTCAATATCGTCCGGGAGCTGATCCCGCAGCTGATCGATCTCGGCTTCCAGCTCGGACTCATCGAACAGGTGGATCTGGTGGGCCGTTTTCTCACTGCTGGCCGCGAAGCGCTGGATGCGCTGCAAACGCAGCATCTCTTCCAGCAACAGGATGTATTGCTCGCGCTGCTGGAGTTGCCGGTCGCGCTCTTTGACGACCTGATCCCGCTGCTCAAGCTCATCCTCTTTCGAGGCCAGTTGCTGCTGCAGCCCGGCCACCATCGACAGCAAGTCAGCGGTGGATAAACCGCTGAGTTCAGGCGTCTTTGAGGTGGTTTTGGGCTGTGTTTTCATGGGCAAAATTATATCAAAAACAGCCAGTTGAAGCACCCAAAACCCGCTATCCAACGGCCTCATAATGCAAGGTTTTATGGCCTTGCAGCAGGCTGATGTCATAACCATCGAGCAACCAGTTGATCTGTTCGCCGGTCAACGGCATGAGCTCATCAGCCGGGCTTGGCCACTTGAACTTCTCCTCGGCCAGCGCCTTGTAATAGAGGATGAAGCCGTTGTCTTCCCACATCAGGCACTTGATCTTATTGCGCTGCCGGTTGGTGAAGGCATACAGGGCACCGGTAAAAGGGCTATGTCCCAGCTCCTGCTCAACCAGCACCGCCAGACCATTGGCCTGCTTGCGAAAATCAATGGGCTCACGGTACAGATAGATCTCGGGCATGGACCGAGAGGGACGCAGATACCGCGGTTTCATCAGAGCTGCCTCAGGATTGCACCGAGCAGGTCAACATTACCGGCATGCAGGCCTGTAATGGCCATGCCACCCGGAAGCCTCAGGGTCAGATCATCCGATAGCGGTGAAGCGGCCACCTGGGTGACGCGAGCAAAGCCGGGTGTTGGTGAGCGCTCGGTATCGGTCGCATCATCTGTACCTTCGAGCTTGCGGCGCCAATAGACAAACTGGTGATAGGACAGCGATTGCTGTTTGCAGAAAGCAGCGCCGGATAGCCCGGTATCGCGCCAGTGTTCAATGTACTGTTGCCAGTAGTGTGTGCGCTCGGCTGAGTTCATAACTGATTCCTCGCGTAGGTGACGATGGAATCAGTGTGCGGCGGTTAGTGGCTGGAAAAAAGGTGCTGATTCTCTAGCGCTTACGTAAAACAAGGTCGGTTCCCGGCACCAGTGAAGCCTAACCCCAATGGCCGAGCCGTTCGCTTTCGCTATCAGGATGTGAAAGCTTGGCTGGACAAGCTGTGAGAGGTGCGGGCTGATGCAATACAAACTGCAAGAAGACGGGCTCTATGCATTGTCAGGTGACCACTGGCAGCGTGTAGGCGGTTGGATTCAGGTAATGGCTCGAACCAGGTTAACCGACAAACGGCACGGACACGGAGCGTTGCTTGAATGGCAGAATTTCGATGGTGTGAAGCTACGTGAGGTCGTCTATGCCCGAGATCTCAACAGCGATAATGCCCGACAGGTGCGAGATATGCTGGTTGATACCGGTTATCCACTGACACCCGGGCAGGCAAGCTGGAGTCGGCTTCAGCACTATCTGTTGGAACAGATGGCTCTCGCCGAACCGGCAACAGTGGTTAATCGAACGGGTTGGCACGGTGGAGTATTTGCCACCAGTAACTGGACGATCGGCTCAGCTGGCGAGCCGCACCATTTCGTAGGCCAATTATCAGGCACTCCGACATTAGAGGAGTCTGGAAATCTCAGCGACTGGCAGACTTATGTCGGTCAGCTATGCCGAGGCAACCCGTTAGCAATATTCAGCATTGGCACGGCACTGGCTGCGCCACTTATTGCGCCTGCTGGTATGGAAAATGGCGCAATCCATCTGGTTGGAGCATCGTCGACTGGGAAGACGACCTTGTTGCAATTGGCGGCCAGCGTCTACGGGAGCAATCGCTATGTCCGCAGTTGGATCTCAACCAGTAACGGGTTAGCGGCAGTCTCATCAGAGCACAACGACATGTTGTTGCCGTTAGATGAGATCGGCATGGCTCGCCCAGAAGACATCGATACGGCGATCTATCAGATCATGAACGGATCAGGGAAGCTACGCGCCAACGTTTCGGGCGAGTTGGCCACAACTTCGCACTGGCGAACGTTGGTGTTGAGTAGCGGCGAAATCTGGATTGCCGAGCTACTTCAGCAGATCGGTAAACCGTTACGCGCAGGCCAGCAGATACGTTTGGTAGAAATTCCAATCTTTGGCACTCATGGGGCATTTGATGAATTGCACGGTCATAAACATGCTCAGCAATTCGTGGACGAGCTGAAACTGTCGTGTCAGCGCTATCACGGCACTGTTTTCCGTGAATGGATTGCGTTACTGACCGAGCGCCATGACGAGCTGAACAGCTACCTGAGTCACGAAATTGGTCGCCTAAGCGGTATTTGGACACGAGACCAGATGGCATCGCAGGTGCAACGGGTCATCAGGCGGTTTGCGCTCATAGGGGCGGCACTTTGTCTCGGTAGTAGGAATTTCATTCTCCCTTGGAGCGAGGAAGAGTCCTTGGCAGCCGTCCACCGAACCTTGAAGGCTTGGCTGGATAATAGAGGCCACTCCAGAAACTCTGAGGAATTCCGGCTTCTCAAAGCGCTGGAGCGAGCCATGAAAGTCTGGGAGCGCAGTCTCAGTGATATTGAACAAGCGAGTGGCCAGGGGGGAGCTGGTTTTCGACGCTCACACGAGGGACGCGAGTTGTGGTTGATCTATAAATCGCACTTCCTGAAGCGGCTCGGGCTGCCGACCCATTACATGAGGGAAGTGGAGGTGCTGTTACAGCGCGACTGCCTGGTGAGTAATGAGCGCTCCCGGGGGACCTACAAAACCAGGGTCAATGGAGATTTGCAGCGGTTTTTCGCGCTCAGGCCTGACCAAGTTAGGCGACAGCTTGAAGAACTGGAGAGGATTGAACATGAGGACTGACACGGTGTTCCCAATTTCCCAGTTTTCCCACTTTGGTTATGGCGGTGTAGGGGTAGAGAGATGACAGAAAAAGAAATGCTGCAACGGGTGTTGCAGGACATGATGGTCCTCAAAAAAATAATTTTGGATCATATCGGTGGCAGCAAGGCCTCGGAGGCCGACAAGGAGATCATGAGTCTTGAAGACTGTGCGGAATATACGGGGCTGAAGAAAAGTACCCTGTACCAGCTAACCTCCCAAAAGAAGATCCCACACTTCAAGCCAAATGGTCACCGGATTTTCTTTCGCCGCGCAGATATCCTGAAGTGGCTCCAGTCCAACCGGATCGCGACAGCGGACGAAATCGAAAAGGCGGCTGCTCAGCACCTGGTGAGCCATCGAAGACCAGGACGACGGAGTTTATGATGTGGGGCAGGTTTAAAGAGGGGCTGTGAAAGCCCCTCTCGTCACTTAGGCTGCACATTCCCCAACCTCGTCCAGTGTCTCCTCAAATATGTCAGGAAAACTCCTCATGGCCTCTGTACGGCGAGTTTCGAGTATGTCCGCGTAGATCTCCGTGGTTCTGAGCTCGCTGTGGCCCAAAAGCCGGGACAACGAGTAGATATCCACACCCCTGGCCAGTTGATTGACCGCAAAGGTGTGCCGTCCGGCATGGAAAGTGACGTTCTTGGTGATTCCTGCCCGCATGACCCACTGCGCTAATGCAACGTTGGTGTAGGAGTCGTACTTCAGACCCTTGAATACCCTATCACCTGGCTTACCGCGACTCTCCAGGTTCAACAATCTCACCGCTGAGTCTGGAAGATCCAGGTATTGCAGTGAGTTCCCGGCGTTCACCAGCTTCTTCTGCCGAAAAATGATGCGGTAGTGGCCATCGGCGAATTCCTCTATCTCACCCCAGACCAGCTTGTGGATATCTGACCAGCGAAGGCCAGTAGTGCAGGAAAACAGGAAAGCCCGCCTCAGCACGTCATACCGGCATTCGGCTTTGGTCAGAGCCCGGACCTCTTCCAAGGTCAGGTAAGTCCGTTTCGTGTTTTCCGGCTTGATGGACTTAACCTGTTGAACCGGGTTGTCGCGGACAATGCCGTCCCGATAGGCCTGGTTGAGCGCTGCCCGAACCTTGTTGAAGTAACTGCTAGTCGTGTTCTTGGCCAGTTTGGTACCCGATTTGGTAGTGGCTTCATGCTGAAGGTAATGCCGGAACCCCTCCAGAAATCGTTTATCGACTTGCTCAAAGGTAAGTTCAGACAAGCCATGGTAACGGTGCAGGTGATGACGGGTGGAGATCCAGATCGAATGGTTGGATTTGCTTCCGGAAGCCTTCTCGTCGGTGAGTTGGTCGAAGTAATCGAAGAAGCTGGCAGACAGCTTGGTCCGATCGTCCAATCCATGTCGTGACGACTCGATTTCCAACAGCCGCTTTGCCCGTATGGCCTCAGCCTTCTGATTCACGGTCTTGTTGTGCTCACGCTCCGCCGGAAGGCGGGGTTTGTCGTAGAGGAACAGGTTCAGGGGCTCATATGAGCGCTTCTGCGCCCGAGAACCGTTCTGACCCGTCTTGGAACCGTGATAGTAGACCAGTCGCAAGGCACGGTGGCCGTTCTTGTCTGGTTCGCGTTTCTGGATAGTGATTTTCATGTTTTGCTCCTTTTGTGCTCCGAGTGCTCCGAAAACTTATACTCGGAGCACACACGGAGCAAGAGGGGGCAAAACGGATCAAATTGCCTGCAAAGAAATAGAATAAATTTCTTTATAAAACAATGGCTTATTTGTATTTGATTGGATGCTTTTCGATCTTTTTGAGCGTTTTACTTACCGATACAGAATGAACTGAAGATTCTGCCGAGCAGATCATCCGAGCTGAACTCACCGGTTATCTCGCTGAGTACTTGTTGTGCCTGGCGCAAATCTTCGGCCAGCAGCTCGCCGGCTCCGTGCGCTTCGAGCTGTTCGGCTCCGGTTTCAAGCAGCTGACGAGTGCGTTCCAGTGCATCGACATGACGGCGACGTGCCATGAATCCGCCTTCCGTTGTGGCATTGAAACCCATTACCTGCTTTAGATGCTCGCGCAGCAGATCAATTCCCAGCCCCTGTTTGGCACTTAGAGAAATCAGGCTGTATTCACCTTCCTGACGCATGCCAACCGGTTCGCCGGTCAGGTCGGCCTTGTTGCGAATCAGTGTGACATGGCTGAAGTCGTCAAGGTGATCGGCCAGTTCGGGCCATAACTGAGAGGGATCAGTGGTCGCTGAATGGCTGCTGTCGACCATCATCAGAATGCGGTCGGCGCGGCGGATCTCTTCCCAGGCGCGGTCAATACCGATGCGTTCGACGGCATCAGGGGCATCGCGAAGCCCGGCGGTATCGATGATATGCAGCGGCATGCCATCAATATGGATATGCTCGCGCAGCACATCGCGTGTCGTACCTTCTATGTCGGTGACAATGGCGGTGTCTCGCCCCGCCAGTGCGTTGAGCAGGCTGGACTTGCCGGCATTGGGGCGCCCTGCAATGACCACATTCATGCCTTCGCGCAACAGACTGCCCTGTCGTGCTTCCTGACGCACCTGCTGCAGATTTTTGAGGATCAGTGCCAGGTCTGACTGCACCTTGCCATCTGCAAGAAAGTCGATCTCTTCTTCTGGGAAGTCGATGGCGGCTTCCACATAGATGCGTAGCTGAATCAGGGATTCCACCAGTGCATGCACACGCTCGGAAAATGCGCCCTGCAGTGAGCGCAGTGCGCAACGGGCGGCCTGCTCTGACGAGCTGTCGATCAGATCCGCAATGGCTTCTGCCTGGGCCAGGTCCAGCTTGTCGTTGAGGAAAGCGCGCTCGGAAAACTCTCCGGGGCGTGCCAGTCGTGCGCCCAGGGCGATTACCCGTTGCAGCAGAAGGTCAATGATGACCGGACCGCCATGCCCCTGCAGTTCAACCACATCTTCACCAGTGAAGGAGTGAGGATTGGGAAAGTAGAGCGCAATGCCCTGGTCCAGCTGTTCGCCCTGTCCATCCAGGAACGGGGTGTAGTGGGCGTAACGGGGTTTTGGTGTAAAGCCCAGCAGCTGTTGCGCGATGGCAAGCGCATCGGGCCCGGACAGTCTGATAATCCCAACACCGCCTCGGCCGGGGGGCGTTGCCTGGGCTGCGATGGTGTCCTGCGCACTGCTGAGCATGGTGGTCTCCTTAACACAACGAAAAAGGCTCCCGTGGGAGCCTTTTCATTTTACCTGCAGAGCATGCCTTTAGTCTTTGGCAGCATTGCCTGCTTCGATCTGTTTGTTGATGACCCACTGCTGGGCAATCGACAGAATGTTGTTCACCAGCCAGTACAGAACCAGACCTGCCGGGAACCAGAGGAAGAAGAAGGTGAAGATCACTGGCAGCATCTTCATCAGCTTCGCCTGCATGGGGTCGGGCGGTGTCGGGTTCAGCATCTGCTGAATGAACATGGTGATGCCCATCAGAATCGGCAGAATGAAGTACGGGTCCATCTGCGACAGGTCCTGAATGTAGCCGTAGAAAGGCGCATGACGCAGTTCGACGGACTCCATCAGTACCCAGTACAGAGCGATGAAGATCGGCATCTGAACCAGAATCGGCAGGCAGCCTCCCAGCGGATTGATCTTCTCTTTCTGGTACAGCTTCATCATTTCCTGAGACATCTTCTGACGATCGTCGCCATAGAGTTCTTTCAGGCGCGCCATTTCAGGGCCGAACTTGCGCATTTTCGCCATCGAGCGGAACGCCTTGGCGTTCAGATGGAACAGCGCAGCCTTGACGATGATGGTGATGCCAATGATCGCAAGGCCCCAGTTGCCAACCAGTGAGTGAATCCACTTCAGCAGCATGTACAGTGGGGAGGCAATCCACCACAGCCAGCCGTAGTCGATGGTCAGGTCCAGGTCAGGAGCAATCAGCTTGAGCTGGTCAACATCCTTGGGGCCGGCATAGAAAGTGGCGCTGACGGTTTCAGACTGTCCTGGGGACACTGTAAAGGTGGGCGACAGGAAGCCTGCAATGTAATTGCCGTTCAGCTTGCGGGACTGGTAGGTGTATTCGGTGCCCGGTTCCGGTATCCATGCGCTGAGGAAATAGTGCTGAACCATAGCGACCCAGCCGTCAGGGCTGGAGACATTGAACCGCTCATCATCCATATCGCCGAAATCAACTTTCTGGTAGTTGTTTGTGGCGGTGGAGAAAACAGCGCCCAGATAGGACTGCATGCCCATGCTGTTCTGCTGTGAGGGGTCACTCGAGCCATCACGCTTGATCTGGCCGAAGAGCACACCCTGGAAAGGTGCTTCTGTCGGGTTCTTGATCAGGTATTCCATTCCAACCCGGTATTCACCCTGGAAAAAGGTGAAGCGTTTGGTCACTTCAACACCCTTGTCGGTGGTGAGGCCAAGATCCACGGTCAGGGTATCGTTTTCCAGTGTGTATTCAGTCTGAGCGCTGGTGTAAA
Organism: Marinobacterium iners; assembly: GCF_017310015.1. Taxonomy (NCBI): domain Bacteria; kingdom Pseudomonadati; phylum Pseudomonadota; class Gammaproteobacteria; order Oceanospirillales; family Oceanospirillaceae; genus Marinobacterium; species Marinobacterium iners. The sequence continues at coordinate 4,050,872 of NZ_CP022297.1, forward strand.
GCGGCCTGCCCGTGACATTGGCATCAGGCCCGTCGGGCCCGATCAAGCCGCTTTGAGCGACATATGTACGGTTGGCATTCTGCTCCAGCAGGACAAAGGGCTGAGTTGAATTCAGTGCCCCCTGATGTTGTGGCAGAGCGGCCTGAATGATGTCGCCACCGCGTGGGTCGATCAGCAGTTCCAGCACGTCAGTGCGGACCTTGATCAGGCTGGTGGCAGATGCTTGGACGGCACCCTCTGTAGCTGTTCCGGTCTGGGGAATATCCGCACTTGCCGCAGCATCGGATGCCTGTGGCAGTTCTGAAACGGCTGATGCCGGGTCAGTGGAATAGGCGGAAGAGCTGGTGACCTGTTGTTCAGGCTGGTGGGAGGGACCGTAATCCTCGTTCCACTGCAATACCATCAGGTAGGATACCAGTGCCAGAGCGGCAATCAGTATGACTCGCTGTACATCCATGGTGGTAGAACCATCAGTTTGTTATGTGAGCTTTCGCGCTTTCTTGCCGGCACGCGACCAACAGCGCCTGATAACGGCATTCAACTCGGTGCCTTCAAGAGTATCCAGGCCCTTGCGAGCGAGAATAATCATATCCAGTGCTGGGAGTTCATGCTGATGCAGGCGAAAAGACTCGCGAATGATACGCCGAACGCGGTTACGTTTCACCGCCCGACGGACATTTTTCTTCGAGATTACGAATCCGATCCTGGGATAACCAAGATCATTGGGGCGGGCCAGAATCAGCAGGTGCTGGTCCGGTACTTTGACATCTGCGCGGTCAAATACACGCGAGAAATCCCCGCTCGTCAGCAGTCGCAGACGGCGGGGATATCGAAAATCGGTCATTCAGTCATGCGACCTTATTCAGAATCTGAATCAAGCAGACAGACGCTTACGACCTTTAGCGCGACGACGGTTCAGAACCTGGCGGCCATTTGCAGTTGCCATGCGAGCACGGAAACCGTGATTACGTTTGCGTTTCAAAACGCTGGGTTGAAATGTTCTTTTCATTGCCTCAGTCCTACTTACACTGATGTACGTGAGGTGGCTGATAATCCACGGGGTATAAAATCAAGACGCGAAATTCTAGGGGATTGCTGGTTATCTTGCAAACACTTTTTGGGGCGAGGTGTGAATTGCACGAGCTATCGATCACTGGATGCAGGCTCTGGCCTAACAGGCTGTTGAAAATCTGACAGACTTCAACAGCCATGTTTGTTTTTTGATCAATTTTGGCGCCGCTGAATCGTGTTTTTAGCCATTTTGGACTATATATTCGGTGCTCAGCAGCCATTCCGGGCCTTCAAGAGGACTATCCCTGTAGATTGCGCATGCGGACCAGGTTCCAACCCATCATCGTGAACTGGAACAGGCTGTGAACCTTCTCCCGACCGCGCATCATCACTTGCCGGATGGGTCCAATGGTTTTACCCCAGCCAAAGGGTTCTTCTACCCGCTTTCGTTGACGCATGCTGATTGTGTAACCCGCATGGCGACTGGTACGCCCATCAATCGCGGAGCCCCCAGGTCGGCTTTCATTTCGTGCCACATGGGGCGTTATCTTCATCTTTCGACAAGCCGAAACAAAGCCCTGGGTATCGTAGTTTTTGTCAGCCCCCACCGTTTTGCGATGACTGCCCTGCAGCCTGGCCAGCAGTTCAGCTGCAACATCGCGTTCAGCCGTACCTGTTGCGAGGCTGGCCGCCGCCTTCACAATCAGGCCATTGCGATTTTCCATGACCGTGTGCCCCATGTACGCCATGCGTGACTCACTACCCCGCGACTTCTTGGCCAGTCGAGCCTCTGGATCTGTGGTAGATGCGTGGGTCTCATTACTGCGCTTCTCACCCCTGAAGTTGCGTTCAGCATTGCGTCCGGCAGGACCATCGTCATCTGTATTGCCCGTACCGTCCTTACGGCGAAAGCTCTTCTGTGATGCCCAGGCCTGGATCAGCGTCCCATCGACGCTGAAATGCTCGTCTGAAAGCAGACTGCGCTCCCGTGCCAGACTGACCACCTCTTCAAACAGATGAGTAACGACATCATGCTCCAGCAGTCGATCCCGGTTGGTGCTGAAACTTGAGTGGTGCCATACCAGGTCATCAATGGTCAGCCCAACGAACCAGCGGTACAGCAGGTTGTAGCTGATCTGTTCTACCAGCTGCCGTTCACTGCGAATCGAGAACAGGACTTGCAACAGCTGTGCACGAATCAGACGCTCAGGCGGGATCGACTGACGGCCACCTTCGGCGTAGATCTGATCAAATAGCCAGTTGAGCCGCTTCATGGCCTCATCGATCAGTTGCCGAATCGGTCGTAATGGGTGTTCACTGGGAACGAAGGTGTCCAGATGGACGGTCGTGAACAATGACTCCTGAATGATGTCTTCGCCGCGCATATTGGGTCGTGTCAGTCGGTTATTGA